>NZ_CP196560.1:307655-615310 GCF_051801355.1 Haloarchaeobius ordinarius | reverse complement strand
GCTCGTCCCGGTCGAGCACCCGCCGCTGGTCTGTTACGGGCTCCGAATCGAGGACCCCGAGACCGGCGCAGTTCTCTCGTTCTCGGGCGATACGAGCTACGGCCTCCCCGAGGCGTCCCGCGACGTACTCGCCGCCCCCGACCTTCTCCTCGCCGACGGCATCGTCCCGAGCGAACTCTGTAAGTACCACCCGCTCGGCGGGAAGCACGAACACGGCGACGTGTTCTACACGTTCGGGACGAAGCACATGACCCGAGAGGGCGCGCTCGCCCTGGCGGACGACCTCGACGCCGACGAGGCACGCGTCGTCCACGCCGCGCACTACTATCCGGTCGAGGAGGCGTTCGCGGACCCCATCGCGGTCGACGGCGAGACGTTCTCGCTCTGACCCGCGAGGAGAGAGAAAGACGTTTTTCGGCACGCCACGCCTCCCGAGACATGACCATCGCCCCAGAGGTGCTCGTCCTCCCCGCGTACGTCCACGACGCCGAGACACTGGACGAGCGCGAGCCCTGGCTCGACCGGTACGACTTCGCCCATTCGCTCGGCCTGCCCGGCGCACCCGAACCGCTCCAGTACACCGCTGAGGCAGCAGACACGGACATCGGCCCGCTCGCGCTCCTGCCGACGGGAATGGGCAAGGCGAACACGGCGACGACCGTCGCTGCCGCCCTCGCCAGCCCGGAACTCGACCTCTCCGATACCCTGTTCCTCTCCGTCGGCGTGGCAGGCGGACCGCCGAGCGACACGACCATCGGCTCGGTCGTCCTCGCCGACGCCATCGTGGACTGGGACGTGAAGGTTCGCTGGGACGCCGCCGAAGGCGACGGTGGGGTTCCACTCGAACTGAACCCGTACCGGCTCGACGACCACGTCTTCCGGCTGGACCCGGCCCTGCTCGACTGGGCCACCGAACTCGCTCGCGAGACTGACCTGGACGACGACCCCGCAGTGAAAGCACACCGCGAACGCTTCGAGGGTCGGGGTGCACACGAAAACCCCCGGACCGTCGTCGGTACCAACGTCTGCGGTGACGAGTTCTGGCACGGACGCGTCCTCGCCGAGCGCGTCCAGTGGCTCTGCGACGAGTACGACGCCGGCACCTACTGCGCGACCGAGATGGAAGACGCCGCGACCGCGGCCGCGCTCGCCCGGTTCGGTCGACTCGACGATTACCTGAGCGTCCGTGGCGTGGCGAACTTCGACAGGCCTCGTCCCGGCCAGTCCGTGGAAGACAGTCTGCAGGACGAGGATTTCGAAGCCGGGTTCGAACTCGGCCTGGCGAACGCGGTCCGGGTCGCCGGCGCGCTGGTGGCCGAACGTCTGGACCGAGTTCAAATGTGAAGCCGCGGCCATACCCGGCGTGCCCTGAGAAACCGACGCGGACGGGTCTGCGGTTGCACGGCGGCCCCGTTCGCGCTCTCGGTATCCCGTCGTCTGTTCGCCATTCCCCGCGGACTGCTCTTGCACGCCTTGCGTACCCATGGATACCAGCGAGGGTCCACACACACGTCCATCGTCACATGGCACGAGTCGCTCTCCGGCGAGGGCTCCTCGGTGCGCTCGTCTCCGGGACCGTCGTGACGCTCCTCTCACTGCTCGTCGACGGAACCATCGACCCTGTCCTCACGCTCGGCATCGCCTTCGGGGTCGGCATCGCGATGGCCGTCATCTCGTCCGACGGCCGACGCGACTGAGTCCTACGTGAACCGGTCGAGTCCCGACTGTCGCCGGACCTGTCCATCGGGGTCTGCGACCCACGGAGTTCGCCTGTCGCGCTCCCCCTCGCTGTCGACCACCGGCGGGTCCGCCGCCTCGAAACCGGGACAGTCCGCGTTACACTCGTGTCCGGGGTCGACGACGCGGCCCTTCCAGTCGCAATACGGGAGGCCACCACCGCCAGCCACGGCTCTCTCCGCGACCTGGGCACAGCCGGGGAAGTCGTAGCTTCGCCAGCCCTTGCCGTAGGTTCGCTCAGCGAGTCGGCGGCGCGCCCGCGCCTTCTCGTCGGCGTCGGCGATGCGAACCTCCGTCCAGCCCGCGTGTTCGTCGAGTATCTCGACGCCCGGTTCGGTGACCGGTAGGTCTGTAGGCTCGCGGATTACCTCACACGAGAGGGTCTCCGGGTCGAAGCGCCACACCCCGACCTCGTCGGGGATACGGTTGAGGTGTGCGCCCGTGACGTGGCTCGCCGTCGCCAGCACGACCTCGTCGACGAGCCCGAGTTGCACGTCCTTACGGAGCTGTGTCTCCAGGTCCCCCGGCGCGCTCAGGTCGGGCTTGTTCTCGATTGCCCGGATGCGTCCGAACCAGTCGGCTGGGTAGCGGCAGGTCTGGCGGACGTAGTCCCGGCCGTTGCGGCGCTCGCGTTCGAAGAAACCGATGTCCGTGGCCCAGTCGACGACGTGACGCGCCCGGTCCGGTCGGCAGTCGAAAACGTCGCGGTAGTAGCGTGCTCTCCCGGGGCCGACGTCGCTCTCGATAGCCAGGTCCGGAATTCGTGCTGCAGTGATTGCTGCCCGGTCGTCGAAGTCGGGTCCGGGTTCGATGGAGACCACGTCGAGGACGCGCCTGCTGCTGTGGACGCCGCCGCCGAGCTGTCGGGCCAGGACGGCGTCACCCTCGCGTTCGAGGACCGCACAGAGCTGGAGTTCGAACCCGAATTCGCGCACGTCTCACGCTCGGTTGGCCGTGGCCTAAAACTTCGCGCCAGCGGTGCGTGAGGACGGCAGAGAAGAACGCGGTCGTGGGCCGGTGTCTAGAGCGCCTCGCCGATGGCATGGACCGCGAACACCGGGAGTGCGACGAGACCACCGATGAGCGCGACCCAGATAGCGATTCCGAGAGGGAGCGCGAGTGCTGGGAAGACCGAGACGGTGGCGAAGACGAGTGCGACCGCCAGCAGCGTGGCCACGACCAGGAGACTGGCGCGCCCGACGACGGCGGCGATCGTTGCGTGCTTCGAGGGTGCGATTCGGTGCGTGGTGGCGTTGTCGTGTATCATCAAGTAGAGAGAGGACCCCAGCGGATAAATAGGTAATCTGAATTACATTTCTGTAAGCCGCCGTACTGAAATTCGCTTCAGTCAGTCGAGCGATTCGCCGAAGTACTGGACGGCCAGTACCGGCAGGCCGATAGCGAGGCCGAGGACGACGATCCAGGCGACGATACCCAGCAGGAGTCCGTACTGCGGCATGAACCAGAGCAGGACGAACAGGACTGCTGCAGCTGTCAGCACAGTCAGCAACAGCAGGCCAGCGAGACCGAGCAGGTCGAGCGTGTGCGAGCCACGCCGGGCGATGGCCTCCTTCGTGGATGCGACGTTACGGCGCATAGGGTCAGGTACGCGTGCTGGGACCAAATCGCTGATTTACGCGAGAACGTCGTTTTTCGGTGAGGAGAGGAATTGCGAGAACTGTCGCGGTGGGATTCGTCGACTACCGTTCGCGCTGGCGCTGGACGCGCACGGCGTCGAGTGACTCGTCGAAGGTGACACGCAGCGTCTCGTCGTCGAGCGTGACCGAGACCACGACCTCCCACGGGTCCTCTGAGACGACCTCGTTCGAGTGGTCGCTCACGCACCACGGCAGGTCCCAGTACGGCGTGTCGTTCAGGTCGATGCCGTGGTCACGGTGGAAGGTGACGGCGTCGGACTGGTCGAGCAGGAGGAGGCCGAACGCCGAGCACAGGGAGTGGCCACACTGCTGGCAGGTGTGCTCGACGCGGAGGTCGAGACCGATACAGCAGTCGCCGCCGCGTTCTATCTCGCTCTCCATCCGACCGGCGCACTCCGGACAGACGCCGTCGGCCGCGAGACAGTGCAGGTGGCGGACGCGCTCGTCGAACGCCTGCATGACCTCGGCTTTCGTCCGGTCCGTCAGCCCACCCGGCGGGAACGGGTACTCGCCGTGGGCGTGGCCGCAGTCGGGGCACTCGATGCGGATGTTCTCGTTCTCGTACTCGGCGACGAGGGTGGCGTCGCAGCTCACACAGGAGCCGTCTATCTCGAACGGGTCCCAGTGGGGGTCCTGGGTGAACTCGCCGGCGAGCAGCGCGCGGACGACCTTCTCGCCCGCGTAACGGAGGTCGTAGCCGTCGTCGGTCTGGACGACGAACTGGCCGAGCAACTGCTGGAGGTGATAGTTGAACTGTGCAGAGTCACGCATCCCGACCGCGTCGTGCAGGCGGGAGAATCGGACCGGCCGGTCGGCGGTCCGCCAGAGGGCTTCGAGGATGGACAGGCGCGTCTCGTTGCCGATGACGGAGAACGCTTCGGCGGGCTCGACGCAGTCCTCGCAGTCCGTGATGCTCGCTTTGCTCATATGCGATGTATCTCACTACTGTGATAAAGGCGTTCGCAGAAACGAGTTTTAGTAACATATTTGATGTTATTTTGTGGGTAGTTATTTTTCGGAGACGCGAGTACGCCGTCGTATGGTTCCTCCGCCCACCACCGAGATGCTCGTGGTGTTCGCCGTCACCGTCGTGGCCCTGGTGCTCTTCGTGACCGAAGTGGTTTCGCCGGACGTGACGGCACTCGCGGTCCTGGTCTCGCTGGTGGCGCTCGAACCGTGGACAGCGGTCTCGGCGAACACCGCCATCCTCGGTTTCGCCAGTCCAGCGACCATCACCATCATGGCGATGTACATGCTCAGCGAGGGCGTCCAGCGGACCGGCGTGGTGGACCAGCTGGGCGCGTTCCTCCGTCGGGTGACCCACGGAAACGAGAAGCGGGTGCTCGCGGCGACGGTCGGGACGACCGGCCCACTCGCCGGTATCGTGAACAACACGCCGGTCGTCGCGGTGTTCATCCCGATGATAACCGACCTCGCCGAGGACAGCCACCTCTCGCCGTCGAAGCTCCTGTTGCCCCTGTCGTACGCGGCGATGCTCGGTGGCACGCTGACGCTCATCGGGACGGCGACGAACATCGTCGCCTCTGACCTCGCGGGGGTGCTCATCGACGGCCGGACGGGTATCGGGATGTTCGAGTTCACGCCGCTGGGACTCGTGGTCCTGCTCGTCGGCTCGGTCTACCTGCTCACGGTCGCGCCGCGGCTCATCCCCGAGCGCATCGAACCGGTCCTCGACATCACGGACACGTACGAGGTCAGTGACTACCTCGCGCAGGTCCGGGTCCGTGAAACATCGTCGTTGGCAGGGCAGCGGCTCGACGACGCGTTCAGAGAACTCGGTCGTGACCTGGACGCGCTCCAGTTGATACGGAACGACGAGGTGTTCATCGCGCCGAAGACCGACCGCGAGATTCTGCCGGGTGACGTGCTCACGCTCCGGGCGAACATGCGCGAAATCAACAACTTCGCCGAGGAGTACGACCTCCGGCAACTCCCTCGCGAGGAGGTCACCGGCGACAGCCTGAGTGCGCCCTGGATTCGCGGCGAACTCGTCGAGGTCGTCCTCCCGCCGAGTTCCGCCTTCGACGGCGAGACGCTCCGGGAGATACGGTTCCGCGACCGCTTCGACGCGACCGTCATGGCCATCCGGCGGGGCCACACCGTCATCCACGAGGAACTCGCCGACACCAAACTCGAATCCGGTGACGCACTGTTGCTGTACTGTCGAACGGAAGCTACGGCCATGTTGGGAGAGGACAGCGAACTGGTCGTCACACGGAGTACGATAGGGGACGGTCCGTCCGAGCCGCCCGAACTCAGTCCGAAGACGCCGCTCGCCATCGGCATCATGTTGGCCGTCGTCGGCCTCGCAGCGTTCACCCGCTTCCCCATCGTCATCACGGCGCTCGGCGGCGTCGTGACGATGGTCGTCACGGGCTGTCTCGACACGAGCGACGCCTACGACGCGGTCTCGTGGGACGTCATCTTCCTGCTCGCGGGCATCCTCCCACTGTCGATCGCGTTGCAAGCGACGGGGGCGGCCGAGTACCTCGCGGATCTGGTGGTGTCGGTCGCGGCGACCGCGGTCCCAGTGCTCGGGCTGGTCGCGCTGTTCTACCTGCTCACGAGTCTCCTGGCGAACGTCATCACCCCGGTCGCCAGTGTCGCGCTGATGGTGCCGGTCGCCGTGGGGACGGCCCAGCAGTTACCCGGGAGCGTCGACCCGTTCTCGTTCGTGCTCGCGTGTACCTTCGCCGGGTCGACGGCGTTCATGACACCTATCGGGTACCAGACGAACCTGATGGTGTACGGGCCGGGCGGTTACAAGTTCACGGACTACGTTCGTGTCGGCGGTCCGTTGCAGCTGCTGCTGATGGTCGTGACGACCCTCGGTATCGGGGTGCTCTGGCCGCCGCTCGGGTGAGCAGTCCCGGCCTGTCGCCGGTTGCGAGTGTGTTCCGGTGAGCGAGGAAGTGCATCCTGAGTGAGCAAGGGCACGCGTCCTGAGGAGGCCGTCCGCGTGCGAGAACGGTGGGTTTATCAGGCGCACAAGGGTAGACGTAGCCAAGATTACTCTCGATATGGCAGGAAACCACCAACAACCGGAGGTGAACATCGGCCTCGTCGGTCACGTCGACCACGGGAAGACCACGCTCGTACAGGCTCTGAGTGGCGAGTGGACGGACCAGCACTCGGAGGAGATGAAGCGTGGTATCTCCATCCGTCTCGGGTACGCCGACGCTACCTTCCGGCGGTGTCCGGACTGTGACGAGCCCGAATGTTACACCGTCGAAGACACGTGCCCCGAGCACGACGTCGACACGGAGGTCGTCCGCACGGTCTCGTTCGTCGACGCGCCCGGTCACGAGACGCTGATGGCGACGATGCTCTCCGGGGCGGCCATCATGGACGGTGCCGTCCTGGTCGTGAGTGCGACCGAGGACGTCCCGCAAGCCCAGACGGAAGAGCACCTGATGGCGCTCGATATCATCGGTATCGAGAACATCGTCATCGCCCAGAACAAGGTCGACCTCGTCGACGCAGAGCGGGCCCGCGAGAACTACCAGCAGATTCAGGACTTCGTCGAGGGGACCGTCGCCGAAGACGCTCCCGTCGTCCCGGTCAGCGCTGGACAGAACGTCAACATGGACGTGTTGATGCAGGCAATCGAGGAGCGCATCCCGACGCCGGAGCGCGACCCCGACGCCGACGCGCGACTGCACGTCGCTCGCTCGTTCGACATCAACCGTCCCGGGACGACCTGGGAGAACCTCATGGGCGGTGTCATCGGTGGCTCGCTCGTGCAGGGGCGACTCCACCCCGAGGACGACCTCGAAGTCCGTCCCGGCCGCGAGGTCGAGGAAGGCGGTCAGACCGAGTACCAGCCCATCACGACCTCCATCCGGTCCATCCAGGCCGGTGGCCAGTCCGTCGAGGAGGCATCTCCCGGTGGCTTGCTCGGTGTCGGGACCGGTCTCGACCCCTCGTACACGAAAGGTGACGCCCTCGCCGGCCAGATTGCTGGCCCGCCGGGGTCGCTCCCGCCGACGTGGGAGTCGTTCACGATGTCGGTCGACCTGCTCGACCGCGTCGTCGGCGAGGACATGGAAGAGGTCGAGGAGATCAGCACCGGTGAGCCGCTGATGCTCACGGTCGGCACCGCCACCACGGTCGGTGCGGTCACCTCCGCGCGGAGCGGTGAGTGCGAGGTGAACCTCAAGCGCCCGGTCTGTGCGGGTGAGGGGGCGAAGATAGCCATCAACCGCCGCGTCGGCGCTCGCTGGCGACTCATCGGCGTCGGCACGCTCCAGGGATAGATGACGAACCGGGTCGCGCTCGATACGAGTTCGCTGATGATGCCCGTCGAACTCGACGTGCGCCTGTTCGACGAACTCGACCGCCTCATCGAGGCGGCCGAACTCGTCACCCCGCAGGCTGTCGTCGAGGAACTACGCCGCCTCTCCGAGAAGGGTGGGCGAGAGGGCACCGCTGCGAACGTCGGGCACGACCTGGCGACCGAACGCTGTCTCATCGTGGACACGGAGGAATCGTACGCCGACGACGCTCTCGTCGAACTGGCCGAAGCAGGTCAGGTCGACTACGTCGTCACGAACGACCTGCCGCTGCGCGACCGGGTGCTCGACACGGGTATTCCGGTAATAGCTTTACGGGGCAGGAACAAACTCGCAATCACTCAACCATAACAGATGTACAAGCGCGTCAGGCTCAAGGACACGGTCGAGGTGCCGCCGGAGGAACTCGGGGACGTCTCCCCCGAACTCGTGAAGAAACTGCTGCAGGACAAACTCGAAGGTCGGATGGACGAGGACGTCGGAAGCGTCGTCTCCGTCACGAAGGTCCACGACATCGGTGACGGTGCGGTCCTCCCGAACCGGCCGGGTGTCTACTACGAGGCGGACTTCGACGCCGTCACGTTCGACCCGCAGATGCAGGAGGTCGTCGACGGGACGGTCGTCGAGGTCGTCGAGTTCGGTGCCTTCGTCGGCATCGGGCCGGTCGACGGGCTGCTCCACGTCTCCCAGATATCCGACGAGTACCTCGCGTTCGACCCGGAGAACCAGCAACTCGCCTCGAACGAGTCCAACCGCACGCTCGGTGTCGACGACGCCGTCCGCACGCGCATCGTCACCAAGAGCATCGACGAGCGCAATCCGCGGGACTCGAAGATCGGGTTGACGGCGAAACAGCCCGGCCTCGGCAAGCACGGCTGGCTCGAGGACGAACGAAACAGTCGCGAAGCGCAGGCGGGTGATTAGATGGCGAAGAACCGAGTCGTCTGTCGGGACTGTCATCGGGTGAACGAACCGGACCTGGATTCGTGCCAGGGGTGTGGGTCGACCTCCCTGACCGAGGACTGGGCGGGGTACGTCATCATCGCTCATCCGGAAGAGAGCGAAATCGCCCGCGAGATGGAAGTCACCGAACCGGGCAAGTACGCCCTGAAAGTCAGATAACGTGCCAACCGACGAGAACGACCTCGACGTCGTGCTCAGACTGCCCCGCGAGCTTCGGAGTGCGTTCAAGGACCCGCTGGGGCCGGTCGAGACGGACGCGGAGATTCTTCTACAGGACGTCGACGGCCCACTCGTGGCCGTCGGCGACATCGTCACCTACCACTTCCTGAAGGCGGGTCGCCGACCGGACGTGGCGCTCGTCGACGAGCGAACGAAGCGCGACCGCGTGGACGACGAGGTCCACGAGACCGTCGTCGACCCGGACGTGACCGTCTCGAATCCGGCGGGTGTGCTGACCGAGGCCCTCGTCGTGGCCGTCCGGGACGGGCTGGCGGCCGACGAGCCGACGACCGTGTTGGTCGATGGCGAGGAGGACCTCGCCACCCTGCCCGCCATCCTCGCGGCACCCGTCGGGGCGAGCGTCGTGTACGGCCAGCCCGACGAGGGGATGGTCCACGTGCACGTCACCGAGTCCATCCAGGCCGACATTCGGGAGCTGGTCGAGCGGATGGACGGCGACCACGACCGATTCTGGGCCCTGTTCTGACGACCGGCGTCGTTCGCCGCCTCGGTCTCGAAACCGGACACGAGACCCTTCACTTCGAAATCCTTTTACCCGCTACGAGGGGAAGTTACTGGTAACTGGATATCATGGACATCGAAATCATCTCTGAGGAAGAGAACCCCATGTTGCACCGTACGGACGTCACGTTCGAGATGGTCCACGAGGAAGCGACCCCCTCGCGCCTCTCCGTCCGCGACTCCCTCGCGGCCAAGCTGAACAAGGACGCAGACGAGGTCGTCGTGCGCAAGCTCGACACCAAGTTCGGCATGCGCAAGACCGTCGGCTACGCGAAGGTCTACGATTCCGCCGAGCGTGCACAGGAGGTCGAGCAGGAGCACATGCTCGAGCGAAACAAGATCACTGGCGCCGAAGAGGGCGAGGAGGCCTAAATCATGGCGCGCTACGAATACTACGACGAGGACGGGAACCCGACGAAAGAACAGTGCCCGCGCTGTGGCGACACGTTCCTCGGCGACTACGGCGACCGCAAGCACTGCGGGAAGTGCTCGTACACCGAGTGGGAATAGATGCGAGTCCTCGGTATCGAGGGCACGGCGTGGTGTGCGAGCGCCGCGCTGTACGATACCGGGGCCGCTGAGGACGCGGACGCGATTTTTATCGAATCAGACGCCTACGAGCCCGAAAGCGGCGGCATTCACCCGCGCGAGGCCGCCGAGCACATGCACGAGGCTATCCCCGAGGTTGTCGCGACAGTGCTGGAGCGAGCCGACGGGGACGTCGACGCGGTCGCGTTCTCTCGCGGTCCCGGCCTCGGCCCGTGTCTCCGCACCGTGGGGACCGCCGCGCGGGCGCTCGCGCAGACCCTCGACGTGCCGCTCGTCGGCGTCAATCACATGGTGGCCCACCTCGAAATCGGCCGCCACCAGTCCGGCTTCGAGTCGCCGGTGTGCCTGAACGCGAGCGGCGCGAACGCCCACCTGCTCGGGTATCGCAACGGCCGATACCGCGTGCTGGGTGAGACGATGGACACCGGCGTCGGCAACGCCATCGACAAGTTCACCCGTCACGTCGGCTGGTCCCACCCTGGTGGCCCGAAGGTCGAACAGCACGCGAAAGACGGCGAGTTCTGTGACCTGCCGTACGTCGTCAAGGGGATGGACTTCTCCTTTTCGGGCATCATGAGCGCGGCCAAACAGGCGTACGACGACGGGGTCGCCGCGAGCGAAGCGAGTGGCGGCTCGTCGGACTCGTCCGACGGTGTACCCGTCGAGGACGTCTGTTTCTCGCTGCAAGAGCACATCTTCGGGATGCTGACCGAGGTGTCCGAGCGTGCCCTCTCGCTCACCGGGAGCGACGAACTCGTCCTCGGCGGTGGGGTGGGACAGAACGCCCGACTGCGCGAGATGCTGGAGACGATGTGTGAGGAACGCGGAGCCGACTTCTACGCGCCGGAGCCGCGGTTCCTGCGGGACAACGCGGGGATGATTGCGGTGCTGGGCGCGAAGATGGCCGCGGCCGGCGATACGCTCGCCATCGACGACTCGGCGGTCGACCCGAACTTCCGGCCCGACGAGGTACCCGTGACGTGGCGTGGTGTGGACGAGGACGTCCACGTCAGCCCCGAGGCGGGTGTGACGGTGCGGGGCGCCGAGGCCGTCGTCGAGTTCGCTGACGACCGCGTGGTCAAGCGGCGCGTGCCCAAACGCTACCGGCACGTCGAACTCGACGAGACGTTGCGGCGCGACCGGACCGTCCTCGAAGCCAGACTCACCAGCCAGGCCCGTCGCGTGGGCGTCCCGACGCCGGTCGTCCGTGACCTCGACCCGGCAGAGTCGACCATCGTGTTCGAGTACGTCGGCGCGAGCGACCTGCGCGAGGACCCAACCGAGGCAGGTGTCCGCGACGTGGGCCGTCACCTCGCCGCGATTCACGACGCCGGGTTCGTCCACGGCGACCCGACCACGCGGAACGTCCGGGTCGGTGATAGAACGTTCCTCATCGACTTCGGCCTGGGCTACCACACCGACCACGTCGAGAACTACGCGATGGACCTGCACGTCTTCGACCAGAGCCTCGTCGGGACGGCCGACGACCCGGACCTGCTTCGTGAGGCGTTCCGTGGCGCGTACCGCGACGCGAGCGAGCAGGCGGACGAGGTACTTGGACGGCTGGCCGCTGTCGAGGGGCGCGGGCGGTACCAGTCGTAGCGAGAGAGCGGTCCACCGGGGTCGCACTCAAGGGCCTGCCCGTCGAAGCCCCGCATGGGAATGTCCGCGATACGTCGACTCGTCCTGGACGTACTGAAGCCACACGAGCCGACCCCGGTCAGGTACGCGAAGGGCGTGGCCGGCCTCGACGGGGTCGACGGTGTCAACGTCGTGCTCATCGAGACCGACCGGCAGGTCGAGACGGTGAAGGTCACCATCGAGGGCCCCGACGTCTCCTTCGAGACGGTTCGCGACCGTGTCGAAGACCTCGGTGGGTCGGTCCACTCCATCGACGAGGTCGTCTGTGGCGAACGGGTCGTCGAACAGGGCGAGACGCCACAGGACTGAGATGGGACGGCTCGACGCCTTCCAGGCCGCGCTCCGCAAGCCCGCGGTCAGGTCCATCTCACGGCGCTACTTCGTCTCGAACGGGTTCGACGGAACGCTCACCAGCATCGGCGTCGCGACTGGCGCGTACCTCTCGGGTGTGCCCGACGGCCGGACCGTGGTGCTGGTTGGTGTCGGCGGGGCGGTCGGCCTGTGTACGTCGGGTGTGTGGAGCGTCTGGGAGATAGAGCGCGCCGAGAAGATCAGTCAGCGCCGCGAGCTCGAACAGGCGATGCTCCGGGACCTGGAGGATACGCACATCCAGCGTGAGGACCGTGCGGGACGGGTGGTGAACGCCCTCGCCAGCGGCCTCGGCCCGCTGCTCGGGACGCTCTTGCCGCTGGTCCCGTTCCTGCTGGAGGGGTGGCTAGTGTCGCTCCTGCAGGCGACGCTCCTGTCCGTGGGCGTCGGCGTCGGGCTCCTCTTCGTGTTCGGGGCGTACATGGGCTCCATCGCCGAGTTGAACTGGACGGTCACCGGGGTCCGGATGGCGCTCGCGGGTGTCCTCGTCGCGGCCGTCAACGTCCTGTTACCTGGGTGAGAGGAGGTACGTTTTTACCTACAACGGACGTAAAATTCAGTATGGCAGACAAGCCGAGTTCCGGTGAGATACTTGGAGTTCCGTACAACTTCGAACGCCCCAGCCTGAGTCGAATGCTCTCGTCGTACTGGAAACCGGGCAAAGGGATGCTCGTCGAGAAGCCGTTCGGTATCGGGTACACGTTGAACCTCGCGAACTGGCGCTCGTGGGTCGTCCTCGCCGTCGCGGGCGGGATGCTCTGGATGGAGCGCGGGAGCAAGAAGAGCGCGACCGAGGCAGAGGACGAACCCGTCGAAGTCGTCGTCGAAGACTGAACCCGGACGTTCTGGCGGTCAGCGGTCCACTTCTCCCATTATCGTATCGAGACTTCCCAGCGACGCGACCAGGTCGGGGACGTACTCACCTTCGGCGATGGTGGGGAGGGCCGAGAGGTTCGAGAAGCACGGGCTGCGAATCTTGAACCGCGCTGGCTGGTCGGTGCCGTCGGCGCGGATGTAGATGCCGAGTTCGCCCTTCGCGCCTTCGACGGCGCGATAGGTCTCGGTATCGTCAGCGGGTTTCAGGGTACGCGGGACGTTGGACTGGATGGTCCGGTCGTCTTCGGGCCACTCTTCGAGGACGTCGACACACTGTTCGATCATCTTCGCGGACTCCTCGACCTCGCGCATCCGGACGAGCACGCGAGCGAAGTTGTCGCCTTCGGGTTGTGTGGCGACCTCCCAGTCGAGTTCGTCGTAGTAGCCGTAGGGGTCGTCCCGCCGCAGGTCGTAGTCGATGCCGGAGCCACGGGCGACCGGGCCGGTACAGCCGTGCTGTTTGGCCGCCTCGGGCGAGAGGTACCCGGTGTCGACGCAGCGGAGCTGGAATATCTCGTTGCTGGTCAGCAGGTCGTGGTACTCTTCCAGGGCGGTCGGGAACGTATCGAGCACGTCGCGGACCTTCTCGAAGAACGCCTCGCGCGGTTCCGGGAGGTCCCACGCCACGCCACCGAGGCGGAGATAGTTGAACATCATCCGCTGGCCGGTGAGGTCTTCGAGCAGGTTCAGTATCTTCTCGCGGTCGCGGATGCCGTACTGGAAGACGGCGGTGAACTCGCCGTAGACGTCCAGCGCGTAGGTCGCGATGGCGAGCATGTGTGAGGCGATACGACACAGCTCGCCCCCCATCGTTCGGATGACCTGTGCGTACTCCGGCACCTCGATGTCGGCGAGGTCCTCGGCGGCCCTCGCGTAGGCCCACTCGTTGAGGAGTCCCGAGGAGGCCCAGTCCCACCGGTCCGGGTAGGGCATGATCTGGTGGCGGTAGGTGCCTTGCTGGCACATCTGTTCCTCACAGCGGTGGATGAAGCCGATGTCCGGGTCCACGTCGACCACGACCTCGCCGTCGAGGACCGTCTGGACGTGGAGGACGCCGTGGGTCGACGGGTGGTGCGGGCCGATGTTGAGGAACATCGTATCCTGCTCGCGCTGGTCGTCCCGGAGCGGGTTCGCGTGCTCCTCGAGTGGGACGACCTGGGGCTGGTTCTGGTCGTAGTCGGCAGAGAGCGGGTGGCCCTGCCAGGTCCGCGGCAGCAGGATGCGCCGAAGGTCCGGATGGTCTTCGTACTCGATACCGACGAGGTCGTACGCCTCGCGCTCGTGCCAGTTCGCCGTCTCGTAGACGGGTGCGGCGGTTTCGCTCCGCGGCTCCCGAGAACTCGTCGGGACGACCACGCTCAGTTCGTCGGTCGGGTCGGCGTACTTCTTGAGGTGGTAGATGGTCTCGTAGCGGTCGGCGTACTGCTGGGCGGTCACGCACGAGCAGTGGTCGTAGCCGGCCTCCTCGCGGAGGGTCGAGAGGACGGCCTGCACTTCGTCGGGCCGGATGACGATGGCCGGCGCGTTCAGGTGCGCCTCGCGGTCGAGGACGTACTCGCCGACCAGGTCGTCGATGGCGTCGGTAGCGGTTGTCGGTCGCCCTGTCAGTTCCTGCTGGCTCACGGTCGCCCACCCCCAGTGGACGGCGAGGTCGTCGGTCGCATGCGTTCGAACGGTTCTCGCGAATCGTCTCAACGTTTCTGTGGCACTCACTAGGTGATTTAAGTAATAGCCGCGAACTGACACGAACGTGAAGTACCTCCACGTCACACTCCGGCACTCGGACGAGACGATTCACCCGATGCACGCGTTCGTCAGCGAGCACGGCGGGTACAGCGACTACCGACTCGTCCACTGGAGCTTTGCGAACGAGGAAGCGAACACGCTCCTGTTCCACGTCCGGGGCGACCGCGAGGCGTACGAGCGACGGCTCGCGGAGGTGGACTCGGTGCGGTCACACGAGGTCGCCCCGCTCGACGGGGACCGCTTCTACGTGTACGTCCTCGACGAACCCGATGAGATGGGCCAACAGATGCTCACAGCGTTCTCACGGCTGAGCCTCGTGGCGGTTCCACCGCTCTCGTACAACACCGACCGGTCCGTCTCCTTCGGCGTCCTCGGCGAACCCGAGGCCCTGCAGGCTGCCCTGGCCGCGACGCCCGACGGCGTCGACGTGTCGGTCGACCGCCTCGGCAGTTACGACGCCGACCCCACTGCCGCGGGCGTCTCGCTCACTGACCGCCAGCGCGAGGCGGTTCGGGCCGGGCAGCGCCTCGGCTACTACGACGTGCCCCGCGAGGCGTCGGTCGCGGACGTGGCCGACGAACTGGACTGTGCGACCGGGACCGCGGCCGAACACCTCCGGAAGGCCGAGTCGACGCTGCTCGGCGACCTCGATTGCTGAACTCCCCAACTGCAACCGACGCCTCTTTGCCCGCCGCCCGCCGCCACTCGCACATGACGATTCGCTTCGTGACGAGCAACGAGGGGAAGGTGCGAGAAGCACGCGAGTACCTCGGCGCCGCCGAGGTCGAACAGGTGAACTACGACTACCTCGAGATACAGAGCGACGACCTCGCAGACATCGCGGCCCACGGGGCCCGCGAAGCCTACGAGCAACTCGACAGCGACGAGCCCGTGCTGGTCGACGACGCCGGCCTGTTCCTCGATGGGTTCGACGGCTTCCCGGGCCCGTACTCCTCGTACGTCGAGGACACCGTCGGCGTCGAGCGGGTGTACGAACTCACGGAACTGCAGGACAACGACCGCGCGTACTTCCGGACCGTCCTCGCGTACTACGACGGCGAGGAGACGACGACGTTCGAGGGCGCGGTTCCGGGCCGTATCGTCGCCCCGCGGGGCGAGGGTGGATTCGGCTACGACCCCATCTTCGAGCACGACGGGAAGACGATGGCCGAGATGAGTACGGAAGAGAAGAACGCCATCAGCCACCGCGGCCGCGCCCTCGCGAAGTTCGCGGACTGGCTCGCCGCGGAGCCGGCCGAACGTAAGGGCCCGCGCTAACGTTTTTATCGAAAGCCGGGACCAGATGGGGCGTGACCTGACTCTCGCCGCCCGGCGGCCAAGACTGGTGCGTGGCGCACCGTCGGGCGACACACACGCGCCGCCTGTCCGCCATTCTCTCGAACCCGCCAGTGACGGCTCAATCGCCAGCCGGAACCCGAACCGGTTTCTGATACCGGCCCGCCCGTCCCGGTATGAACCGCGACACCGCACTCGTCACCGGTGCTTCGTCCGGCATCGGCCGCGAGCTCGCCCGCCAGTTCGCTCGCCACGGCCACGACCTCGTCCTCGTCGCCCGCCGCGAGGACGAACTCGCCGCCGTCGCCGACGAACTGGAATCCCGCCACGGCATCGACGCGACGAGTATCCCGAAAGACCTCGACGACGAGGCGGCCCCGCAGGAACTGTACGACGAGGTCCACGAGCGCGGCCTCGACGTGGGCATCCTCGTCAACAACGTCGGTATCGGCACCTACGGCCCGTTCTCGGAATCGGACCTCGACCGCGAGCACACCCAGCTGCGGCTCAACGTCACCACGCTCGTCACGCTCACCCGGCTCTTCCTCGACGACTTCACCGGGCGAGATGCAGGAAAGATTCTCAACGTCGGCTCGGTCGCCGGGTTCCAGCCCGGGCCGTTCATGGCCGGCTACTACGCCAGCAAGGCGTACGTCAACTCCTTCACCGAAGCCATCGCCGAGGAGTTGCGCGGGACCGGGGTGAGCGCGACCGTACTCTGCCCGGGGCCGGTCGACACTGAGTTCCAGGAGCGCGCTGGAATGCAGGACTCGGCGGTCGGGTCGGCGTACATGCAGCCGGTCGAAGACGTGGCCAACGCGGGCTACAAGGGCCTGATGACTGGCAAGCCCGTCGTCATCCCGGGACTCCCGATGAAGCTGCTCACGGTGCTCGCTCGTGTAACGCCGAGACCCATCCTCCGGCGGGTCGCCCGGCGGGTCAATAGCGACCGCTGAACGTTCCGCCGGCCCCGGAATCCGAACGGTTATGTGTTCGTGTGTAGGGCGTGAAAACATGTCCGAGAACCCACTCGTCGACCGCTTCGGTCCGAAGCGACTCGCGCTGTTCATCGCTGCGGGCGGTGCCATGGTCCTCGCGTCGACGACGCTGTTCCTCGACGCCGGGTCGCTGGTCTACTACCTCATCCTCGCGATGGTTCCGGTCGACCTGGTGCTCGCCTACGTCGTCCTCTCACGGACGTTCCAGAAACAGCTGGAGGCGTAACCGCCCTCTTGTTCTCACTCCCGCGGGTCCACGTCCGGTCCCGGATACTCGTCGCCGACCACGACCTCGTACAGGCTTGCTGGGTCGAACAGCCGCGCGAACGCGTCCGGCGGCCGGACGCTCAGTGACATGTGCTTGTTCATGCCCGCGCCAGCCTTCGCGCTGCCGAGGCTGCGGTCGAAGCTGAGCAGGTGGGCCGCCTCGCCACGGTAGGCAGACGCCAGTCCGGGGTGGTCGCTCGGCGGGTGCTCGACCGACTCTACTTCCTGTTCGATGCGCTCGCGCCAGTCCGCCGCCAACTCGCTGTCGGCCAGTTCCGCGACGACAGCCGCCGCGTCGTCCAGCAGGTGGTCGCTCGCCACGAGGGTCATCCAGGAGTGCTCGCGGACGTGGTCGAGTGCCTCGCGGCTCGGCCCGCCACAGAGCAGGTCGGCTGCCAGCACGTCAGCGTCGGCGACGACGCGCGTGCTCGCTTCAGGCATCGTCCTCGCGATGGCGACGGAGTGTCTCTCGAACCGTCTCCTCGTCCACGTCGTAGGCGTCCGCGCGCTCGAACAGTTCGGCCCAGGTCATGGACGAGTGGAGGAGACGTGGCGTAAAAACGCTACCCGTCGGCGAAGTTCTGGGGTCCTTACCCGTCTAGTGGCGTGACGCGCTGTTCCGGGAGTCCGACTGCGACGGTCTCACCGACCGCCGGAACCTCCCGCACCAGCGCCTCGACGGTCGTCCCCGCGACGTCGAGGACGACCCGCGTCGCGGCCTCTTCGCGGGCGGCCCGCTGGACGGTCCCGGAGTACTCACCATCACCGAGCCGAACGTGCTCGGGACGAATCGCGACTGACTCACTCGTCGCCCCGACGAGGCTCCCCGGAAGCACGTTCGCGCCGACGAATCGGGCCACGAACGCGGTGGCTGGCCGTTCGAACACCTCGTCCGGACGCCCGACCTGGACGACCTGTCCGTCGCGCATGACGGCGACGCGGTCCGCCAGCGCCCGTGCGGTCGTCCGGTCGTGGGTGACGTACAGCGCCGTCACGTCCGCGAGCACGGCCGCGAGGTCGCCCCGGAGACTGCGCCGGGTCGGCGCGTCGAGTGCCGACAGTGGCTCGTCCAGGAGCAACACGTCGGGGTCGATGGCGAGCGCGCGGGCGAGGGCGACGCGCTGTTGTTCACCGCCCGAGAGCGTGTCAGGATAGCGGTCAGCGAGGTGACCCACGTCGAGGTCGGCCAGCATGGTGTCCGGGTCGGCCGTGTCGTCGTGGTACTTCGACCCGAAGGCGACGTTCTCGCGGGCGGTCACGTGCGGGAAGAGCGCGTAGTCCTGGAACACGAAGCCGAAGTCTCGCCGCTCCGGCGGGGCGTCGCTGAGGTCGCGGCCGTGACTCGTCACGGACCCCTCGTAGGTGTGGTGGCCACCGACGCACTCCAGCAGGAGGGTCTTCCCGCTCCCGCTGGGTCCGAGGACCACCAGCGTCTCGCCCGTCTCGACGGCGAGGTCGGCGTCGACGGTGAACGGGTCCGCGCCGGGCGCGGTGAAGCGGGCCCGGACCGACACGTCGAGGCTCACGAGGCACCACCCAGCCGGCCGAAGCCGAGCCATCTGACGAGCAGGAATATCAGGAGCGAGAGCACGAGGAGGACGAACGCGACCGCCCCGGACTCGTCCAGTCCCGACTGGTTGTACTGCTGGAAGATGTACACCGGGGCGTGCGTGCCGAGGACTGTGTCGAACGCGGGCGGGTAGAAGAACTCGACCGTGTAGGCGACGACGGCGACCGCGCCGAACTCGCTCACACCGCGGGCCCACGCGAGGACGCCGCCGGTGGCGATGCCGCGTTTCGCCAGTGGAAGACTGACCCGGAGGAACGTGTCGGTCTGGTTCGCGCCGTGGCTGCGGGCGGCGTACTCCAGCCGCTCGTCGACCGCTTCGAAGGCGTCACGGGCCGCGTTCACGGCGAAGGGCGCGGCGACGAACGAGAGCGCGAGCACCATCCCGGCCATGGTGCCGAGTACGGAGGACCCGGGGAGGACGCCGCGGCGACCGAAGCCGAACAGGATGAGGATACCCGCGACGGAGTGTGGCACCACGAGCGGGAGGTCGACGAGGGCTGCGACCACCGCGTCACCGGGGAACCCCCGCGCCAGCAGGTACGCCAGCGGGACGCCGAACAGGAGCGCGGCGACCGCGGCCACGAGTGGCGCGTACACCGTCAGGTAGAGCATCTGGTGGACCGCGGGGTCGGTGAGTGCGTCGGCGACGAGGCCCGGCTTCTGGCGGGCGACGAACAGGCCGAGTGGGAGGGCGAGCGCCAGCAGGAGGACCGTTCCGAGGGTAGCCGTCGCCAGTCCGAACCAGCCGCGGTCGCTGACGTATCCCAGGGTCGCAGCGCTGGCCAGCGCGAATGGGACGTACAGCGTCGGCCGGTCGAGCGCGATGAGGCCCGCAAACACGGCGAGTTGCACGGTCGCGACCGCGATGGCGAGTGAGCCACGCCCGAGCGCGCCGCTCGGGGTGGTCGTCCCGGTCGCCGTCTGTCCGTCCATCGCCATCGAACAGGGAGTGCGGGGTGAAGAACCCCCCGCTACAGTTCGAGCGGCCCGAGGCTGGACTTCGCCTCGGCCATGCTCATGACGTTTTCGGGCACGTCACCTTCGGCGCTCTCGGGGATGACCAGGGGTGAAACGGGCGAGAAGCCGTTGTCTGTCAGGATGCCCTTGCCCTCGTCGCTGGCCATGAACTCGACCCACTGTGCGCCGAGGTCGGGGTTCTCGGCCACGCCGGGGACGGTGATGCCGTAGGCGATGGGTGCGCCGGTGTAGGTGTTCCCGCCGGCTTCCACCTCCGCTTTCGCGTAGTGCTCGGCGTGTTTCTGGTCGGCGACGGCGAGATTGACCGCCGGCTGGAGGTCGATGACGTTCACGTCGTGACTCGCGCCCGCTGACTTGTACTCCCAGGCGTAGTCGAGTTCACCGGATTCGAGCTGGGCGATGAGTTCCGTCTCCGTGCCCGAGGGTATCTTCGCCTTCTCGATGAGCGTGTCGCGGGTGCTCTCGTCGAACAGGCGCTCGCCCTCGAACTCGATGGCTCCGAGTTTCATCGCCATCCGCGAGCGGTAGCCGTTCGGGTCGACCGCGGGGTCGCTGTGGGCGAAGGTCACGTCGTCGCGGGCCAGTACCTCCCACCAGTTCTCCGTCGAGAACTCGTCGGCCCCGGTGGATTCGTCGGTGTAGGCGATGGCCATCGAGTTGGTCGCGAAGATGCTGTACCAGGTGCCGTAATCGGGCAACACCATGTCGCGGATGAGCCGGAAGTCGGAGACGCCGAGTACCTCGGCGGACTTGCCCTGCTCGGTTATCTTCTTCGTCGAGCCGACCGACCCCTTCGCTTCGCGGACGACCTCGGCATCGTGTTCCTCCTCGAACGGGTTCTCGGCGTCACCGAAGGGTGCGGCGAGACTGCCCGCGTGGAAGATGGTCGCCGTGTCGCCGCCGCTCCCGCCTGTGAACGACGAGACACACCCGGCCAGTGCTGTGGTCCCTGTCGCTGCCGCGCCGGCGAGGAAGCCCCGCCGCGAGTAGCGTTGTTTCGACATAGATACAACGCCCTACCGGCGGGGGTGACATAACGGTTTTGCCGACGGGTCGCGGACGGTGGGACATGGAGGGCGACTTCGAGGCGGGCCTGCGTTCTGACGACGTGACCTTCGGGGCCGACGACGCGACTTTGCTGTGGGCCATCGACGACGCCGGCTCGCTGAACCGGGCGGCCGACCACCTCGGTCGCTCGTACGCCCGGGCACTCGACCGGCTTCAGGAACTGGAGGACGCCTTCGGGTCCCTCGTCGAGCGGACTCGTGGGGGTGCCGGCGGCGGTGGCAGTCGGCTCACCCCACGGGCACGCGACCTGCTTGCACGGTTCCAGCGACTCAGTGCCGAGTTCGCGGGCGTCGCGGAGGCCGACCAGACAGTCCTCGAGGGACGGGTCGTCTCCCGGGACGGCGAACTCGGCACCGTCGAGACGGTGGTCGGGCCTGTCCGGGCGCTGGTTCCCCCCGAAGCGACCGACGTACAGGTGTGGCTCCGCGCGGACGCGGTGACGCTTCATCAGCCAGCCGACGCCCCGGCTTCGGGAGGCACCAGCGCCCGGAATCGGTTCGAGGGAACCGTCGTGGAAATCGCGACGGGGGAGGCGGTCGCCACGGTCGCAGTGGACGTGGGTGCTGACGGGCCACTCTCGGCACTCGTGACGATGGACAGCGTGGCCCGACTGGGCCTCGAGGACGGGACACCGGTCGTCGTCACCGCGAAGGCGACCGCGACCCGGGCGGTGGCCATCCCAGACGAGACAGCGGCCGAGACAGACTCAGGCGTCGAGGACCGAATCGACGAGTGACGCGAGTTCGTCTTCGGCGTCGGTTTCGACCGGCTGGAGGGGTCTGCGGGTCCGCCCGACAGGTTTCCCGCGGTGGCGCATCGCGGCTTTCAACCCCGGTACGCCGAACCGGGCCGTCACGGCGCGATTGAGGTCGACCAGTGACCGGTTCAGGTCGCGGGCGACCGCGTCGTCGCCCGACTGGTGTCGCGCGTACACCTCGCTGGCCAGTTCCGGAACGACGTTCGCCATCGCGAGTACGCCACCGTCGGCTCCGTGGTCGAGCCCGGCCGCGTAGATGCTCCCGCT
Source organism: Haloarchaeobius ordinarius (assembly GCF_051801355.1). Classification (GTDB taxonomy): domain Archaea; phylum Halobacteriota; class Halobacteria; order Halobacteriales; family Natrialbaceae; genus Haloarchaeobius. The sequence continues at coordinate 593,516 of NZ_CP196560.1, read as the reverse complement.
ACCGACGAGGACAGAAAAGTCAGCCTCGGCGGTGTGGGCGACGGTTCGCTGGAGCGTCTCCAGGCTCCCGCTGGAGTCCTTGATACCGTGGACGTTCGGGTGAGTCGCCAGCTCCGCGACCGTCTCCGGGTCGAGTGCGGTGTCGGTGTACTTCGGGACGCTGTACAGGTACACCGGAATCGGGCTCTCGTCCGCCACGTCCCGGTAGTACGCGGCGAGCGCGTCCTGGTCGTGGTGATGGTAGAACGGCGTGACGACGAGTGCGGCGTCTGCACCCGCGGCTGCCGCCGCAGCGGTCTGGTCGCGGGTCTGATGCAGACCGGGGTGACCGGTCCCCGCGAGTACGGGCAGGTCGGTCTCGTCGGCGACCACCTCGACCACTCGCGTTCGTTCCTCGGAGTCGAGCAGCGCGGCCTCGCTGTTCGACCCGCAGGGGACGACGAAGTCGACGCCTGCGTCTTCCACCCACCGGACCAGTTCACGGAGCGCGGCCTCGTCGACGGTCTCGTCGGCTGCAAACGGTGTCACCAGGGGCAGTCCGGTTCCTCGCATGGTCGCCACGACTCACCCGGGCGGGAAAAGCGTGGTCGCCCCGGACGTCGCGGCCTGGTTCGTCACAGATATCGGCACACACTGCCTCGAACAGCACCGTTCTGTAACGCGTCTGGCCCCGGTCTGACGGGTGTCTGACGTAGTTTTATACCGTCTCACCGTTTGCCTCCGACCGGGTGCGTTGCTCGACGGCCTCGCGATCCCATCCTCACTCGGCACGCACCCCGGCACACCGCTGTCTCTCCCCCAACGCTCCTCTCCCCCCTTTCGAACCGCCGAACCTGCCAGCGCAGCGGCTCCGCGGGAAGCGACACAGCGAGAAGTGCGTTCGCCCGTCGACTCAGGCCGCCAGCGCGTCTCGCACGTCGCCGACGCGCTCGGTCTCGACGACGACGGCGAGCTGGTCCCCGGCTTCGATGCTCGTGGTCGGCATCGGGATGGTCAGGGCCTCGTTCGCGTGGCCGTGGGCGTAGATGCGGGCCTTCTCGGGGAGGTCGACCTCGACGACGCGTTTCCCGACCAGCGGCGAGTCGGCCGGAATCTCGAAGACGGAGAACTGGAGTTTCTCGGTGATGTCCGCGAGGACGTTGAAGTCACCGCCGAGCATGGCGGTCTTCGCACCCGCGGCACCGAGACGTTCGGGGTAGATGACCTCGTCCACGTCGCTGGCGTACTTCTCGTAGATGTCTTCGCGGTAGTCCTCGTCGATACGCAGGACCGTCCGGGCACCGTTGTGCTTGCCGACCATGCAGGCCGTGAAGTTCACGTTCAGGTCGGGCGTGAGCGCGGCGATGGCGTCGGCGTCCGCGATGCCGGCCTCTTCGAGGACGTCCTCCTCTTCGCCGTCGCCCTCGACGACCGTGAACCCCTCCTCGCGTGCGCGTTTGACCTTGTCGTGGTCGTTGTCGACCACGATTACCTCGTGTCCCTCCTCCGCGAGGATGCGGCAGGTTCGGGTTCCGACGCGACCGTAGCCCACGATAACGAACTTCATGGGGGATGCTACGCAACCGGGGGGTAAAAAAGTGCGTCCGCCTCGGGCATCGGTTTCCCCCGGTGCGATTCTCCCCCTCGTCGTGGTGAGTTATCGGTGCCTCGCTGTGTCCCGACTCTGATACGGGTGGATGCGACGTCGGTCGACGTCTCATGCAATGGCGGAATAATTTGATAGTTTGTGGCATACTAACACGCGTTCTGTGGGTTCTCGATTATTCCAGCCCCCAGCCATAAATTCATCGCCCGAACCGGGTGGGACTACCATAGGTGCTTATACCAACTGGTTTGAAATGGTTTGTCATGGGTGGCACCAACAATCGCGGCACGGGAACGAGTAGACGCACTGCACTGAAGACCCTCGGCGCGGCAGGGGTGGCCGGCCTCACTGGACTCTCGGGTTGTCTCGGCGGCCTGGGTGGTGGCGGTGGCGGCACCGACTCGCTGACGGTCGGCTACACGACCTCGCTCTCGGGGCCGTTCGCCGTGTTCGGCGAATCGGCACTCGACGGCGCGAAGCTGGCGGTCGAGGACCTGAAGGACGAACTCGGCGTCGACGTCGAGATCAAAACCGGCGACACGAAACTCGAACCGAGCACCGGCGTCAGCCGGATGAAGAAACTCGTCACGGAGGACGGCGCGGACTTCACCATGGGTGCGGTCTCCTCCAGCGTGGCGCTGAAGATGGGCGAGTGGGCCTCGCAGAACGAGGTCGTCTACTTCCCGACGGGGGCACACAGTGACGCGCTCACGGGGAGTGGCTGTGGCAAGTACGTGTTCCGGCCGACCACGTCGAACTCGATGCTCGCGGCGACCATCGGGGAGGAGATGGCGAACCAGGCGGACAACTGGTACCTGCTGTACTCCGATTACTCGTGGGGCCAGACCGCCCAGAAGGCAGTCACGCGCATCCTCGAATCGCAGGGAAAGACCGTCGTCGGGAAGTCGGCGACGCCGTTCCCCAACGACGACTACGCCCCGTACCTGAACGAGGCGAAGTCCGCCGACGCAGACGGCATCGGGATGCTCATCGCGGGACTGGACCTTCGCAAGGCGACCAACCAGCTCGTCGCGAAGGGGATGCAGGAAGACCACGTCCTCGCGATGCACCAGCTCGAGGACGCGGTGTACGACGACAAGAAGGCCGCCGGCGTGCTCGACGCGGCGGGTCAGGTCTGGGGCCCGAGCGTGGACAACAGCGCGAGCAACGACTTCGCGACCCGGGTCGCGGAGAACTCCGACACCAGCCCGTACGTCAGGCACTACCTCGGCTACGTCGCGATGGACCAGGCGGTTCGTGCGGCGGTCCGCGCCGACTCTTCGGGGGCCGAAGACATGCGGACGGCCCTCGAGGGCCACGAGGTCTCCTCGCCCGCGAAGGACATCAAGGGCGGCGGGAAGATGTACTGGCGCGAGGGCGACCACCAGCTCATCCAGCCGACGTTCAGCGTCGAAGCGCTCCCGCAGGACGAGATGCAAGACGACCCCTACAAGCGCTGGTTCACCGCGACGAAGACGTTCGCGGGCGACGACGTCGCTCGTTCGGTGGCCGACACCGGGTGCTCGTTCTGACCATCGATGAGCACGAGCCAACTCACGCGTGAACGACTGGTGAACGTCTCGCCCGTCTGGTGGGCGGTCGGCGTCGTGACGCTCGTCCTGCTTGGCATCACGGCGGCGGTCGACCCGGGGCTGTTCATCGACCAGGCCATCGGTGGCCTCGTCTACGGGATGGTCCTGGTGCTCATCACGCTCGGGCTGTCGCTCATCCTCGGGCTGATGGGTATCGTGAACTTCGCCCACGGGGCGTTCTTCATGCTCGGCGCGTACGCCTCCTACTCGGTGGTCGTCACGTTCGGGCTGCCGTTCTGGGCGGCCCTCGTGCTCGTCCCCGTCTTCGTGGGGGTCGTCGGCGTGTTGCTGGAGATGACGGTCCTGCGGTACCTGTACGACCAGGACCCCATCGTCAGCCTGCTCGCGACGTTCGGCCTGACGATGATGATAGAACAGATAATCGAGAGTCACTGGGGGACCCAGCCACTCGGCTACGACAAGCCGGGACTGCTCGCGGCGAGCGTCGACCTCGGCCCGACGCAGGTGGGCGCGTTCCGCCTGTTCATCGTCGCCGTCGCGGTCGTGACGGTCGTCGCCGTCTACGCCCTCATCTCGAAGACGGACTACGGCCTGACGGTCCGGGCTGGCGTGCAAGACGGCGAGATGACCGAGTTCGTCGGCGTGAACCTCCCGGTCCGCTTCACCACGATGTTCTTCGTGGGGGCAGCCATCGCGGGCCTCGCCGGCGCGCTGTACGCGCCCGAGTACACGATGAACACGACGATGGGCGAGACGTTCGTCATCCTCGCGTTCGTCGTGGTCGTCGTCGGCGGTGTCGGCAGCCTGTTCGGTAGCGTCGTCAGCGGCATCATCATCGGCGAGGCGCGCTTCCTCGTCCCGGCGGTCGGCGACGCGCTGTCGCAGGTCACCGGTATCGGGGTCCTCGGCGCGGACATCGGCGGCATCGTCCCGTACCTCGTGATGGTGCTCATCTTGCTGGTCAGACCACGGGGCCTGTTCGGCGAGGAGGGGTTCCTCGAATGAGTGGCGAGACCGCACACGGCGAGGCGGAACGCGAGGCAGACGGCCTCGCGACGGTGAAGGCGTTCGTCCGTCGCTACCGTATCCCGCTCGGCCTGCTCGCGCTCGTTGTGCTACTCAAACCGCTCGTCTCGGTCCCGTTCTTGCTCGGGTTCGAGGCCATCGCGGCGACGATGCTCATCTGGATGCTGTACGTCGCGGCGTTCAACCTGCTGTTCGGGTACACCGGCTTGCTCTCGTTCGGGCACGCCATGTTCCTCGGCATCGGGATGTACGCCGCCGCACTGGGCGTCTCTGGGCACGCGGGTTTCCCGGTCCTCGGGTTCCCCGTCGCGACGCTGCTCGGGATGGTGCTCGCGGCTGGCCTCGGCTACGGTATCGGCCGCCTCACGGTGCAAAAGGGCGAGATATACTTCGCCTTCCTGACGCTGGCGGTCGCCCAGGCCATCCACTTCACGGCGAACAAGAACCCGGGCGAACTCACCGGCGGCTCGAACGGTATCTCCCAGGGCGTCCTGCCCGGCTTCGTCGAGACGACCCGGGGGCGACTGGAGCTTCCGCTTCCCGTCGACCTCCTCGGCTTCGACTCGCTCGACTGGTACTGGTTCGTCGCGCTGGTGTTCCTCGCGGCGATGCTCGCGCTCTGGCAGATCACGCGGTCGCCGTTCGGGCGCTCGCTGGTCGCCATCCGCGAGAACGAGGACCTCGCCCGTGCGATGGGCGTGAACACCACCCGGTACAAGGTACAGTCGTTCACCCTGAGTGCGATGTTCGCGGCCCTGGCGGGCGCGTTGCTCTCCATCAACGACTTCGGGGCGTCTCTGGAGACGCTCTCGGTCACCACGAGCGGTGACACCGTCCTGATGGCGGTGCTCGGCGGGGTCCGGTACTTCTTCGGGCCCATCGCCGGGGTGTTCCTCTGGCAGTTCGCCGAGGAGTTCCTCACCGACTTTGGCGTACTCGACCTCGGTATCGTGAGCCTCGACCTGGCCGCGGACTGGCCGTTCTTCCTCGGGGGCATCTTCGTCATCGTGGTCGTGGCGGCCCCGCTCGAAGGCGTCTGGGGCTTCCTCACCGGTCGTCTCTCCAGACTCGTCACGCGGGTCCGGGGTGATGCCGAATGAGCGGTGAAGCACCCGGCAAGATGGACGTCGACGTCGACCCGGCGGTCCCAAAGAGTGAGGCCGCCCTCGCCACCGACGGTCTCCGGAAGACCTTCGGTGAGGTGACCGCGGTCGACGACGTCTCGCTCGGCATCGAACCGGGCGAACTCCGGGCCGTCATCGGCCCGAACGGGGCCGGGAAGACCACCCTGTTCAACACCGTCATGGGCACCCTGGAGCCGACCGCGGGGCGCATCTACCTCGACGGCACCGACATCACGGACGACCCGGAGTACGACCGCCCCCACCGCGGGCTGGCGCGGTCGTTCCAGTCGAACGAACTGTTCGCGGACCAGACCGTCCTGGAGAACGTCCGCGTGGTCGTCCAGACGACCGAGCGCGGCGACTTCAGCTGGGACCTGTTCCGCGACCACCGCGAGGTCGGCGGTGACACGGCCCGTGAGCACCTCCGGCGCGTCGGCCTCGACGCCGACCCGGACACGCTCGCGAAGAACCTGAGCCACGGCGACCAGCGCCGTCTCGGCATCGCCATGGCGCTCGCGACGGACCCGGACGTGCTGTTGCTCGACGAGCCGACCTCGGGGATGAGCCCGGACGCGACGAACGCGACCGCAGAACTCATCCAGTCGCTCCAGTCCGAACTGGGGCTCACGCTCGTGCTCATCGAGCACGACATGGACGTGGTGCTCTCTATCAGCGACCGCATCAGCGTCCTCAACCGTGGGTCGATTATCGCCACGGGCACGCCCGAGGAAGTCCAGGCGGACGAACGGGTCCAGGACGCCTACCTCGGCGGTATCAGGGAGGAACTATGAGTTCTGACGCATCCACACCACGCGACGGCGCATCGGAGACGGAGAGCGAGTCGTCCTCGACGGACGCCCCGGTCGTCCTCGACGTGGACGGCCTCGAAGCCGGCTACGAGACGGGACAGGTGCTGTTCGGCGTCGACCTCTCCATCCACGAGGGCGAACTCGTCTCGTTGCTCGGCCGGAACGGGGCGGGCAAGACGACGACAATCCGGGCCATCATGGGCGGCGACGTGCCGACCGTGACCCAGGGGGACGTCCGCTACCGCGGCGAGTCCATCCTCGGGCTGGAGTCGTACCAGCGGGCGAACCGCGGCATCGCAATCGTCCCCGAGAAGCGACGTTGCTTCCCGCGGCTCTCGGTCGTCGAGAACATCCAGCTCGCGGTGAACACGGTCGAGGACTCGCTGTCGGTCGACGCCGTATTGGAGTTCTTCCCGGAACTCGACGACATGCGTCAGAAGCACGCCCGGAACATGAGCGGGGGCGAACAGCAGATGCTCGCCATCGCCCGCGCGCTGGCGGCGAACCCGGACCTGATGCTGCTCGACGAACCGTTCGAGGGGCTCGCGCCCTACATCGTCCGGCGCATCGAGGACATCATCGCGGACATCAACGACGAGAAGGGCGTGACCGTCTTCTTCGTCGAACAGAACGTCGCGGCCGCACTCGCCATCGGCTCGCGCCACTACATCCTCGACGAGGGACAGGTCGTGGCCGAGGTCAGCACGGAACGACTCCGAAAAGACGACGCCCTTCGGCAGACGTACCTCGGAGTATGAGTACGGGCATCACAGACGCGTTCACGGAGTCGGTCGCCGAGACCGGCGCGACCGTCGAGGTCGTCCCTGCGGCTGACGCCCAGGACGCCATCGCGGCGGCGGTCGACGCGCCCGCTGTCGGGACACCGCTCCCGTTCGAGGGCGTCGACCTGCCAGAGCCGGTCACGACCGACCCCAGTCCGTCCGAACTCGCCGATGCGGAGACGGGCGTCACGCCGGCCAGACTCGGTGTCGCCGCGCTCGGCAGCATCCTCATCCGGTCGACGCCCGAGGGCGACGAACCGGTGAGTCTCTACCCGAACCGCCACGTCGCGCTCGTCGCGGCCAGCGCCCTCGTCGACGGGACCCGGGACGCGGTCGACTGGCTCGCCGACGAGTTCGAGTCGGGGCGTGGCTCCTACGTGTTCGCGACCGGTCCGTCCGCGACGGCCGACATGGGTGGCCTCGTCGAAGGGGTCCACGGCCCGAACGAAGTACACGTCGTCGTCATCGAAGACAGATGAGCACAGAGAGAAGACGCAAGGCGGCGGAGATTCGTCACCTGCTCGACGCGGAGGGGCCGAACATCGGCCCGAGCGTCCAGGACAAGAACGAGAAGCGCTACGCGGCCATCGACCGCTTCGACGACTGGGAGGACAGTCGGGCGGACGCCCGGGCCATCAAGGAGGACGCCATCGCGAACCTCGACCACCTCATCGAGACGGTCCGTGAGTCGGTCGAGGCCAACGGCGGGACGGTCTACCTCGCCGAGGACGCGGCGGACGCGAACCGCTACGTCGAGGAGGTCTGCGAGTCCGAGTCGGCCGAGACGCTCGTGAAGTCGAAGTCGATGACGACCGAGGAGACCGACCTCAACGACGCCCTCGCGGCCGCCGGGGTCGACGTGTACGAGACCGACCTCGGTGAGTTCGTCATCCAGCTCGCGGACGAATCCCCGAGCCACCTCGTCGGCCCGGCCCTGCACAAGTCCCGCGAGGAGATCGCCGACCTGCTCAACGACGTATTCGACCCCGAGGAGCCCCTGGAGACGGCCGAGGAGATGACGAAGTTCGCCCGGGACTACCTGGGCGAGCGCATCAAAGAGGCCGACGTGGGCGTCACGGGCGCGAACTTCGTGATGGCCGAGTCCGGCACCATCGCGCTCGTCACGAACGAGGGCAACGCCCGCAAGTGCGCGGTCACGCCCGACACGCACGTCGCGGTCGCGGGCGTGGAGAAGCTCATCCCCTCGATTCGCGAACTCGGGCCCTTCATCGACATCATCTCGAAGGCGGCGACCGGTCAGGACATCTCGCAGTACATCTCGCTGTTCACCCCACCCACGGAGTCGCCAACCTTCGACTTCGAGACCAACGAGCGCGGGTTGGGCGAGGACCGAGAGTTCCACCTCGTGTTGCTCGACAACGGCCGCCTCGACATGCGCGAGGACGAGCACCTGCGCGAGACCCTCTACTGCATCCGATGTGGCGCCTGCTCGAACTCCTGTGGGAACTTCCAGGCCGTCGGCGGCCACGGCTTCGGCGGTGAGACGTATTCGGGAGGGATCGGCACCGGCTGGGAGGCCGGCGTCCACGGCCTCGACAGCGCCGCCGAGTTCAACGACATGTGTACCGGCTGCACCCGGTGTGTGAACGCCTGCCCGGTCAAAATCGACATCCCGTGGATAAACACGGTCGTCCGGGACCGCGTGAACCGCGGTGCAGACGCCGACGCCTTCGACCACCTCGTCGACGGGCTGACGCCCGACGAGGAGCCCACTGGACTGGACCTCGGGAAACGGCTGTTCGGGAACTTCGACAGGGTCGCGAAGCTGGCGAGTGCGACCGCCCCCGTCTCGAACTGGGTTGCCAGTTCGGAACCGGTCCGGGCCGGGATGGACCGGTTCCTCGGTATCGACCGCCGTCGGGAGCTACCAGCATTCCAGCGCGAGACGCTCGTGAAGTGGTTCGAGTCGCGCGGACCGCGAGTGTCGGCCGACGAGGCCGACCGCGAGGCAGTGCTGTACCCGGACCTCTACACGAACCACGTGCTGGTCGACCGCGGGAAGGCCGCGGTCCGGGCGCTCGAAGCCCTGAACGTCCACGTGCAGGTCCCGACGGTGGCGTCGTCGGGTCGCGCCCCGCTCTCGCAGGGCATGGTTTCGACTGCAGAGACCCACGCCCACGAGGTGTACGCGAGCCTCGCCGAGCACATCGACGCGGGCCGCGACGTGGTCGTGGTCGAGCCGTCTGACCTCGCGATGTTCGACCGGGAGTACGAGAAGTTCCTCGCGCCGAAGGCACACGAGCGCCTCGCGGACGCGAGCTACGAGGTGATGGAGTACATCTACGGCCTGCTGGAGAACGGGGGCGATTCGGAGGCGCTCGCCTCGCCGCCCGGCGAGGTGGCCTACCACAGCCACTGCCAGCAGCGCACTCTCGGCCTCGAACCCTACACCGTCGCGGTCCTCGAAGAGTGCGGGGCCAGTGTCTGTACCTCCGACACCGAGTGCTGTGGCATGGCCGGAAGCTTCGGCTACAAGTCGGAGTACTACGAGATGAGCATGACCGTCGGTGCGCCCTTGCGCGAACAGTTCGCGGACGAGCGGACCGTCGTCGCGTCGGGGACCTCCTGTACCGAGCAGTTGGGCGACCTGCTCGACCAGGGCATTCGGCACCCGGTCGAGTTGCTGGTCAGGTAGGAGACAGGCGCTCTCAGGCCGACGCGTTCGCCGTCCCGTCGTGGATCCCGGACAGCGTCGAGGGGGCCGGCCCGTTCACGATGGTCACCTGCTTCCCCTCGACGGCCACCCGGAAGGCGTCGGCGAACGGCCCCTGAAGGATGAGGAACGTGTTCTCGTCGACCTGTTCTGCGTCGTGATAGCCCAAGAGCCCACGGTAGGCGTCGGCGAACTCGCGGGCGTCACCTGCGGAGTCCCACGTGGTGTGCCAGACGTAGCCCGACTGGTCGCCGTTCTGGTAGGCGTACAGCGTGTCGCCTGCCCAGCCGTCACTCGGGGGGAGGTCGTAATCCAGCGGGTTCGAGCTGTTCACGGTCCCGTCCGAATCCGTGTTGAGGAAGTCCTCGCGCGAGACCAGCGTCGCGTTCCGGTCGTCGTAGAGGGTGTACGCGAACATCGTGGCGATACCAGCCTCTCCGAGGGTCGACCCCGGCGGCCCGACGTCGACGCGCTCCCACGCCTGATTACTCCGGTCGGGTTCCTGTACCAGGTCCGACTCGGCGTCGAGGTCCTGTTCGATGACCTGCTCGCTGGACAGGGGCGGGTCCTCGTACAGGTCGTCGACGCCATCCCAGCCGTCCTCGGCGTAGATGTCGTGGACGAGTTCCTCGCCCTCGGCGTACGGGAAGTACGAGAGCAGGTACAGACCCATGTGGACCGATGGCCCGTCGTCGGTGCTGGCTGCGGTCTCACCGCCGCCGTCCTCGCCAGCCCGGCTGTCGCCACCGGTTCCGTCGTCTTCCAGGCACTTCCAGTCCGTCGAACACTGTTGCTCGTACCGCCGGTCGACGAAGTTCGCGTCACCCTCGACCAGCGAGATGACCCCGCGAACCTGGTCGTCGTTCATGTTCCGGGGGACCGGCGTCGAGACGAGGACCTGTCGGAACTGGTAGGCGTGGTAGAGCTCCTGGGCCAGCGTCACCTCGTTGAGCCGCGCCGGGTCGCTCTGGGAGACGATGACGATGCGGTCCTCCTGGGTGTCGTAGTAGCCCTGCACGGTCGAGCCGCGGTTCTCGGACTGTTGCTGTTGGGCGTCGGTCGACTCGCCCACGAGGAACAGCGCCTCGTACCGGGCGGCCTGTTCGGCGGCCGCGGCCTGCTGTGCTGCCGACGGCTGGCCCCCGGCGCTCTCACCGCCACTTCCCGACCCCGCGCTGGTCGAGTTCCGGTACGTGTCGCGGCTCACGAGTTCGACCGGGACGGGTCGTTCGAACTCCACGCCCCGGACCTGCTCGACGCGGGCCATCGCGCGGGCGACGACGGCGTCGAGTTCGGATTCGTTCAGGCCGTCGGCGGTCGTGACGTTCAGCGATTCGTCGTGCCAGAAGCCACCTTCCCAGCCCTGCTGGTCGGTTTCCGGGTCGGTCACGCTGGCGTTCGCCGCCAGCGAGTCGTCGGCCATGGCGGTCGCTGCGGTCTCCTGTGCGCCGATAGGGACCGCGTTGCAGCCGGCGAGGAGGGAGAGGACGACGAGGGCGAGGACGAGCGGACCGAACTGTCGCATTCCTCAGATGGTTGGGAAGGAGACGGTAAAAGGCGTGTGCCCGAAGCAAGCCAGACGGTGGCAGTAGCGCGGGCGAGCAAGGGCGGCCGAACGCTGTCACTCGGTCGGGTCGGGGTGCCCGAACAGTGCGTCGAGTTCGAACAGGGGGACGATGTCGCCGGTGGCGTAGTCCCGCAGGAGGCGCTCCAGTTCCTGGAACGTCGCGGTTCCGGCGAGGCCGTTCGCCAGCCCCTCGACGTACGCTGCGCCGAGGGCGACTCCGATGTGTCTCCCCTGCATGACGTCTTCCGTGATGCCCATGCCCGACAGGTAGCCGTCGTGGAAGTCGTAGTCCGAATACCGTACTTCGCCGGTGTCGATGTCCTCCCATCGACAGAGCCGTTCCAGCTTCGGGAAGGTCGCGCGGCCCCGGAGGCGGTCCTCGTACGCCTCGCCAGCGTGGATGGCGAGGTCGACGTGCCCGGCGAACAGTCGGTCGATTTCGGTGCCGGCGTCGGGCCACGCCCCCGCGTCGGCCACCTCGGTCGCCCAGTTCCGGAGGTGTATCTCGTCGAAGCCGGTCCCGTTGTACGTCAGGGTCCTGTCGACCGGCCGGTCGCCGACCCAGTCGTGAACCTCACGGAGTAGGTTCGCCGTGTACTCCGGCTCCCAGCCGCCCTCACGGAGGAAGACGGCGGTCTCGGGCTCGTCGTCGGGCGACGTCGCGTAGCCCACCGCGACTGCCACCAGTTCGAAGTAGTCGGTGTCCGCGAAGTCGCGTGGCTTCCCGTGTGGACTCGCGGTCTCGATGTCGAGTGCCAGCGTTCCCATACCGGGGAGAGTGCGGGCAGGTACAAATCGGTGCCGTGTCCCGGTTTCACCCCGACCGCGACGGGTTCGAGGAGACGCCGCCGTCGTAGTCGCTGTCGACCGACCCGAGGACGTCGATGGCTGCGGCCTCGACATCGCGGGCCGGACCAAGTTCGGTCCCGTCCCGTCCGGACTCGCGGTGTTCCGCGACGGTCGCCGTGTAGGCTTCGGTGAGGGGCGTCGACTCCCACCCGAGTGCGGCCAGTTTCTCGGTCGAGACGAGCATCGGTTCGCCCGTGAACAGCGGGAAGTCCGCCGGCGAGAGGTCGTTCGCGGCGAGTTCGCGCTCGCTGGCGGACACGAACTCGACCTCGGTGTCGAGGGCCCCAGCCGCCAGTTCTAACCAGCCCGAGAGCGTCGTCGCCTCCCGGTCCGCGACGTTGTACGCCTCACCAGGTTCGCCTCGCTCGGCGACGATTCTGAGGGCTCGTGCCACGTCCTCGACGTAGGCCCGATGGAGCACGCTGTCGCCGTCGCCGGGGACGAGCACCCGGTCGAACTCGTCGAGCCGATGGAGCCAGTAGTCGGTCCGCTGGGTGTAGTCGTGGGGGCCGTACACCAGCATCGGGCGGACCGACATCGCGTTCACGCCGCGCTGGGCGGCGGCGAACACCTCGCGGTCGCACTCGGCTTTCCGGGGGCCGTAACTCGCCATCGACTCGTCGGTCGCCTGCTCGGGCGTGCACTCGCACAGGGGTGTCTCGTCTTCGCGCATCGGAATCGGTTGCTCGCCGTAGGCCGACCCCGAGGAGACGAACACGTACGCGTCGACGTCTTCGAACACCTCGGTCGCGGTTTGGATCTGTTCGGGAAACATCCCGACGAAGTCGATGACCACGTCGGGTTCGACCTCGTCGCGGGCGGATTCGAGGGCGTCGCGGTCGTTCCGGTCACCCTGGTAGTTCGCGACCCTGTCGGTGTCCGCGAAGGGGTCGGACGACTCCCCGCGGCTGAACGTCGTCACGTCGTAGTCGTGTGCGAGCAGTTCTTCCACGGTGTGCCGGCCGATGAAACGGGTCCCGCCGACGAGCAGGGCGCGTGGCATAATGTGTCTCGGGTGGGAGGTGCAATAACCGTGGTGCTGGTGTACGGCCAGAGCGCTCCGGGAGCCACCCTGCAGAAGAGACGTGGCGGCTCGCCGCGGTGTGGACCACCCAGTTCTCTCTCCTCTCGCTGGTCGTCACCGTGGCCATCGCCGGGTTCCCGACCGGCACCGCGTCGAGTACCGGCACCCCGACCACGACCGCGACGCCCTCGGAGGCGACGACACACACGACGACGCCCGACTGCAGCGCGTTCTCGTACGAACCGACACTCCATGCGGGGACCACCACCACCACGCCGGACTCCTCTTTCACCATCGAAGCCACCCTCGACCGCGACGAGTGGGGCGAGCTGGTCGGGTACATCGAACACGACGGGCACACCGAGACCGTCACTCGAACCCTCTCGCCGGGCGGAACGTCTACCGGTTCGGCCCCTGCTCACACGACTCCGTGGGGCGGTTCGACTTCTGGCTGGCCGGCTGTGGGACACTCCCCACGACCTCAGGGGAGGAGTCCCTCGGGGTACGTGAGGAGCCCCACCTGCACGAGCACGAGAATCAGTACCGTGTAGCCGACCGACAGCAGGAGGTCCCGTCCGAGCCGCCGCCGCGTGTACGGTTCGTGCTCGCCCGAGACGACGCCGACCGCGCCCTGATGTAACAGCACGAACCCGACCACGTTCGTCAACCAGTAGCCGACCACCAGCGCCGGGACGAACACACCGTGGACGAACAGGCCGACCACCGTCGCGAAGACGTACGCCAGCGGGACGTTCACCAGCAGGTCGTTCCACCACGAGAGCGGCGAGAGGACGAACCCGACCGTCGCGAGGAGCCCACCCTGAATGCGTTCTCTGGTGGGTCGTAACATGTGTGCCTCTGTGACACGGAGTAGGCGGGCTGCGAGTATAAGGGAGATACCTGCTTGTCGGTGGTGAGAACATCGACGGAAGTGTCGGGGCATGCCGGGTTTCGAACCCGCTCGCACCGATGAGAGTTGCCCACTGCTCACATCCAGAGTCCGGCGTTCGTTCACTCGACGCCCATCGCTCTCGCTCGGGGTGTGAGTTTCAGAGAAAGCCTAGGCCGGGATTTGAACCCGGGCTCTCGTCCTTACCAAGGACGCGCTTTACCGCTAAGCTACCCAGGCACCGTGTCGCGTTCGGCGCATTTCATCGTTGCCCGCTTGTATCTTTAAGGGCTTCGATTCGTCGCTACGAATCCGTCGCCGGCTGGCGGACGTGATCGTCAGTGGCGTGTGGCGTATCACCAGCGGTCGCCCCGGTCTGGAGTTCCGTGTGGGCCGGGAGCGAGTCGGCAGCGCCGGAGAGACCGATGCCGGCGGCGACGGCGAGGTCGTCGACCTGTGCGAACAGTTCGGTGGTGGGGGTACCGCCGACGGCGGTCACGCCGGCCGTCGCGGCGAGTTCGAACACGTCACGTTCGAGCGTCACGTCGAGGGCGGCGGTGTCTGCGTCGGGGGCGCGACGGCTGGTCTGGTCGCGGCCGAACTGGCGGACGGTGGCGACGGCCTTGCTGGCGGCGTCGCTCCGGGCGAGCAGGTAGAACCCGCGGGAGACGAGGACGGTGGCGGCGAGCGAGTCGAGGTTCGGCTGGGTGTGGTCGTCGCTGTCGGTCCAGGGTTCCTCGTGGGCGAGCGACCGGGTGAGCCGGAGTCCGTCGTAGATGAGCTGGACCCCGGCGGCGCGCTCGGCGACGGAAGCGGCGTCGACGGCGTCGTCACAGGCGCGTGCACAGCGAATCGTCAGCACTCCTGGTGCCATCGACGCCGACTCGAGGCGGGCCTCCAGGTCGTCCCGGAGGCGGTCCGGGTAGATGTCCCGGATGGCCTCGATGGCGGCACGGCGGCACGTAGCGGCCTCGTCCATTGGCAGTCGCTAGCGGTGGGAAAGGCAAAGACCTTTGGAAAACCCGACAGACGCACGGACATGATTCGCACGGAGGTTTCCGGGGACGTGACGACGGTTACGATGGACCGGCCGGCGCGTCGGAACGCGCTGACTCGGGCAGGGCTGGACGACCTGGCGGCCGCGGTCGAGGCGGCCGAGACGCCGGTGGTCTACCTGACCGGCGCGGACGGGGCGTTCTCGGCAGGGGCGGACTTCGACGAGGTGGCACAGCTCGACCACGATTCCGCCCGGCAGTTCGCCCGGCAGGGTCAGCGAGCCGCGCGGACCATCGAGACCGCAGAGAGCGTGGTCGTGGCGGGCATCGACGGCCCGGCTCGCGGGGGCGGGGTCGAACTCGCACTGGCGTGTGACCTTCGGGTGGCGACCCCCGACGCGACGTTCGCGGAGACGGGCGTGAAACTCGGGCTCTTCGGGGCGTGGGGCGGGACGGTCAGGCTGCCCAGGGTCCTCGGCGAGGGCGAGGCGATGGACCTCGCGCTTTCGGGACGGGTCGTGGACGCCGCGGAGGCGAAGCAGATGGGGCTGGTCTCGCGGGTGGTCGAGGACCCCGGGGCGGTGGCCCAGGAGGTCGCCGCGAACGAACCGGACGCGCTGGCGGCAGTGAAGCGGCGCATGCGCGATGGTACCGACCGGGTGGTGCAGGAGGCCCGCGAGGCCGAGGTGTTCGCCGACCTCGTGGTCGAACACGCCGCCGACCTGCGCCGGTAACGAGAGACTGACTGGTACCTGCCCGGTGAGGGAAGGATTGATTTCGTCTCGGGCCTGCAGTGCGCGTGTGCACGACTGCGACCACTGCGGCGATTCGTTCGACGACGAGGAGGTGTACCTCCGACATCTCCGTGACGAACACCCCGACGACCTGGGCCGCATCGAACGACGACGCGTCGACGAACTCGACGACGGCGACGGGATTCCGACCAGCACGCTCGCGCTGGGCGCGGTCGGCGTCGTCTTCGCGCTCATCGTCGGCGGCCTCCTCGTGACCCTCGGGAGCGGTGGGGGCAGTGCCGGCGCGGCGAACGCGCTCGTCGGCGACAGCGTCCGCCAGCCAGCGAGCCTCGGAACGGTCCACCAGCACGGGTCGATGACGGTGTCTATCGACGGTCGGTCGCTGGATTTCAGCCAGAACAGGTACCAGTTGCAGGACGACTACTTCCACTACGAGAACGGTGACGGGAGCCAGTGGCACGTCCACGGACAGGGCGTCACGCTGGAGTACGCGCTGGAGTCGCTCGGCATGGGCGTGACAGAGAACGGCCTCGCGTTCGGTGACGACGTCTACCGGTCGGGGCAGGGTTCGACGGTCGTCTACGAGGTGAACGGCCAGACTGTCGACCCCGAGAGCTACGTCCTGAAGAACGGTGACAGTGTGCGTGTGGTTGCCGAGGGCCCGGTCGAGTCGGGCGACGAGTAGCCGACCGGTTCTACCGCGCTCCCTGCTCAGAGCCGCAGCTCCGACGGCGCAGGCGGCATGTGACGCTTGTGTTCGCTCCGCTCGTACAGCCCGCGAACCGTCTCTACGTCTTCCTCGTCGATGCCCAGTTCCCGGGCCGTGGCCGTGGTCGACGCCCCGCCCTCGATGTGGAGTGCGATGACCGCGTCGACCGTGTCGTAGTCGACGCCCATCTCCTGTGCGTCGGTCTGGTCGGCCCACAGCTCCGCGGTCGCCTCCTTCTCGGCGAGGTCGTCGGGCGCGCCCAGGTACGCCGCCAGCTGGCGGACCTGCTGTTTGTACAGGTTTCCGATCGGGTTGCAGTCGACCGCCTGGTCGCCGTACTTGGTGAAGTAGCCCGTCAGCGCCTCGGCCTTGTTCCCCGTCCCGAGGACGATGCGGTTCTCCTCGTTGGCGACGTAGTAGTTGACGACCCCGCGCAGGCGAGCCCGTGCGTTGCCCACGGCGACTGTCGACTCGTCGGCACCCGGAATCACGTCGACCAGCTGGTCGACGATGGGGCCGATTTCGATGGTGTCGTACTCGATTTCGAGCGTCTCGGCCACGCGCTCGGCGTCGCTCATGTTCTCCTCGCTGGAGACCGACGCCGGCAGCACCAGCCCGCGGACGTTCTCTTTGCCGAGCGCTTCGACGGCCAGGTACGCCGTGGTCGTGCTGTCGACACCGCCGGAGAGTCCGAGGACGGCCCCGTCGGCACCGGCAGCTTCGACCGTCTCCTGGATGAACGAGACGATGTGGTCGCGCTGGGCGGCCAGTTCTGCTTCCGAGAAGCGAAGGTCCAACATTACACGGGCGTTGCACCTGCACCCGTTAATACGTTGCTCGACGAGGCGAGAGGCTGGACGTTCGTCCACTTGTCTCCGGTGTCCCGTCGCCGTTCCCTGTGTCACTTCCGCCCCCGAAAACGCTACGTTGAAGTACGGTCGTGCAAAATATCTTGATAGACCACTACGGGAGCACCGTCGTCCCCACGAACGAAGTGAGTGGGGGTTCGATGCGAACGAACGTAGTGAGTGAGCACCGTTGGTCCAGTGGTAGGACATTAGCTTCCCAAGCTAATAGCCCGGGTTCAATTCCCGGACGGTGCATTTCTGCGACGAACGGACGGGTAGAGTACTCGCTCTCCGTTCGGGATTCTCGCTTTTCAGGATTCCACCGACTGCGTCCGAAGGTAGTCACTCCTTACGTCCTCTGTCGGGTGAATTAGACTGGAACTAGCGATCTGATAACTCGCGATTAGCTATGACACTACTGGCCGATTGAAGGTGCAGGGAGTTGGGAACTCGTGAGCTACGACATTCAACGCAACAGTGCTGGACCGTTCAACACGACCGTCAGTACAGTCTTCGACGAACAGGAAGACGCACTGCTGGGTGTCCACTACGACAGCGAATCGGTCATCGAGCGATGGCCGCAGCTGGCCCGTGGATACGGGGAGAACGACTTCACGATGGTCCGTGCGACGGTCGCGGGCGAGTGGGATTCCATCGACCACGAGGACCTCCACGTCGACCCCGAAGACATCCTCCACGGGGAGTGACTCCGGGTTACGAACACGACTCGTTCTCGCGGCCGAGATGGGACCCTCAGACGTGTCTCTCCTGGGAAAGTATCAGGTGGCGTGCAGTCGTAGCTTCGGGTATGACGGGATACGTCAACGAGGCCGAGTGTGAGTGGGAGACAGTGGAGAACGGTGAGACGCGCTTTCGGCGCAAACGGCTCGGCACGGCGGCCGGTAGCGACCGACTTGGGGCGAGTCTGTACGAGTTACCGCCCGGGTCGCGTTCGTGGCCATACCATTACCACACTGCCAACGAGGAGGCGATTTACGTCCTGGCAGGGTCGGGGATGCTCCGGACTGCCGATGGGGAGGAGTCTCTCGACGCAGGCGATTTCGTGGCCGTACCGACGGGTGAGGACGGTGCACATCGCGTCGTCAACTCGGGCGACGCACCGCTGCGGTATCTCTGTGTCTCGACGATGCGGGACCCGGACGTCACGGTGTATCCGGACTCGGGAAAACTCGGAATCTTCGCGGGTGCCCCCCCAGGCGGCGACTCGACGGAACGAACCGTCGGTGGCTACTACCCCCGTGATGCTGCCGTCGACTACTGGGACGGCGAGGAGCGGTAGTCGGACTGGGTAAGTGCGACTGTCGTATCGGACTCGATCCATGCGTCGAGGTTCTCTCTGTCGTAGATGATGAGGCCGTTGACAGTCTCGCGGCCGACGTAGCGCTCGTTTTCAGTATCGGTCGTGTTCATTCGACTCGATACTGGCTTCTGCACGGGTCGGTATATGTTTGCTGGCCAAAACCGGCCGAAACGGCTATCAGGGTGGCTGTAACGGCCGAAACGCCTATGTGCCCGAGAGCGGCTCGGCGCAGTGCCGACAGTACCGGAACGTCGGGTCGAGTTCGTTCGGCGTCCCACAGTGCGGGCAGTGCCGTGCGTCCCCATCGGTCTCTCGCTCTCGCGGAGGAGCAGCCGGGGCGCTCGCCACTCGGTCTTCGAGGCTGATACCGTCGCCGTCGGGAACGGCACGAGACGGTCCGCTGTCCGTCTGGCGGCGGTAGTAGATGTACACCGCCAGCTGGAGTGCCGCGAACACGAGCAGGTAGCCGATGGCCCAGTCCCAGACCTCTGCCATACTGTGGTATAGTGTGGCACGCTACTTGATTGTTGGTACTCGCGTCTCGGGGCGCGAAAATCCGTCAGAGTTAGGCATCGTCGCCTGCAGGCAGGCGTATGGAACGACGGTCCCGAATATTCGCAGTCTCCGCCCTCCTCCTCCTCGTCACGGCGTATCTGGGGCTGCAGGCGGCACTCGGCGCCCCCGCGGCCGCGGCTGCCTCGGCGGCGAACGAGACGAACAGTACCAACGAGACGGCTTCGGTCCTCGAACAGCATGCCGGGAACACACTCATCGGTATCCAGAGCTACGGTGACGCCTTCGAGGGGCGCGCCATCGAGGTGAACCCCGCGGGCGAAGTGGTGTGGGAGTACACGCCCGAGAACTCCCGCGTGTTCGACGTGGAGATGCTGGAGGACGGTAACGTCCTCGCGTCCGTGGCGACGAAGCGCCCGGCCAGCGCCTGCCCCGCGGAGTTCGCCGAGGACGGCTGTGTCCACAACCGCGTCGTCGAACTCGACTACGAGACGAAAGAGGAGGTGTGGAACTACTCGTGGTACGACGTGTTCGTCCACAACCACGAGGTCCACGACGCCGACCGCCTCGAATCCGGTGAGACCGCCATCATCGACATGGGGAACAACCGGGCGTTCACCGTCGACGAGAACGGCGAGATAACCTGGGAGTGGCACGCCCGCGAGCACCTCGGTGACGGAACCGAGTTCGACCAGCAGTACGACAGCCCCGAGTACAGTGGGCCCGAGAACGACTGGACCCACATGAACGACATCGACGCCCTCGACAACGGGAACTTCCAGCTGTCCATCCGGAACTTCGACGTGGTCATCGAGGTGAACCGGACCACGAAGGACGTGGTGAACGTCGTCGGGAAGCCCGGTGAGCACGACATCCTCTACGAACAGCACAACCCGATGCGACTGAACGGGACCGTGCTCGTCGCAGACAGCGAGAACGACCGCGTCGTCGAGTACGACGTCGAGTCCGGCGAGAAGGTGTGGGAGTACAGCCGCGGTATCCTCTGGCCACGGGACGCCGACCGTCTGGAGAACGGCAACACGCTCATCGTGGACACGTTCAACAACCGCGTCATCGAGTTGAACAAAGAGGGTGAGGTCGTCTGGCGGTACGGGAACATCATGATGCCCTACGCGGCCGACCGACTCGGCCAGCCAGAGGAAGGTGGTGTCGAAGCCACCGGTGAGAACCTGACGAGCAAGATCGAGGGCGAAGGTGTCGACAAACAGGTCGGGACCTACGTCGCCTGGGCCCGGTTCGTCTTCCCCGGCTGGGTGGCGTTCGAGGAGTTCGCCGCGGCGGTGGCCGGTGCGGTCCTCACGCTGGTCCTCGTGTTCGACCTCGCGGTCTTCGGTGTGGCCCGGCTCCGTTGAGCGGACACGTTCCGTTTCGATTCCTGTCTACGGTGGCAGAATCCTGAACACGGCATCGTCTGTCGGCTCCGGGTTGCCGAGCCCGTCCTGGTCGCTCGTCGTGAGATAGAGGTGGTCGTCCGGTCCAGTGAACGTCGTCCGGATGCGACCGAGGTCGTCGTAGAACGTATCTTCTGACACCACGACACCGCCGTCGAGAACGACACGTCGCAGGTGCTCGCCATCGAGTGCGCCGAGGAAGAAGCTGTCGCGCCAGCGGTCGATGCCGCCCTGGTAGTACGCCAGGCTCGCGGGGGCGATAGCCGTCGACCACGTCACCAGCGGGTCGACGAACTGCTCGGCCTGTGTCGGACCGGTGACGACTGGCCAGCCGTAGTTCTCCCCCCGGCGGACGTGATTGAGTTCGTCGTCCCGGTTCTGTCCACGTTCGCACACGTAGCACTCGCCGTCGACGAACGTGATTCCCTGTGGGTTGGAGTGGCCGTAGCTGTACACCGCGTTCCCGAACGGGTTGTCCGGGTGTGGGTCACCGTCGCGGGTGAGCCGGAGCACCTTGCCCGCGAGCGAACCGGTGTCCTGGGCGAGCTGTGGGTTACCGGCGTCGCCGGTCGTGACGTAGAGAGCGTCCTCCGGTCCGATTTCGAGTCGGCCACCGTTGTTGATGCTGGCGGCGGGGATCTTGTCGAAGAGGACGCCACTGACCGCGAACTCGCGGTCGACGGCGAGTTCGAGGACGCGATTCCACAGCCCGGACGACCGCTGATACGTCTGGTAGGCGAACGCCCGGGTGGGGTCGGCCGGGTCGAACGCCAGTCCGAGCAGTCCGGACTCGCCGCGTTCGACGGTCTCTTCGGTCAGGTCGCGGGCGAGTCCCGCGTCGCGTCCGGTCGCTCGCTGGATTCGACCGGGGCGCTCCGTGAGGTAGAGTTCGCCGGTCCGTGGGTGGAAGGCGGCTCCCCAGGGCGTGTCGAGCCGCATCCGAACGCGTTCGAGCCGTATCGGCTGTCGCTCGCTCGTCGTCGGCGTCTGTTCGTCGTCGTCGAGAGTCAAGCACCCGGCTCCGGCGATGGGGGGGAGGGCGGCGAGGGTGGCGAGGAACCGGCGGCGGCGCATGGTCACGCGATTTGGGCTGACTGGGTAAAAATCTGTTACTTCCGGGGCGACAGGTCTCGCCCGAACTCGTCGAACGGCTCGAGGTCGTCGGGGAGGTCGTAGGGTATCTTCCGTTCGTCCTGGCGGTTCACGTTCGCGTCGTCGAGTGGTTCGGCGACGTCTTCGAAGCCGGGTTTCACCTTCACGCTCTTTGCGGGCTGGCCGACGGCGACGTGGTGGGCGGGGATGTCGGTCTGGACGACCCCCCGGGCACCGACGACCGCGTTCTCGCCGACCTTGCAGCCCGCCCGGACCATCACGTCGAAGGTGAGGCGGACGTCGTCCTCGACGATGGTGTGGAAGTTCTCGACGGCGGTCTGGTCGACGACGTCGTGGTCGTGGCTGTAGATGTGGACGCCGTCGGAGATGGAACACCGGTCGCCGATGGTGAGCTTCCCGCGGTCGTCGAGGTGGACGTCGTCGTGGACGACGACGTTGTCGCCGATGGAGATGTTGTGGCCGTAGGTGAACGTGATGCCCTTGAAGAACCGGCAGTTCTCGCCCACGTCCTCGAAGAGGTGTTCGGCGAGCATCTGGCGGAAGCGCAGGGCGAACTCGACGTTGTCGGCCATCGGTGTCGCGTCGAACTGCCGCCAGAGCCACTGAAGATGCTTCGAGCGTTTGAACGCCTCCTCGTCCTTCTCGGCGTAATACTCGGACTCCAGCGTGGTGTTACACGGGTCGTACCCCTGCAGGCGGACCTGCTCGGCTGCCGAGACGCTCTCGCCGTTCTTCCATCGTTCGTAGGCGTCGCGGTCACCGTGGAGGTCGACGAGCACGTCCTCGACCACGCTGCAGGTGCTCTCGTCCGAGGCGAGTCGGTCGTCTACCTCCTCGATGAACGCCCGGACGCCGGCCTCCGCACCGTCCGGCAACGAGACGTGTCGCTTCGTCATGCACGGTCGTTCGGCGCGGACACATATGGTGGTTCGGTTGTGGGAACGTACTACCAGCGGGCGTCCCGGTTGCCGGTACTCGGGCGGACTCTACGTGTCCCGGCGCGGGACTTGCCGGGAAGAGGTACAACTATTCACTCGGAAGTGAGTAGTGTCTGTATGGACGACGAGAGGCCCGAACCGGGGACACCGACGTTGCTCCGCGACCAGGCCGAGACCGACACCGAGCGCGACGACGAAGCCGGAGGTGACGTGTCACAGATGGGCACGTCTATTCACTCGGAGGTGAGTAGTAAGAGTCTGTCCGAGCAGACGCCCGCCTGGACCCGCGACCAGGCTGCGGGCATCGTCCGGCGTGACGATGCCACCGCACCCATCATCTACCCGCCCGAGACGAAGACCGACCCGGAGTACCACATCTGGGACACCTGGCTCCTGCGAACCCGGGACGGCAGCATCGCCACTCCCGGTGGCTACCGCGTCATCTTCTGTCTCTCTGCGCCGTCGGACCTCCTTCCGGGCAAACGCCACGACGTGGCGACCATCCGGTACTTCTACTCGAAAGACGGCGAGCAGTGGAACCGCGGCGGCGTCGCTGTGGAACCAGCCGACGCGTTCGGCTCGCGCCAGTGGGCCGGCTCCGCGCTGCTCGACGACGACGGTACCTGCTATCTCTACTACACCGCCGCCGGCGAGTCCGGTGAGGAGGAACTGACCTACACCCAGCGCCTCGCCTGTGCGTCCGGCGGGACTGTCGACGCCAGCGGACAGGGCCTCAGCCTCCAGGGCCCGTGGGAGCACGAGATTCTCGCCGAACCGGACGGCGAGTGGTACGAGACCGAAGAGCAGTCCCGCGGGATGATATACACCTTCCGGGACCCGTGGTTCTTCGAGGACCCTGCCGACGGCGAGACGTATCTGCTGTTCGAGGCGAACACGCCGGTCCCAGAGGGCTCGGACGCCTGTGGTGGCGATGCGGCCCAGCAGGAGTTCAACGGGAGCATCGGCATCGCACACTCGCCCTCGGGCGACCCGACCGACTGGACTCTGCAGGCCCCCCTCCTCGACGCCGTGGGCGTCAATCAGGAACTGGAGCGCCCCCACATCGTGGTCGACGACGGGCAATACTACCTGTTCACCGCGAGCCACGTCCACACGTTCGCGCCCGGCCTCTCTGGGTACGACGCCCTCTACGGCTTCGTCGCGGACTCCCTGCGCGGGGCGTACGAGCCCCTGAACGGCTCCGGGCTGGTGCTGACGAACCCACAGAACGCTCCCTTCCAGGCGTACTCGTGGATGGTGTACCAGCACCGCGACGAGTTGCTGGTGACGAGCTTCTTCAACTACTACGACTTCGACCGGCCGTCGCTGGACGACGTGGCGCTCTTGCCCGAGGACGAGCAGATGCGTCGCTTCGGCGGGACGCTCGCGCCGACGGTTCGACTCGGATTCGGCGATGGGGAGACGTGGCTTCGCGGGGTGCTGGCCCATGGACAGCTGCCGACCGAGGACGAGGAGCTGCCGCCGGCGGACTTCGCGGAGCGATACGGGGCGCGCGAGGACGAATCTGGGTACTCGTCTCCGTGAGGGGCGTTTGCGGGGTGGGTGCGGTTCGGATTGGGTGATCGCTCGTTTTTGACGGGTTGGTGTCGACGAGCAGTTGACTCGCGCTGCTGTTCTCGGTCGGGGAAGCTGTGCTGTTGCTAGTGATTACGAGCAGGTCACTCGCGCTGGTGGCACTGGAACCGCCCCGCACAGCACCACCCGAACCACACCCTCCCCAGCCGATTCCGATGCTCGCTACACTCCGTTTCGCTGTGCTTCTCATCCCTCGCGCGACTCTGTCTCGCAGCCTCGCTTTCGCTCGGCACCCTCGCCAGCGCGCGCCAGAGTGTTCGTGACAATCCAGAAAACAGCCGTTTCTCCTGTTCTCACCGCCCGGCCGGCCACACGCTCTCGAGTTCCCAGCCCTCCACGTCCACGTCGACCGGGCCGCCGAGGGAGTGAATCGAGACGCCAGTCGCGTCCGCCCGGGTGGGGTACACCCGACTCGTCAGGCAGCGGTGTTCGTTCGCGAATATCTCGACGACGCTCCCGTCGACGAACACGTGGAGGTCGACCGGCCCGTCGCCGCCGACCGGCATGTGCTGTTCGCCGGACTCGGCGGCGGGGTCCTGACTGCTCCGTGAGCGGTCGACGACGACGGACTCGCCGTCGTAGCGGATGGCGGTCCGCTCGGAGAGCGCGGGCGACTCGCAGACGCCGAGTTCGAAGGTGCCGCCGGGTGAGACGTCGACCGAGAGCCGGAGTTCGATTGCACCACCCAGGTCGAGCCGGCGGTGGGCGTCGGTCGGGAGGCCGAGTTCGCGCGATTCGACGTGGCGCTCGCGGAGCGTGGCAACCTCTGCGGCGGGGCGCTGGCGGAGGCGGCCGTCGTCGCCGAGGTCGAGTTCACGGGGCAGCGACATGAGACCGGACCAGCCCGCCTCCCACTGTGCGTCCATGCCGCGGGCCTCGGGGAGCCACCCGAAGGTGAGTTCACGGCCGTCGCTGGTGGAGAGCGACTGGGGAGCGTAGAACTCGCCGTAGTCGAGTTTCCCCTCGTACTCGGTGGTGAACTCGGGTACCGAGAGGGCGGCCTCGCCGAGGAAGTACCGGACCTCGTCGTAGTTCGAGACGTGCAGGAGCTGTTTCTCGCCGAAGTCCAGTAGCTCGGGGCACTCCCAGACGGTACCGTGGCCGTCTTCACCGGTGAGGAGCGGGCCGACGTACTCCCACTCGCGGAGGGTTTCGGCGCGGTAGAGGAGGGCGGTGCCGCCCACCTCGGTCACGCCGGAGCCGATGAGCTGGTACCAGTAGCCGTCCTCGCGCCAGACGCAGTGGTCACGGAACTCGGCCTCCCAGTCGTCGGTCGAGAGGATGTCGATGTCCGTGGGTGCCTCCTCGATGATGGGGTTGTCGTGGTGTTTCGTCCAGGACCGGAGGCCGTCGCGGCTGGTTGCGAGACACGGCAACTGGACGTGGCCCGCGCCGCCGGTGTACAGCAGGGTCGGCGTCCCGTCGTCGTCGACGACCGCACAGCCCGACCAGCACCCGTCGTGGTCCGGCCCCCCGGGCGTCGGTGCGAGCGCGACCGGCTCGTCGCGCCAGTGGATCAGGTCTTCGCTGACGGCGTGACCCCAGTGGATGGAGCCGTGGAACGGCCCGCTTGGGTTGTACTGGTAGAAGACGTGGTACTCGCCCTCGTACTCGATGAGGCCGTTCGGGTCGTTGAGCCAGTTCGCCGGCGGCGAGAGGTGGTACGCCGGTCGGTGGTGGTCGTCGGCGAGTTCTTCGCGGAGTCGGGCGAAGCCCCCGGTCGTCGCGGGCCGGCCAGACACGTCCCGGCGGCGGTCGCCGGCGAGCGTCGCGAGCAGGTTGCGCACGAACTGCTCGTGGCGCATGGCGTCCTCGTAGTCGCCGGGGTCGCAGAAGCCGAGCGCGGACCCGGCTCCGATGACCCGACCCGAGCCGGGGGTCCACTCGACCAGTGTCCGGTGGCCGACGAGGTCGGCGTCGCCACGGACCGAACATGCCAGCACGTCGCCACTCTCGGGTATCACACGCTCGTACCGGGCGAACGCCTGCTCCCGGTCGGGAGCGCGCGTGAAGACGCGCCGACCATCGAACGTCTCGAACGCCGGATGGTCGTCGTGGAGCGACCGGCGGAGCACGCCGGCCCGGCCGGTGATGTCGTCCACACCAGTCGCGTCGGGAGCGACCGGGTCGATATCCAGCCGGTCGACGGCGGCCATGGCGCGGAGGCTCAACAGGAGCCCCCCGCCGTCTTCGACGTACGCGCGGAGCGGTTCGCCCGCGTTTCGCACGTCGACCCCGTCGAGCGGGCGGTCGCGGTGCCACCAGACGGCGTCGTACGCCGCGAGGTCGACCGCACCATCCGCGACCACGTCCAGCGAGATGCGGTCCGCACGGGTGGCCGTCTCGGCACACCAGTCGTATGCGGCTTGCTGCTCGCTGGTCAGTTCGGCCCCGTAGAGACACGCGACCCGAACCGGAATTCCGTCCATTGCTTCATTTTTACTCGTCACCGAATGAAAAACGTTGCTTCTCCCCCGTCACTCGCGGGACGGCGGAGACCTCGGTGAGGTAATCGTTCCTCCTTCTTCTTTCTCAGGAGTCGGGAACGAAGCACACCCGCTAAGTATCCCGCTTCCTAACCCGGGGATATGCACTATCGCGAACTCGGCGACTCCGGACTCGAGGTCTCCGAAATCGGGTTCGGCGCGTGGGTCGTCGGCACCGACTGGTGGGGCGACCGAACAGAGGAGCAGGCCAAGGAGATGGTCCGGTACGCCCTCGACCAGGGTATCACCTACTTCGACACCGGCGACGTGTACGGCCACGGCCGCAGCGAGGAACTCATCGGTGAAGCCCTCGGTGACCGCCGCGACGAGGTCGTCGTCGCCACGAAGGTCGGCTACGACTTCTACAACAACCCCCAGGCCGGCCACGGCGAACTCCCCAAGGAGATAACACCGGAGTGGATTCGCACCGCGACGGAACGCAGCCTCGACCGCCTCGGCTTCGACACCATCGACGTGCTCCAGCTCCACAACGCCAACGTCGACGAGGTCGACGCGGACGTACTGGAGACGCTCGACGAACTGAAAGAGGAAGGGCTCGTCAACGCCGTCGGCTGGGCGCTCGGCCCCTCTATCGGCTGGCTGGCCGAGGGCGACAGGGCCATCACCGAGGAGTTCGACTCGCTCCAGCTGGTCTGGAACATGCTCGAACAGGAGGTCGGCGGACATTTCCTCGACACCATCGAGGAGACCGGGTCGAACACGAGCCTCATCCCCCGTGTTCCACACTCCTCCGGTGTCCTGAACGAGCAGGTCACCCGCGACACCGAACTGGACGACGACGACCACCGCTCGTACCGCCCCGACGCCTGGTACGAGACGGGCTGGGAGAAGCTCGACGCGGTCCGGTTCCTCGAACGTGATGGCGAACGTACCATGTCACAGGCCAGCCTCCAGTGGCTCCTGTACCACGATTCGGTCGCGACCATCACGCCGACGTTCCGCACCCGCGAGGACATCGACGAATGGGCAGCCGCCAGTGACGTCCCGCCGCTGTCGGACGAGGAGTTCGAGCGCGTGCAGGACCTCTACGCCGACGGCTTCGGCGTCGACCGCGACGACGGGATGGACGTGCTTCGCTCGTCCGTGGGAGGGAAAGACATAGAAACGGCTGGGATAGACAAGCGTGTCGCTTAAATAGAAAACGACCGATTAGCTATACCCACCGAAGTTCTACTTATGTATGCCCTCCTCAGGCGAGCGCATCGTTCGCCGCGAGGAGTGTGCAACGATGTTCGCCACCGACCGGGACAGGGGCACAGTGCGCTGGTATCGGTTCCGGTCGACGCTCGGACGTGTGAGCGGACCGGTCCTCGACCACGTGTCGAACGGTATCGGTCGCGTTCGCGCCCAACTGCAACACGGTGTACCGTCTCGTCCGTTCCGGATACCCCCCACACCGACCGGACTCGGCCGTCCACCGTGACGGACCGCACGCCCCCGCGGTTCTGGCAGTGACGGCCACGCACCACGAACCACCGTTTTCGCGTGGGTTCGTGGCTCCCCACGAAGACGCTCCTTTCCCCTATCCGATTCTGCCCCGGCGAGTGGCGACGCTGGTAGCGCCGGTCAGAAACGACGAAAATAGCTGTTGCGGCCAGTATGCGACGAAAGATCGGTTCCCGAATAGCAGGTCCACGAGGGGTCCCCGCTGGCGTGACGCCTACGCGAGGAAGACGTGTCGCGGACGGTCCGCGAGGATGTCTCGACCCCAGTCGACCGTGTCCGAGAAGGCGTCGGAGCGGAAGAACGCCATCGCGTCCTCCTTCGACTCCCAGCGCGAGGCGATGAACATGTCGTCCTCGTCCTCACGGTTCGCGAGCAGGTCGGTCTGGATGTGCCCGTCCATGTCGGAGAGCACCTCGCCGACGACCTCGAACTTCTCGACGAAGTCCTCGCGGTGTTCGGGTTTGACGGTGTAGAACATCCCCATCGTGCCCCAGGTGTCACTCTCGGCGTCGTCGCCGGCCTGCCGGACGATGCCGGGCAGGTCGGTGAGGAAGCCACTGGCGGTGTCCGCCGCCGATTCCGTCTCCCAGATGCTCACGATGGCCGTCGGCGAATCGCCCCCGGTCTCGTACACCGCAGTCTTGACGTGGGAATCGTAGTGGTCGAAGTTCTTTCGCAGCCCCGTCATCTCGTCGAACAACGTCTCGGGGTCGGCCTCGGAGTAGAGGACGACCGCGTACACGTCCTCCCCGTGGGGCTGACCGCCGTAGACGCCGCGGTCTTCGAGTTCTTCGCGAACGTCCGCGCCGTGGTCGGTCGGTGGGCGACCGCCCGCGTCGCCGTGGCCGTGGCTCTCGCCGTCGTCACCGTGGTGGTGACTGCCCTCGCCGTGGTCGGACGCCCCGTGGGGGTGCCCGGCGGCGTCTCCGTGGGGGTGGCCCTCGTCGGCGGGGACCGCCTCGCCAGCCATGAACGCGTCGAGGTCCGACGGCTCGAACCGGCGGCCGAAGTAGAACGTGCCGAACTCGGCGAACCGGCTGGACGAGGGGTCAAAGCGCATCTCGTACAGCAGGTCCTTGATTTCGGTCGGCTCGTCGGACCAGAGGGTGACGCCCCACTCGTGGTCGTCGAAGCCCACGCTGGAGGTGATCATCTGGGTGACCTTGCCCGCGTAGTCGCGGCCGATGTCCCCGTGGCTCGCCATGTGCTCGGCGCGCTCGTCGTGGGGCAGGTCGTACCAGTTGTCCTCGAGGGTGCGGCGCTTGTCCATCGGGTAGAACGAGACGTACTCCATGTCCGGGATGTCCGGGTGGAGTCGCGACTCGATGTACTGCGCCAGCCCGGAGTCCTCGTCGACCTCGCCCTCGAAGTACTCCCGGGCGCGCTCGGTGTAGCCCGAGGCCTCCGTGACGGAGACGTACGAACTCGACTGCTCGGTGAACCCGGCGAACTCGGTCTGCTCGAAGCTCCGTTCGAGCCGGTCGAGGTCGCCCATCGACTCGCGCAGGTGCAGGACCAGCAGGTCCGCCTTGTGCCCGACGATGGTGAAGAGAGCCGTCCCGCCCACCTCGGGGCTCGAATGTGCGTCGAAGAACTCACGGGCGTCCGCCAGGGCCCGCTCGCGCTCGCGCTCGGGGGCATCGCGCCACGCGTCCCAGTCGACTGTTCGGAAGTCGTGCAGTGCGTACCAGCCCTCCTCCGTCATCGGAGGTTCGCGTCGCTCCATATCGTCGGCTTGGGAGACCGAGAGTAAGGACGTGTTGGTTCGTCGTCCCTGATGCGGGCAACCCCTCGTGTGTACCGAAACCCTATTACTACCACCGGGGAAAGCCACACCCGATGCGGAAAAGCGGACCGCCGAAAGGCCTCATCGCGTATCTCGTGCTGGAACTCCTAGAGGAGAAACCGCGCTACGGGTACGAGATACTCAAGGAAATCCGCGACATCAGCGGCGGCCACTGGGAACCGTCCTACGGCTCGGTCTACCCCATCCTCTACAAGTTCGAGGACAAGGGCTGGGCCCAGCGCATCGAGCGCGAGGACGAACCAGATAGAAAGTACTTCGAGTTGACCGACGCGGGCCGCGACGAACTCGACGACCGCCGCGAGGACAGCGGGCACAAGGCCCGCGAGTTCGCAGACGTCATCCTCGGCTTCTACCACGTGTACGTCGCCTTCGCGACCGACGAGCGCTTCGACGTCCCCGAAATCGAGGGCGAGTGGCGTTTCGACGACGAGTTCTCCGGCTGGGTCGTCGAACAGATGATTCGCCACCACGAACACTACTTCAGCGACGACTTCGATAGAATCGAGGACACGCCCGAGGAGTTCTACGAGCGCCACGGCATCGACCAGAACGACGAAGACTGAGTCGGCAGGACCGCGGCGAAACGAGAGAGAAGTGCCCTTTTTCGACCCTCGGACCTCACCCGAACAGCTGCGGCCCGAGGATGAGCACGAGGAAGCTCACCAGCATGGTGAGGCCGACCGTCGTCGTGACCAGCCGGACCCGGCGGCGCGTGGCCTGGATGGGCAGGCGGGACATGACGGCCTCGGTCGAGGTGCGCAGGATGTGCCCGCCGTCGAGCGGGAACGCCGGGATGCAGTTGAAGAAGCCGAGCTGGATGTTGATCCAGCCGGTCCAGAACAGCAGGTTGGCGAGCAGGAACACGCCGCCGCCGAGGAACCCGAGCGGGCCGGTCGCGACGAAGAAGTTCGTTATCTCGCCGGTGAAGCCCGCGAAGTTGTACGGCAGGGTACCGGTACCGCCCGCGACGACGCCCACGACGGGCAGGATGAGCACGAACAGCATCTTGCCGAAAAAGGAGGAGGCGAACTCGTTCAGGCTGCTCTGGTCGCCGCCGCCGAGGATGGCGAGGTAGCGGTCGGCCGGGTAGAACTGCACGCCGAGGTCGGTCACGTCGAGGCCGGTCGTGCCGAAGGAGGTCGCGAACACGCCGAGTTGCGGGTCGCCATTGCGGTCGCCCATCGTCACCTGGTAGGTCTGGCGCTGGCTCCCGTCGTAGGCGACGACCTCGACGGTCTGGCCGGGGTCGGTGCCGTCGATTGCTTCCGAGAGGTCGGTCCAGGTCACGACGCGCTCGCCGGCGAACTCGGTTACGACGAGGTTCGACCCGGCTTCGGGGCCTTCGGCGGCGAACGCGCCACCGTCGGCGATGCGAACGTACGCTCCCGCGACGAAACTGGTCGTCACGTCCTCGCCGTCGGCCGAGGTCGCGTCGACCGTCACCGGACCGGGTGACTCGGCCAGTGCCGTCTGGAATTCGGAGACGGTGGCGACCGGAGTGCCATTGACCGCGCGGATGGTCGCGCCGGAGTTGAGGCCGGTCGGGCCGTCGGTCAGTGCCTCGCGGACGAG
This sequence comes from Haloarchaeobius ordinarius, assembly GCF_051801355.1. GTDB lineage: Archaea > Halobacteriota > Halobacteria > Halobacteriales > Natrialbaceae > Haloarchaeobius. The sequence goes on along the minus strand of NZ_CP196560.1, from coordinate 562,102 downwards.
GACGGTCCGTTCGAGCGTCCGCGTGTCCTCACCGTTGACCGTGATGTCGACGGTGTCGGCGTCGCTGGCGTCGAGCAGGTCCACGAGGTGGGAGTTGTTCTGGACTGCGGTCCCGTCGACCGCGGTGATGCGGTCGCCGCCTGAGAGGCCGGCGTTGGCAGCCGGCGAGCCCGCGGCGACACCGCCGACGAGTGCCCCGTCCGCGACTGCGATGGAGCCCGCGATGGGTCCGAACAGCAGGGCGAACGCGACCAGCGTGATGGCGAAGTTGTTCGTCACGCCCGCGGCGAACATCCGGGTCTGTGCGCCCCGGTTCGCCTCCCGGCGTGCGTCCTCGTTCGGTTCGACGAACGCCGCGATGGGCAGGATGGCCAGCAGGCCGACACCCATCGATTCGATTTCGATGTCTTCGACCCGGCAGAGCAGGCCGTGGCCTCCTTCGTGGACGATGAGGCCCACGGCGAGGCCGAACAGGATTTCGGGTGCCACGGAGAGCGGCAGGAAGTCGTTCACGCCGGGGATGACGAGCACGTTCTTCGGCTGGTTCACCGCCGTCGGCGCGGGCGGGTTCTGGATGGTCGAGAGCGCCCCATCGAGCAAGAAGACGAACGCCCCGAACATCACGACCAGCGCGATACCCACGCCCACGTTCGCCCAGGCACGCCAGAAGCGGCGTGGCCCGGCGGCCCATTCGAGGAAGTCCCGACCCCGCTTCGTGTGAATCAGCAGGATGGGCCCCTGTGTGGAGACGTACGAGGGGAGCAGTCCCTCGCGCTTGGCCGCCAGCACTGCCATCCAGTAGACGGCGAAGCCGACGAGCACCAACTGCAGAGTGGAGACCATTACGGGTGACTGGGGCAGGGACGGGCAAAGGAGTTTGGTTTGGGGGTGGTACGTGGTGTTCTCGTGGGTGGGTTCGGAGGTGGCGGGAAGTGGGCTGTGTGTTGTTGGGTCGGGTTTGGGTCGTTTGGTCGGTTGCGAGGGCTGGCTGGGTTGGTGGTTCGACTGGAGTGAGGGGTTCGGGTGGTTGGTCGCGACGAGCGGCGAACTCGCGCCGATGGCACTGGAACCGCCACCGCACAGCACCGCCGCGCACCACAGCCTCCCCAGCCGACTCCCTCCGTTCCACTCCACTTCGTTCCGTTCCACTCCGGTCGTCCCTCGCGTGGTTCCGGCTCGCGGTCTGCGACACGCTCGCCAGCACGCGCCCCCGGTTTGTCGGTTCTTCTCTGAAACCGAAAATCAACTGTGGCGTGCGCGGTCGGCAGTCTGAGCGTCAGCGAAGACTGCTGACGAAAGCGCGCGAGGGATGAGCACCGGAGTGGAGCGAAGCGGAACGAGGAGCGCAATCGGCTGGGGAGGGCGTGGCGCGGTCGTCGACGCTAGCGATAGTCGGCTACGAGTCGGAGACGGGTCCATACCGGGAGGGAAACCACCTTCTCCAGACGCAAGAACAGAAACTGCAGAAACGGCAGAACCCGAATTCAGGCTTCTCGCCGCAGCCGCTTCACCACGAACTCGCGCTCCAGCTTCGAGAGGAACGGTCCGAGTTGTGGGCCCTGGTCCTGCCCGAAGAAGAGCTGGTAGCCCGCGCCGAAGAACGACCCCATATCGAGGTTGCGGCGCTTGGCGGACTCGTATATCTCGCCCTGTATCTCTTCGCCGTCGTGGCCTTCCTCCACGAAGTCGGCGAGCTGGTCGAGGGCGGCTTCGGTCTCCGCGTCGAAGTCCACGTCGGGGAGCTCCTCCAGCACGGTGTAGTTGTACTCGTTGTCGGTGCGCTTCGCCCAGCGTTCGGCGCGGTCGACGCGCTCGAAGGCGGCGTCGATGGTCGCCTGGTCGGCGTCCTCGGGGATGTGCCCCTGCTTCTTGGCGTGCTCGACGCGGGTCTGCTCGTCGGGGAACATCGAGAGGACGGCCGCGAAGGTGTAGGGGAGGCGAATACGGTCCTCGTCGATGTCCTCGACGACGAAGGGGTAGACGCGTTCTGCCTTCGCGACCTCGTCCTCGGTGCCCTCGACCTCGCCGAAGTAGAGCTGTTCGAAGCGGTCGAACTCGTCGACGAGCTGGTCGAGCCGTTCGATGGAGAAGTCACGCGCCTTCTTGGGGTCCTTCGCGAAGAAGTAGCGGACGACTTCTGGTTCGAGGAGTTCGAGCACCTCGCCGACGAGGATGATGTTCCCTTCCGAGGAAGAGAACGGTTTCCCGTCGAGGGTGAACCACTCGTACACCATCGGGACCGGCGGCTGGACGTCGAGTACGTTCCGGGCGATGTCGTCGCCGGAGGGCCACGAGCCCTCGGCGTGGTCCTTGCCGAAGGGTTCGAAGTCGACACCGAGGACCTGCCACTGGGCGGGCCACTCGAAGCGCCAGGGGAGTTTGCCCTCGCGGAAAGTGGCGGTACCCTCGTGGCCGCAGCCCGAGATGGTGTTGTCGCCGGCCTGCATGTCGGTACAGACGTAGTCGACGGTGCCGGCCTCGGTGTCGATGGCCGTCACGGTCTCCGTAATCTTCCCGCACTCCGAACAGATGGGGTTGAACGGGACGTAGTCCTCGTCGACCTTGTCCTGGTACTGTGACAGGACCTCGCGAGCCTCGTCGGCGTGGTCGAGGACGAACTTCACCACGTCGTCGAACCGGCCCGCCTCGTACATCGCGGTGTTGGACTCGATGTCGAACTCCACGTCGAGCAGTTCGGCGCTCTGGGTGATGAGGTTCGAGAAGTGCGCGCCGTAGGAGTCACAGCAGCCGAACGGGTCCGGGATGTCCGTGTAGGGGTGGCCCAGATTTCGGCCGAGGGCACCGGCGTTTACGTCCCCGAGGTCGACGATGTCGCCGTCGAGGTTCGCGAGCTTTCGCGGGAGCTTTCGCAGCGGGTCGCGGTCGTCGGCGGTGAACACCTGCCGGACGTCGTGGCCGCGCTCGCGGAGCACCTCTGCGACGAAGTAGCCGCGCATAATCTCGTTGACGTTGCCGAGGTGGGGCACACCCGAGGGAGAGATACCGCCCTTGATGATGATGGGCTCGGCGGGCTCGCGCGCCTCGATGACGTCGGCGATGCGGTCGGCCCAGAAGACGTGGCGGGCCGCCTCGCCACCGGATTCGTCGTCGCCGGAGAGGGTGTACGGACTGGTGGCGTCGTCGGTGCGACTCACCGGTCGCTCACCCCGATTCCTGTCGGTCGAACGCGTGTCTGTTGCATGAAAGAGCGTACCGCTGTCGCGCTCTTAAGGGTTGTCAACCTGTGAAAACGGGTCGCAGGGACTGTCGTGGCGGTAGCCGAGACGGTACGAGAATTACTCCGCCCAGTACGTCAGTTCGTCGCCGGTGCCCTCGGGGATGATGTCGGTGCCGTCGTGCTCGCCGTGGCGGACCGCGTTCAGGACGCGGGTCGGGTCGTTCCCGTCAAGGACGATGGTGCGCATGCCCGAGCGCTGGATGATCTTCGCGGCGAGGAGGTCCACGGGCGCGGACGAGCCGGCGTTCATCTCCAGTCCGGCGATGACCTCGACGAGTTCCTCGGCCGAGAGCTGGTCGTACTTCTCGGCGTCGGGGTCCTCGTTCGGGTCGGCGGAGAAGACGCCGGGGACGGAGGTGGCGTAGACGAGCAGGTCCGCGCCGACGTACTCCGCGACGGCGGCACTGACGGCGTCGGTCGTCTGGGCCGGGGCGACCCCGCCCATCACGCACACGTCGCCGTTGCGCATGATCTCGCCAGCCTGTTCGTAGTTCTTCGCGGGCGCGGTGACCACGTTCTCACCGAGCGCGGCGATGAGCAGGCGGGCGTTCAGCCGCGTCACGTCGATGCCGAGCTGGTCGAGTTCGATCTCGTTGGCACCGAGGTCGCGGGCGGTCCGGATGTAGTCCCGGGCGACGCCGCCGCCCCCGACGACGGCTGCGACCTGGCACCCGTCGTCGACGAGTTCGTTGATGACGTCGGCGAACGCCGAGACGCGCTCTGCGTCGAGTTCCGGCGCGAGGACACTGCCACCGACGGAGACGACTACCTTCATTGTCGCCGTGTAGCCCACTGCATCTCTTAAGGATTGCCAAGTCCGGGCCGGTGGCGCGTCGGCAGTGGGTCGGGTCACCAACTGAGTGGTGAGTGAGCCACTACCGGTATGGTCGTACTGTCACCCGCGGAACGGCCGGTAACGCCACGCTCGACCGTTCTAAACCCTGTTTTTCGAGTGAACTAACCGTCTCCCTTTTATGTCAATGCCGCGTATGCTACTCCATGCTTGGGGTTCTCATCGCACTGGTGTTCGGTGCCGCCTGCTGTGTCGTTCTCGGCTACGCAGTTGGGCGGTATCGCGTCGGGACACTCTCGACGACGGACCTGCGCCGTGTGACGGGCCCGACGTTCGGCTCGCTCGCGCTCGTGGTCCTCGCCTTCGGGGAGGAAGCCGGCCAGCCGACGCTCGGTCGCGCCGGTGGTGTCCTGTTCCTCTTTTTCACCCTCGTCGTCGCGAAGGATTCGCTGTTCGAGGGCGTGCGCTGGCTGTTCCGGCTGCCGCCGTAGGTTCTGACCGCTACGTGGACTGGGGTCGGTGGGGGTGATTGGATTGGTGGGGGTGATTGGGTCGGTGGCGATACCTACAAGCGCCTTCCGCCGTTTTCCATGGATATGTACGTACTGGGTGTCGTCGGTCCGTCCGATTCGGGCAAGACGACGCTGGTGAGTCGGCTGGTCGAGGCGCTGAGTGAGCGTGGTCGCGTCGCGACGGTGAAACACTGTTCCGTCGAGCCGGACATCGACAGGGAGGGGCGCGACACCGCCCGACACCGGGCCGCTGGCGCCGACGTGACCTACGGCATCGCCGACGGCGCGTGGTTCGCGACCGGTGACGACCGGACTCTGGACGAGACGCTCGACGAGCTCGCGCCGGAGTACGACTTCTGTCTGCTGGAGGGATTCAGCCACGCGCGGCTGCCCCAGGTCGTCCTGGGTGGCCGTGAGCATGCGGGAGAGGCGCTCGCGACGGGAGATACTGCGGACGACGTGGAGGTGGACGCGGTGTGTGATGCGCTGGTCGAGACGGACCCGTACGAGTGCCTCGGCTCGCTCGTCGCCCGGGCGAAGCGGTCACCCGACGCGCCGAAGGCGGGCGCTATCGCGACGTTCACCGGGCGCGTCAGGGCGAAAGACGACGACGACGACACCGTGACCGAGTCACTGGAGTTCGAGAAGTACGAGGGTGTGGCCGAAGAGCGCATGGCCGCGCTGAGTACCGACCTCGAGACCCGCGACGGCGTCTACGAGGTCCTGCTGTACCACCGCACGGGCGTCATCGAGTACGGTGAGGACATCGTCTTCGTGGTCGTGCTCGCCGGGCACCGTGAGGAAGCGTTCCGCACGGTCGAAGACGGTATCAACCGGCTCAAAGACGAGGTGCCGATATTCAAGAAAGAAGTGACGACCGACGAGGAGTTCTGGGTCCACGAGCGTGCCTGACCCGGCGAGCACCGTGGAAACCGCGGCCTGAAAGCGGTGCATATTGCCGATAAATGTCGATGAGTCTGGATTTGTGTCGGGAGAAGGACGAGAGAATTTCGAAGCGTTAGCGACGTTTGTAAAACGTCTAAACGTCTCTCGAAGCGTCGTTAAAGGTGATAAAATGAATACAATGGGCCGAAACGCTCCGATTTCACTCGAAACGTGGCGAAACAGCCCGAAGCATCTCCCCTTTATAACATCTCCCGGGAGATAGGAGTGGTCGAGGCGAAACAAAATGAGCGCTACTCAGAACCCCTCCGCTGACAGCGAGCCCGTGAACAAAGAGACACGCCTTGCCGACTACCTGCGCGAGAAGGCGACCGACGGCGAGATGTACTTCAAATCGAAGTTCATCGCGGACGACGTCGGCCTCTCGCCCAAGGAGATCGGTGCACTCATGGTCAAGCTCAGAGAGTCCGCGACGGACCTCGAGATCGAGAAGTGGTCGTACACGAGTGCGACCACCTGGCGAGTCGCCCAGGCCTGACGCCGCGACCGGGTTCCCACACCACCGGTCCCCGTCACGGTCCCTCGACTCGGCTCCTCGAGCCGTCCTGAACGGTCCCCCGACCACTCCCGCACTGCCCGCAGTCCACCCCCCCACCGGGCTGTGAACCACATCCCACCCGACTCTCGCTGCCTCTGCCGCGTCGCCCTGACGCGGTCCCCACCCCCGTCTGTCATCTTCGACGTCCCGGAGAGCGACAGCTATCCAGCTTCGGCCCTCCCCCCGAACCACGTTCCTCGCACCATCCACACCCGACCAGACACCGCCCGGTCGGACATCGATCTCGGTTACGTCATCGTGACGCCGCCGTGGGTTTTTACGGGCCGATGCCGTACTGTCGGTACAGATGCCTGCCAGCGAGACGTCGCCAGACGCCGGCCCTCCACTCTCGGCGTTCGACGACGAGTTCTACGTCGAGGAGGTGCAGCGAGACGGCGACACGCTGTACTACTACGGCATGCCGCTCCGGCAACCGGACGTGGTCATGCAGAACGTCTGGCAGACCTTCCACGACGCTGGTTTCGAGCCACAGCTCACCACCCGCGCCGGTCGGTACGTCATCGTCGCCGAACCCTCGGGTGCGGGTGTCGACGGCATCCCGTGGAAGAACGTCCTGCTGTTCGTCGCGACGGTGTTCTCGACGCTGCTCGTCGGAGCCCAGTGGTTCTTCATCGACCCGTTCGCCCACCCCTGGGAGGCGGTGGCGACGGCGTGGCCCTTCTCCGCGGCTATCCTCGTCGTGCTCGGGACACACGAACTCGGCCACTACGTGATGAGTCGCTACCACAACGTGGACGCGTCGTTGCCGTACTTCCTGCCGTTCCCGACGCTCATCGGGACGATGGGGGCCGTCATCCGCATGCGCGGGCGGATGCCCGACCGCAAGGCGCTGTTCGACATCGGTGCGGCCGGCCCCCTCGCGGGTCTGGTCGCGACGGTCGTCGTCACCGTCGTCGGCCTCCACCTCCCACCGGTGCAGGCGCCGCCGGGGTTCGACCCCGGCCCGAACGCGGTCACCATCCAGCTCGCGTTCCCGCCGCTCATCCGAATCCTCGCGGAGGTGACGGGGCAGCAGCTCTCGTACGCGGACCCGACGGTGAACGTCCACCCGGTCGTCATCGGCGGCTGGGCGGGCTGTTTCGTCACGCTGCTCAACCTGATTCCGGTGGGGCAACTCGACGGCGGGCACATCATGCGCGCGATGTTCGGCGAGCGCCAGGAGACGCTGGCGACGCTCGTTCCGGTGGGGCTGTTCGCCCTCGCGGGCTTCCTGCACTTCGTCGAGCACTACTCGCTCAACAACGTCTTCATCTGGATATTCTGGGGTGGCCTGGCGGCGTTCGTCGCCGCGGCAGGGTCGGCCCGGCCGGTGAGCGAGGAGGAGCAACTCGATTCGACCCGGATGGCGCTGGGCGTCCTGACGTTCGTGCTGGGCATCCTCTGTTTCATGCCCGTACCCGTCGCGATTGTGGGCTGAATCGGCTGTTCGTGCGGGTGTGGCTGTGTATGGGTGCGCTCGTATCCAGTCCTCGCAAGTGCGGTGCGAGGCGAGGTGAGTCTGGTGCGAGGCGAGGTGAGTCTGGTGCGAGGCGAGGTGGGTCTGGTGCGAGGCGAGGTGGGTCTGGTGCGAGGCGAGGTGGGTTTAGTGCGAGGACAGGCGGCTCTTCCAGCGAACAGGGTACTCGCGCCGGTGGCACTGGAACCGCCACCGCACAGCACCGCCGCGCACCACAGCCTCCCCAGCCGACTCCCTCCGTTCCACTACACTTCGTTCCGTTCCACTCCGGTCGTCCCTCGCGTGATTCCGGCTCGCGGTCTGCGACACGCTCGCCAGCACGCGCCAGTCGGTGAATCCAGTACTCGTCGAAACCCAGTCCCTGCGTCTCACTTCCCGTGCGTGAACCCGCGGTCGGGAAGCGCCTCGCCGTCCATCGTGAGGCCCGACTCGGGGTCGGTGACCTGCCCGATGACCGAAATCGGCGTCGGCGAGGCCTCGCGAGCGGTTTCGAGGGCAGTTTCGGGCAGGGTGAACACGAGTTCGAAGTCTTCACCGAAGAAACAGGCGAGTTCGCGCAAATCCGCCTCGTCGGCAGCCACCTCGTGGACCGCCTCCGCGACCGGCACGTCGTCGAACTCGACGGCGAACCCGCAGTCGCTGGCCTCCGAGAGCTGGTGCAGTGAGCGAGCCAGCCCGTCGGACGAGTCCATCATCGCGGTCGCGTGGGCGGCGAGCGCCTGCCCCGACCCGACGCGGGGTTCGAACCGGAACAGGTCGTTGGCGCGTTCGGTCTCGCCCTGCTCGAACAGGCGGAGGGCGGCCCCAGAGCGTCCCATCGTCCCGGTGACACAGACCAGGTCGCCAGGGGTCGCGCCGTCACGAGGGACCGGGTCGTCGGTCGTACCGAGAGCCGTGGTAGCGACGGTGAACTCGGTGTGGGAGTCGAGGTCGCCGCCGACGTACTCCGCACCGACCGCCTCGCAGACGTCGCGAGCACCGCGGACGAAATCCAGCAGGTCCCCTTCCTCGAATGCCGGGGCCGCGTACACTGCGACGGCGGCGGTCGCCTCGGCTCCCATGGCGGCAACGTCGGAGAGTGAGGCACCGACTGCTCGCCAGCCGGCGGTGTATCTGGTCGTCCCGGGCGGGAAGTCGGTCCGCTCGTGGAGCATGTCCGTCGTGACGACCTGTCCGTCGACGACGGCTGCATCGTCGCCGGCACGCCCGACGACACCACCGATGAGGTCCAGTGCGGCCCGTTCGTCCATACCGTGGCGGTTTCGCGCGGGTGCCAAAAAACGGACCGGTCCGAGGATGGACCGACAAACCGGCGAATCGGCGCACCGGTGGTGCCCCGAGAGTGTTGCACACACGCGGACGGAGTCGGTGGGTTCAAGCAGGTAACGGGTGACGGACTGTCCATGGCCGGAGACTGGGATGTTCGCGCCATGGCAGCGGGGTTCGTCGGTGCACTCGTCGTGCTGGCCGTGTTGCTGTGGTTCGTCGGATTCGACGCCGTCGTCGCGCAGCTCGCGGCCGCCGACCCGGTCGTCTTCGCGTTCGTCCTCCTCGCCGCCCTCGTCTGGCTGCTCGCCTGGGGGCTCGCCCTCCGGTCCGTCCTCGGCGCCCTCGGCATCGACTTCTCGGTCCGCGACGCCTTCCTCGTGTACTCGGCGGCGACGTTCGCGAACAACGTGACGCCGTTCGGGCAGGCAGGCGGTGAACCGTTCAGTGCTCTGCTCATCTCCCGCGTCGCCGACAGCGAGTACGAGACGGGTCTCGCTGCCATCGCGAGCGTCGACGCCATCAACTTCGTGCCATCGGTCGCCTTCGCGCTCATCGCCATCGTGTACTACGGGGCGACGGTCACGCTGACGGACCAGCTCGTCGACGCCGCCGTGGTAGTCGTCGTGTTGACGGCTGTACTCGCGGTCGCGGCGTACGTCGGCTGGCGAAACCGGTACCGGGTCGAGGAGGTCGTCGTCAGGGTCGTCTCACCGCTCGTCTGCCGACTCGGCCGTGTCGTCCCACGAGTGTCACCGCCGGGTCCCGACGACATCCGACGACGCATCGAGGGCTTCTTCCGGACCATCGAGCGGGTCGCCAACGACCGGGTCTCGCTGCTCGCGACCCTCTCGTACTCGGCGGTGGGCTGGCTCATGCTGGTCACCTGCCTCTGGCTCTCGCTGTACGCACTCGGGTTCCGAGGGCCCGAGCTGTTCGTCGCGTCGATGCTCGCGGTGCCGCTTGGCAGTGTCGCGAGCATCACGCCACTTCCGGGCGGCCTCGGTGGCATCGAGACGGTCCTGTTGATGATTCTCCCCACCGTGACGGGCATCGAGGCGGCGTCGGTCAGTGCCGGTATCTTGCTCCACCGGCTCGCGACGTACTGGTTTCCGGTGTTCCTCGGTGGCGGTGCGATGGCCGCACTCGGGGCGTCGGACCGGGCCTAAGACGATGGTCTTTTAACCCGCGCGAGGGAACGTGGCGTCAATGACAACGATGTACGACGTGCCGGCGGACGCCCTCATCGAGGCGCTCGCCGAGGACCTCGAAGGTCGACTCGAACAGCCCGACTGGATCCAGTTCACGAAGACCGGTGTGAGCAAGGAACTGCCCCCGGAGCAGGACAACTTCTGGGCCATCCGCGCGGCTTCGCTCCTCCGCAAGGTCGCCGACAGCGGCCCGGTCGGTGTCGAGCGTCTCGCCACCGAGTACGGCGGTGCAACCGGCGGCTCCAACCGCTACCGCGTCGCCACCTCGAAGCGCTCCTCGGCCTCGAAGAAGGTCATCCGCACCGCGCTCCAGCAGCTCGAAGACGAGGGTCTCGTCCAGACGCAGAAGGGCGCCGGCCGTAGCGTGACCGACGAGGGTCGCAGCCTCCTCGACAACACCGCCGACGAGGTCATGGCAGACCTCGACCGTCCGGACCTCGAACGGTACGCGTAAGCGACGTTTCTCCACGTTTCGCCCGTTCGATAGCGGCTGCGCTCTCTCTGGCAGTCGAAACGATTTTCCTGCACAATCCACAACAGAGTCGTATGAGCGGTAGCCCCAACGACGACGAGATAGAACGGCTTCGACAGGAGAAGATGGAGAAACTCCGCGAACAGCAACAGCAGGGCCAGGGACAGGCCGACGCGGAGGCCCAGGAGGCCATGCAGGAACAGGCCGAGGCACAGAAGCAGGCGCTGCTTCGCCAGTACCTCACCGACGGCGCTCGTCAGCGCCTCAACTCGGTGAAGATGTCCAAGCCACAGTTCGGCGAGCAGGTCGAACAGCAGATTATCGCCCTCGCCCGGTCCGGCCGCGTCCAGGGGAAGATAGACGAAGCGAAGATGAAAGACCTCCTTCGCGAACTCAAGCCTGACTCGAAGAGCTTCAACATCCGTCGCTGATGCGGTTGGGCCTGCTCTACAGCGGCGGCAAGGATTCGACGCTCGCGGCGCTCCTGTGCGCCGAGTTCTACGACGTGACACTGGTAACGGGGAGTTTCGGCGTCACGGACGACTGGGAGCACGCTCGAGACGCTGCCGAGGCGGTCGGGTTTCCCCACGAACGGCTCGACCTCGACCGCGAGGTGGCCGAGTCCGCGGTCGACCGGATGGTCGCGGACGGCTTCCCACGGAACGGCATCCAGAACGTCCACGAGCACGCGCTCGAAGAACTCGCGGCCTCGGAGTTCGATGCCATCGCCGACGGGACGCGCCGCGACGACCGCGTGCCGACGGTCTCGCGGGCACAGGCGCAGAGTCTCGAGGACCGCCACGGCGTGGACTACATCGCGCCACTGTCGGGGTTCGGCCGTGGGGCGGTCGACCGCCTCGTCGAAGCGGAACTCGACGTGACCATCGGCCCGAGCGAGGAGATTCGCCGGGCGGACTACGAGGCGGAACTGCGTGCGTTACTGGCCGAAGACCGTGGGCCGGGCGTCATCGAGGACGTGTTCCCCGCACACGACCAGACGTTCGTCACCGGTATCCGGTGAGGTGCTGTGTTCTCTTTCGACAGCCTTCGTGACCGACTGCCGTGGGTGCGCTCACTGTGGCTACACGAGGACCGGTAACACTTGACTATGGAGGGCCGGTAGCACTGTGGATATCTCTATTGGCTGTCAACTGTCGGGCCGTGGTTAGCCAGCCCTGTGGCTGGCTCACCGAGAACCGCAGAACCCCTCGATTTCGACTGGAGAACCGAAGAAACTGTTTGTCTGTTTATTTCTATTTATCGTCGGGTCCTTCGCGTACGTGTTGGAAAAATTACGACGTCTCGAAGACGAACTCGGCCCCGCCGTCCCGGCTCTCGTCGACGTGGACGGACCAGCCGTGGGCGTCGGCGATGGATTCGACGATGGCCAGTCCGAGTCCGGATCCATCGTCGCCGGTGTGCCCGCGTTCGAACACCTGCTCGCGTTTCTCCTCGGGGATACCGGGGCCGTCGTCGGCGACGACGAACCCGTCGGCGGTCTCCTCGACGGTGACGGTGACGTCCCCTCGCCCGTGCTCTATTGAATTGCGGAAGAGGTTCTCCAGCAGTTCGACGAGTCGCGACCGGTCGGCGTCGATGGACCCACCGTAGTCGACGCGCAGGGTCGCGTCGCCGGTCTGGACGCCATCCCAGGCGGCGGTCGCGGCGGCGTCGAGGGCGACGGCCTCGCGGTCGCCGACGACCCGACCCTGTCGGGCGAGCGCGAGCGACTCCTGGATGAGGTCGTCCATGCGGTCCAGTGCGTGTTTGACTTCCTTGAGGTGGGCCGGGTCGCCACTGCGAAACGTCTCTTCGAGCTGGGCCTGGGCGACGCTGAGTGGGTTCCGGAGGTCGTGGCTGACGACGCTGGCGAACTCGTCGAGTCGTTCGCGCTGGCGTTCGGCCTCGCGGGCCGCGATGCGCTGGCGGACCTCGCCGACACCCGCGACCGACCCCGCACCGACGCCCACGGTCCCCGCGACGAGTGTGAGGTACAGCGGGTGCGTGACGGGCACCCCGTCGGTGAGCAGGATGAGCAGGTGCAACGCGGTGACCAGCGCGGCCACGAGGAAGCCGAACAGGCCGTAAGAGAAGACGGTGAGGCGGTCGCGGGCCCCCACGTCGTCTCGTATCAACTGACGGTCGATGACTACCACGGCCACGCTCGCGGCGAACGGGAGGGTTCCCTGGATGACGTCGCGGATGAGGGGGTCCGGGTCGATGAGCGCCCGGAGCAGGATGGTCGTCGCGAGGACCACACCGAGGACGGTGAGCGGCGAGACCGGCAGGCCCACGGCCAGCTCGCGAACCCACGGTTGCTCGCCGGCTGGCCGGCCGGTCGCCGACCGGTCCTCGGCTGGTCGTTTCTCCGCCGACTGTCGCCCGCCCATCTTGACAGCGATACCGGTCGGGCGACCTTAACTCTCGGGGCCGGATGAAAGGTTTCAAGCGCGCTGTGACCCAACCGCGGCGTATGTACGACGGACTCAAGGGCTTCCGTGATATCTACCCGGCGGAGATGGCCGCCTACCGGGCGGTCATCGACACCGTCGAGGACACGGCCCGCCGCTACGGGTTCCGCGAGATCGCCACCCCGGCGATGGAGCGAACCCAGATGTACGTGGACAAGTCGGGCGAGGACATCGTGGAGGAACTGTACGCCTTCGAGGACAAGGGTGGTCGCGAGGTGTCGCTCACCCCCGAGCTGACGCCGACGGTCGCCCGGATGGTCGTCGCGAAGCAACAGGAACTCTCCAAGCCTATCAAGTGGTTCTCGACGCGCCCGTTCTGGCGCTACGAGCAGGTCCAGCAGGGTCGCTTCCGCGAGTTCTACCAGACCAACGTCGACATCTTCGGTTCCTCGGAGCCCGAGGCCGACGCCGAGATTCTCGCCTACGGCGCGGACATGCTCACCAACTTCGGCCTCGACGCCGACGACTTCGAACTGCGGGTCTCCCACCGCGACATCCTGGGTGGCCTCCTCCGGGAGTTCGAGACCGACGAGGCGGTCGACGTGCGCAACGCCATCCGCGCCGTCGACAAGCGCGCGAAGGTCGAGGAGAACGAGTACCTCGACCTGCTGTACGAGGCCGGCCTGAGCTACGATCAGGCCCGCGAGTTCGACGACCTGCTGCTCGCCGGCGACGAGGACCTCGACGCGCTCACCGAGTGGTCAGACAGCGAGCAGGTCCACGACGCCGTTTCCAACCTCCAGAACGTCCTCGCCGCGACCGAGGACTTCGGCGTGCGCGAGTTCTGTGAGGTCTCGCTGACGACCGCCCGTGGATTCGATTATTATACAGGAGTCGTCTTCGAGTGCTTCGACTCCACCGGCGAGGTCTCTCGCGCCGTCTTCGGCGGCGGCCGCTACGACGACCTCATCGAGGACTTCGGCGGCCAGCCCACGCCCGCGGTCGGGGTCGCCCCCGGCGTCGTCAACTCCACGCTTCCCCTGTTGCTCCAGCGTGCCGGCGTCTGGCCCGACGAAGCCATCCAGACCGACTACTACGTCCTCACGGTCGGCGACACCCGTCCGGTCGCCTCGCGCATCGCCCGGGAACTGCGCGAGTCCGGCAACGTCGTGGAATCTGACGTCGCCGGCCGGTCGTTCGGTGCCCAGATGAACTACGCCGACTCCATCAACGCCGAGACCGTCGTCATCGTCGGCGAACAGGACTTAGAGAACGACGAGGTCACCGTCAAGGACATGGAATCCGGTGACCAGACTACCGCCCCCGTCGACGACTTCCCCGGCGACCGCGCACACCCGACGCTCGCCGACTTCGAGTAAGTCGCCTGGGGCTGGCGTGTCCGATGGGTGTTACACAGCCACACACCAGGCGGACCTCTTTTCTACTCGCCCCCGTTCGTCTTGACGATGTTCGTCATCCAAACGAGTATTCCGGTCGACCCCGCCCATCGCGACGAGTTCGAGACGCTCACCGCGGCGCTCGTGGAGCGCACACGCGAGCAGGACGGGACAATCGACTACCAGGCGATGGGCGACCTGACCGACCCGAACACGGTTCGATTCTTCGAACGCTACGAGGACGAAGCTGCGCTCGAAGCACACACGCAGACGCGAGAATACCGAGCGTTCGTCGCGGCGCTCCCCGAGGTGACCGACGGGAACCTGAAGACCGTCCAGTTCGAGGTAGACGAGCCACTCGACGAGGTGCAGTTCGAGGCGGCGGAGGCGGTCCCCGACGAGTGGTGAGCGGAGATAGAATTAGCAGGGGCCCGGTCACACCGACTACAGGGCGTCCACTTTGCGCTTCGTCCGGTCGATGACCGCCGCCCGCACCATCGCGCCGGGCGTGGTGAACTCGGTGGTGCGCGAGAGGAACGAACTGGTCTGGGTGGCCGGGACGCCGCCATCGCCATCCTCGCCCACTGAGAAGGCGGCACCCACGTCATCGTCCCATGGGCTGGCGGCGTGGAGTGACTCGAAGTCGTCGAACTCGGTGTGGGCCGCGAGGAACGCGGGGGTGAACAGTTCGGTGAGGCTGTCGGTGTCCCCGGCTCCGACGGCGTCCGCGAGGGCGGTGCTCTCCTCCAGGACGGCCGACAGCGCGTCTATCTGTGCCATGGTGAACTCCTGGTCCTCGATGCCGAGTGCGTCGGCGAGCCCCGGCCCGATGATGTCGGCGACCTCGGACCCCGAAAGCGTGTCCGTCCCGTCGGTCTCGTCGTCCATATCTCGGTGCTCGTGCTCCGGCCGTCTAAGCGTACCGGGTGACCGGTCGCACCGTGACAACCTCTTTATCATCTGACAGTCAATGTCGGGCAATGGTCCTCTCACACTATGCGACAGCCCTCCTGGTCCGCCTGTTGCACCTGCTGGCGGTGACGGTGCTGGTCGGTGGTTCCGTCGTCGTGTGGCTGGCGTTCCGGAGCGGGACCGGATCCGAGTCCGGGGTCGCCGCTCACGAGCACCTGGTTGCGCTGGCCGCGAGCTACGAGTGGCTGTTCTGGGGCGCACTGAGCGTGGTCGTGATGACCGGCGTCGGGAACCTCGGGACGCTGGCACCGGCCGTCCCCACGACCGAGACGCGCTGGGGAGCGGTTCTCGCGCTGAAACTGGGCGTGCTCCTCGGGTTCGTCCTGTTCTCGATGGCCCGGTCACTGGCGGTCGTCCGGGTTCGACGGTTCGGGCTCTCCGGGTCGCAAGCCACCCTCACGCGTGCCTATGGCCTGACCGCGGGCACGCTCGTGCTGTTGCTCTCGCTGGCGGAGGTACTGGCACATGGCGGGTGAGGTGCCGGCCCGCCACCCTCGGCGGCCGACGCTGCTGGCGTGGTGCCTCGGGACGTATCACACCGCGACCCTGACCGCCGCCGGGGTGGCGGGCCTGCATCTCTCCGGGGCCGTCGGCGACCTGCTGGGTGGCCTGAACACGGTCGTCGGCTTCGCGGCGTTCCTGTACCTCTGGGCAGTGACGCTCTGGACGACGACCCAGGTACTCGGGGAGGTCGAGCTGTTCGGCGCCGAGGGACTGTCCACGCGGGCGCTTCTCGTGGCGGGCGCGAAGTGGGGGGCGGTGAACGGGCTCGTGTTCCTCTTCGGCGTGATACTCACGCTCGTGTTCGCGCTCCCTGGGGAGGTCCTCAACCTGTTCCTGTTCTTCTGTCTCGCGGGTGTGTTCGCCCTCGCGATCGGGGCGGTCATCGGCGTCGTCTTCGCGCTGGTGGACGCCGGGCTGCTGGCGCTCGCGCGGTGGGCGGTGCCGGCAGGTGACCCGGCGGCCGCGGAGTGACTCCCTGGCGCGAACGCGCCAGCTACAAACCCATGCCCGGCGAACCACCGCCAATGCGTGCGTTCCGCATCGCCTACGACGGTCGCCCCTATCACGGCTTCCAGCGCCAGCCCGACGTGCCGACCGTCGAGTCCGCGCTGTTCGAGGCGCTGGCTGGACTGGGTATCCTCGACGATGCCGACGAGGTTCCCCAGGGCTACGCGGCGGCGGGCCGGACCGACGCGGGCGTCTCGGCGGTGGCCCAGACGGTCGCGTTCGAGTGCCCGGACTGGCTGTCGCCGCGGGCGTTCAACGGGGAACTTCCGGCACACGTCCGGGCGTGGGCGAGTGCGGCCGTGCCCGACGACTTCCACGCGACCTACGACGCGACGAGCCGGGCGTACGAGTACCACCTGTACGCGCCCGGTGCAGACCCCGAACTGGCCAGTGAGGCGATGGCGGAGCTGGCAGGCACCCACGACTTCGCGAACCTGACCGCCACCTCGAAAGACGACACGGTCCGGACCCTGGAGACCGCCACGGTCGAACTCGATGGCGACTTTCTGGTGTTCTCGCTCCGGGCCGACGGCTTCCTCTGGGAGCTGGTCCGCCGGCTCGGGTCGCTCGTCAGGGCGGTCGCCACCGGGGCGGCACCTCTCTCGAAGGTCGACCGCGTGCTCGACCCGGAGCCGTTGCCCGGTCACGAGGGTGTTCCACCGGCGTCCCCGGCGGGGCTGGTGCTCGTCGATGCGACGTATCCTGGTGTGACGTTCGCGCGTGACGACCGGGGCGTCGAGAGCGTCCGCGAGGTGTTCGAGACGAAGCGGGCCGACGCGGCGACGAGAGCCAGGGCTGTCGGCTGTGTGGAACGGACGGTTGCGGGCGCAAAACGAGACGGGTAATGGATGGAGACGACGACGGATGGACAGGCCGGGATTCCGACGGCGGGGCACCCGAACAGCACTCGGGTGGCCCGAATGGTAGACTGGATGGGTGAGACGTACGGCCCATCGACTCCTCGTCCGGGTAAACGCCAGGACTACAGAGCGGCGTCGGTCGTCAGTAGGTTGAACGCGGGCCGACCTGTGCACCCGGGTCGGCCTGGGCGCACGGGTCAACCTGAGCACACGGGTCGGCCTGGGCGCACGGGTCAACCTGAGCACACGGGTCGACTTCGGCGCACGGGTCGGGCGCTTTCATCCTGACGGTGATGGTCCCGACGGGGCCACACCAGCCGTGCTTGCGGGCGTCGAGGTCACACATACCCATGATGCCCGGGTGCATGTGGATGACGCCTTCGGCGTTGCAGACGAGGTCCTGCTCGGCGGTCGGTTGACTGCCTTCGGCGAGGACGACGTCCGTGAACAGGAACGCTTCCTGCGCGAGGTCGGCGGCTTTCTCACTGTTGCACTCCACACCCGCGTCGTACGCGAAGATGGGTGCGGTGACGACCTGGCCCGGGAAGGTGGGCAGGCGCATGGAGTCGATGCCGGCGAACGCGTCGTTGGTCGCGAGCATCATCGACGCCATCGAGAGCATCGCGGGGCGAGCTTCGGTCTCGATTTCCATGGTGGCCTTGTTCGAGATGCCGGTATTGAGTGGGTCACAGGTCGACATCACGACGTCGTCACCGAGCGACAGACCGAAGATGTCCGACCCACACTCGTCGTTCATCTCGGTGTCGATGGTGGTTAGCATCGGGCCGAGGTCGGCGTTCCTCGCGAGTGATGCGAGTTCGGTAGTCGCTGGGGCACCGACCTGGAACAGTCTGGAGAACCCACCGTGGATGGTGACCACGGGCGGCGTCCACGCCTGGCCGAGTGTCGTGTTGCAGACGTCGACGATGTACGTGACTTTCGGCGGTTCGCACTGTATCGGTTGGCATTGCGGTTCACACGTCGGTGCTGGTGCGCACGTCGCGCAGGGGTCCGCGGCGGTCCCTCCGTACATGCCACGGCGGGCCGAGACGGTCCCGACACCACCGACCAGCGCGGCTCCCCCGAGTCCGAGTGTCGTGAGAACAGTGCGTCTGTTTACAGCGTTGGTTTGTTTTTTCATTGTATGAATCGCGCCATCGTGTAGCGATCGGCGCGATATCGTGCACCCCCCTGCACGCGGGCGTAGCGTCGTTTCGCATACGAAACTACGTCAGGGTAAGATGGTAAACATAACTTAACAGGTTTGTTTAGTTTTTGTATAGCGTCAACCAGATAAAGGATAAAATATTTGAGGAAAATTGTAGAAAGTACATGACGATTCGGTAGGTAACTATCCGTAATGTAGCGCCGTAACCAATTAGAAACCGGGCTACGTCGGCCAGATACCCGCCGCCCGCATCCCGGGTTCGAACGACTGCTCTCGGAGCGCTTCGTGGAGGGCATCAAAACTCAGCCTGCTGAAGTTTCTACACGCCAGCAAACGTACAAGTAAGCAGGTGAGCATGGCGTGCTCCCGTAACGTTCGGGAATCTGCTTTGTCTCTCGTGTCGGCTCGCGTGTGTGTTACTCCCCGCCCACGCTCGCCGCTCTCGGAGTGGAGTTGCAGAGCTGGCACACCCGTGCGCAAGAACGGCCAGTGGTCGCTCCACGGGTGCGGGTCCGGTTTCACGTGGACCGGGTGGTCGGTCTCGCGTGCCAGCTCGCGGGCGACCGATTCGAGTCCGTCGTGGGCGTGGGTGTACGCGACGAGGTCGCGGTGGCGGCCCGCGCCATCGACGTTGACGACGGCACGGATGCGGTCGGTGTCGAGTCGCTCCGCGAGTGCTTCGCTGCCGAGCAGACCCACCTCCTCGCCGCCGACACCCGCGACGCGCACGCGACAGTCGAGTTCACCTTCGAGGTCGGTGAGTGCCCGGGCGAGCGCGACCACGACGGCGATGCCACACCCGTTGTCGAGTGCTCCCTCGCCGACGTCGTGGGCGTCGAAGTGCGCCAGCACGAGTAGTTCCTCGTCTGTGTCCGGGCCGACCGTCCCGTGGACGACGTGGGTCTCGCCACGGTCGGTCGCGGCGTCGACCGACAGTCGTACCGTCCCGTCGCGTTCGGCGTACTCGCGGAGCCACTCGCCGGTCTCGTAGGAGACGCCGACGCCCGGGATGGTGCCCTCCTCGTCGAATCGCAGGGACCCGGTCGGCGGCAACTGGCCGGGAACGTGGTTCGCGAAGACGAACGCCTCGGCTCCGGCGTCGACCGCGTGGCCGTACTTCTCCATGCGGTGGACGAACCGCTGGGCGGCGGGGGTATCGGTGCTCGCGAGCGCGACGGCCCCGTCGAGGTCTGCGTCGGCGATTTCTTCGGGGGTACCGTGCCCCACGTCGACCAGCCGGGCCTCGGTCTCCCCGGGAGGCGAGTACGGGAGTGCGACCGCCTCGAACTCCCGCGTGACCGGTTCGACGACGCTGAACGCCGTCCCGCCACGGCTCCAGCGGGCGATGGGTGCGGTTTCGTGCGCGAGGGTCCCGACGCCCGCCGCCTCGAACTCGCGCTCGACGAGGTCGGCAGCACGTGCCTCGCCCGGGTGGCCCGCGAGTCGATCGTCGAGTTCACAGAGGTCGCTCAGGAACCGCCAGGGTGTTTCGTCGCGCCAGAGTCGACCGAGGACCGCGTCGACCTCGGTCGCGTCACTGTCCGTCATAGCTGGAGGTGCGTTGCCCCGCGGCAAAACTGTGGGTGTGCGACGCCTGGCCTCGGTGAAACGGTCGCAACGGCCACCCAACCGGCCCGAACGCGCTTCGCGTCGACGGGCGCGAGCATCAGTGAAACCGGGTATTTCCCGGTGAAACGTCGGACTAGCGGGCGATGAAATCATCGAAACCGTCGAAACGAAACGAACGAGTTCCGTGGTTCATGTGCCTCGCATTCACACCTCCGAACGACGATGCTAGCCGTCCTCGAAACCCTCACGTCCGCCCTCTCGACCGACGACGACGTCTACCAGTACGACTGCCGCGTCTGCGGGACGCGCTTCGAGTCGGACGAACGGACCGTCGACACCGTCAGTTGCCCCGACTGTGGCCTTCGCTCCCTGAGCGACTGGCTCCCGGAGAGCTGACCTGGGACTGTCTGATTCGACCAGACCCGGGCTGACTGGTTCCTGCAACACCAGCCAGACGGCCCCGCCGACATCATCTCCCCCTCCCCCAGTCGACACCACCCGACCCATCCGCGTCTTCGACCCTCGTGCGCCTCGGTTGGCAAGGCTTACCTCGGTTCGATTCGAAGCCGTCGCCATGAGTTCAGTCCCCGAACGGTCCGAGATAGACACCGAGTACACGTGGGACCTCGAGTCTATCTACGCGACAGACGAGGAGTGGGAGGAGGCGTTCGAGACGGTGCAGGCGGAGCTCGACGAGCTCGAACAGTACGAGGGTCGAGTCACCGAAGACGGCGAGACGCTGCTGTCGGTCCTCCAGCTTCGCGACGACATCATGCGCGAGGTGTCGATGGTGTACTCCTACGCTCGCATGCGCAAGGACGAGGACACCACGAACCAGCAGTACCAGGCGTTCACCGCCCGCGCCCAGTCGCTCTCCGCCGACGCCTCCAGCGCGGCGTCGTTCATCGACCCCGAGATTCAGTCGGCCACCCGTAACGACATCGACGCGATGGTCGCCGACGTCGAGGACCTGGAGACGTACGAGCACTACCTCGACGACGTACTCCGGATGAAACCGCACACCCGCTCGGCCGAGGTCGAGGAACTGCTGGCCGACCTCAGTGAGGTCACCGGCGGCACGAGCGAGGTGTACAACATGCTCGCGAACGCCGACATGGAGTTCCCGACCGTCGAGAAGCCCGACGGGAGCTCGGTCCAGATAACCCAGAACAACTTCACGACCCTGCTGAAGAACCAGGACCGCGAGTTCCGCAAGACCGTCCACGAGTCCTTCTACGAGGACTGGGCGGACGTGCGCAACACGGTCGCTGCGGCGTACAAGAACTCGGTGAAAGCCGACGTGAAGACGGCACAGGCGCGGTACTACGACACCGCCCGTGAGGCTGCCCTCGACGGCCCCAACGTCCCGGTCGACGTGTACGACAACCTGCTCGAGGCGGTCCGCGAGAACCTCGACAAGCTCCACCGCCACGCCGAACTCAAGGCCGACGCGCTCGGCGTCGACCAGCTCGAGATGTGGGACCTGTACATGCCGATGACCGAGACCGAGAGTCCGGACATCGAGTACGAGCAGGCCTGCGAGTGGGTCGTCGAGTCGCTCGGCGCGCTCGGCGAGGAGTACCAGGAGCGCGTCCAGGAGGGCCTCGACTCCCGCTGGGTCGACGTCTACGAGAACAAGGGCAAGCAGTCGGGCGCGTACTCCGGCGGCACCTACGACACCCAGCCGTTCATCCTGATGAACTGGCAGGACGACATCAGTTCGATGTTCACGCTGGCCCACGAGCTGGGCCACTCCATGCACAGCCAGTACACCAAGCAGGAACAGCCCTACGTCTACTCCGGGTACGAGATTTTCGTGGCCGAGGTGGCCAGCACGGTCAACGAGGCACTGCTCACCCAGTACCTGCTCGACACCGTCGAGGACGAGACGTTCCGTCGGCACGTCCTCAACGAGTACCTCGAACGCTTCCGGTCGACGCTGTACCGCCAGACCATGTTCGCGGACTTCGAGCACCAGACCCACGAACTGGTCGAGGACGGCGAGGCGCTCACCCCCGACGCCATCGACCAGGTGTACGGCGACCTCAAGCGCGAGTTCTACGAACCCGCGAACGTCGACGAGCACATCACGCGGGAGTGGATGCGCATCCCGCACTTCTACTACTCGTTCTACGTCTACCAGTACGCGACCGGCATCTCGGCCGCCGTCGCGCTCAGCCAGAAGATTCTCGACCCCGACGACGAGACGGCCGCAGACGACTACCTCGCGTTCCTCTCGAAGGGCTCGCGCAAGTACCCGCTCGAACTGCTGCGCGGTGCCGGCGTCGACATGGGCACGAAAAAGCCCGTACAGGAGGCGCTCGACGTGTACGGCGAGTACCTCGACGAGATGGCCGACCTGATTTAGGCGGGTTCGCTTTCTGTCGCGGGTTTTCGCTGGGCTTTTGGTTCTTTTCGTGTGTTTCGACCCCGGTGAGACCCGTAATCGAGGACAGGTCGCAGACGCCGTGCTGAATGGCGGGGGCAGTTCGGGCAGTAAATCTCCCCCGTCTCACCGGAAACTGTCGCCTGGTCCAGACGAGTCGATGAGTCACAGTGCATCGAGACGCCCGGGAAAAACGACAGCCAGCCGCGACGGAACGTCCGGCACGACAGGGTACGATTGGACGGGCCCAGCATCCTGTTTCCTGTCTGGAGTGCCGACCCAGACGAGTACGATCCTCGATGCATCGGGGGAGTCTGGTCTCGATACCGGCTGTAACTCACGCCATCGTGTTGGACCAACGATATAAATCCGGCAACCGATGCAGGGCTTATTTCAGCGCCCCAGCGGGAGGTACGTCAATGACAAACGCGTTCGCAGACAGGACCCTCGCCGAGCACCGACGTGTTTTCGAGAAGATCTGGTGGCAGAACCCCGAGCGACAGAACTGGTCGTCCTCGTCCTGGTGGTTCTTTCTCCTGTTCCCGGAGGGCGAGGAGGGATACGGTCCGAGACAGCTCATGTTCTCGGTCGCTGCCTGTGTGGGTGACCAGTCCCGTGTGAACGACCTTCCGCCCAATGGAATGGACGCTGACCGCCCCGTCGCCGACGGTGTGGACAGATTCGACGCGACGACGGTCGGCTGGGCCGGCGACGAGGACCAGGTCCACGACCACGTCGTCAGGCAACCAGCCGAAGCGGTGCTCTCTCGCGAGGACCAGCGTCTCGACGCCTGGGCTGAGCGCGAGGACGGCACCAGACGCGGAAGCGAGATTACAGCGCTCTCGGACCGCCTCGGGCTGCGAGCGCACGTCATCGGTGACGACGCCGAGGCGGAGTTCGAGGCCTGGGGCGACCTCGACTCGAAGATGACCGCACCACACCACTCGATGGACATCGACACACCGCTGGGTGGCGCCGAGGTCGTGGCCTGGCGACAGATGGAGTTCGAAGGGGAGTTCGACCTGCCCGACGGCCCCGAGACGCTGTCCGGGTCGTGTTACTTCCAGCGGGTGTGTTTCGACATGCCGCTGATGCCCTGGAAGTGGATCTGGGCCATCTTCCCGGACGGGACCTCCTTCTCCGTGTTGATCCCGTTCGTCGGGCCACACCTGTTCCGACGGGGCTACAAGTTCTTCTCCTCGGACAGACTCGAACGCCTGACCATCCCCCTTCGACAGAACGGGTTCTGGAACTGGGGCTCGAAGGAGGGGCACGTCGAGTTCGACAGGATTTCTGTCGAACCACTGCTGGGCACTGGCGAACACCCTGACTTCGACGTGCGCGTCGAGAACGAGGCGGGCGATTACGTGCGGTTCGTCGCCCAGACCTACGGCCATGCGCGAAACTGGCTCGACCGGCCGAGGTTGGGTGGTCGGCTCGCGTCGCACTGGAGTTACAACGAGTTCCTGTTCCGGATAACCGGCCTCGCCGGACGCGTCGGCGGGACGACAATTGACAGCGAGTCGTTAGGTACCGGGTTCGGGACGCTGGAGTACAGTACCGGGCTGGGTCTGTGAGCCACCGGGCGGTCCACCATTTCGACGAGCAGTTGTGCTAGCGGTGCAAGAGACAGCGCGCGAATCGGGTACCGACCACCGGCCAGCTGGGGAAGAACTGATTCAGAGGGCTGGGTCTCTCGAATCAAGAGTAGTTATGCTCAGTTGTTACGTAGTCATCTATTTCATTTGGTCTGTTGCATCTCCGAATCAGTCTGACTTTCAACCCCTGAGATGACGATGCGAATACCAGAACCTGCAGTCTCGTCGAGTCGGACAGCCCAGCCGTGGGCCTGTACCAGCGTCCGAATATTGGGTCCGATCATACCGGTTTCGTGGTTCGGAACTGGTGTGCCATAGCTGAAAAACGACTCCTCATCCTCAGCATCGACCTGCCCGCCATCTGACTCCAGTACTATCTCATCACCGCTCAGCTCGATTTGCAACCTCGAGCCCCCGGTCTCCTTGACGAGGCGAATCGCTTGCCTGACGAGCTCTTTGAGTCGACCAGCGTGGGCCTTAATTTGGCCATCACTCGTGTTCACAACTGTCACTCCCTCGTTGTCGGTGAACTGAGTTCCCTCTAACACTGTCTGGTTGAAATCGATATACGGTGGATTCTGGACGTTTTTAGAATACCGTGCCATGACGGTCATGTCCTCGATGATGCGAAACATCTGATGACTGGTCGATATTGCCGTTTCGATCGATCGTGTCAGGGATTCGTCCCCATTGCGAAGAATCCCGTCAGCGATGAGTTGGACGTTCCCCTGGATGATGGTAAGTGTATTCCGAAGTTCGTGTGAGATTGCGGCAGAGAAACCATCGAGTTGGTCACCCTGACGAAGTAGTTCCTCGCGCTGTCGGTGGATAGTCGTCACGTCAGTGCACACGATAATCTCGCCCATTCGATATGCACCGTGTCGAATCTCAGCAACAGACGGAAGAAAAACACGCTCTCTGCCTTCTCGTTCGTTTGTAAAGAAGTGCTCGGCTGATAACCCTTCACCTTCAGTCTGAAGGTGAGAGACGCCTCTAAGCTCGGGAAGGACTTCAGTGATAGGGACACCGGTACTCCATCGAATCTCTGGGAACTCTTCTGCAGCGCTTTCGTTGAAATCACGGACTACATCAGTATCGTCGACGAGGATGATAGGCTGATTGAGTGCATCGAGTAAGTCGTGATGTCTGCTCCATCTTGCCCGTTCGAAGGTCTCGTTCGCGAATAGAAATGTGCCGAGAGCGAACGCTGCAACGCCGAGAGGCTCGTACGACAGTGAGAGCAACCCTGCCACCTCGAGGTGGCCAAGCGCATCGAAAAGAACGGGGACCCAAGCCAGGCCGATTAACACGAACAGGGGCCGAGTTTCGACTGTCGAGCCCGAGAGCATGTGAAAGAGCATGTAGAAGCCGATTGCAGAGAGCGAGTACGCGAAGGCGGTCGTTCCCAGGTGGAGTCCCTCCTGACTCACGGACAGATGCGGGAAGGGGTTTTGGACGAATTGAGTCTGTACGTACAGGCCGTGGATGGGGTTCGAGAGCTTGACCAGAACGATGGCTCCGAATACGAGGAGTGCGAGGCGGCGGTAGCGCCGCTGACGATGGTATACCTCACCGGTGTACGCCGATACGAAGTATAACCAAGCTCCGACAGCCGCGAGGCCGACGACGAGTTCGAACAGGAAGACGAGGTTGCTTATCGTGGGGTCTGGAACCAGGAGTCTGAGGGCCGTCCCTGTCGCCCAGAATCCGGAAAGCACAAGCAGATATTGGAGACCGAGACGGGTGTCGCGGTGCTGGAGTCGTTCCGTCAGTCCCGCCGCGAGGAAACACGCCAGTGCTGTGACTCCAAAGACCGTCACGTACGCGGCTTGTGTCCACCCGAAGTACTGAATAAAAACCAGCTGATCGAGTATCTTCATTGAATTCCCTCACCGCCCCCTGCGAGATGCATTCTTGCCAGAAAATAAGCGGTGATTGATAGATAAGGATATCACACGCCAGAACGGGTGTTTACGGTAATCCGACAGGGCGGGGTAGAAAAGTTGGGAAACAGACATTTTTGTAGTGTGTGGACCCAGTACGTGGAAGATCTTTCTTTCCACACTTGCACTCCCGGTCTGTCGGCGCATTCGGCGAACAGACACCGAAACGAACGAGAGTCGATTGCTGACTGCATCCCCTAGCTCTTGCATGCCGATTGTCTCCACTGCTGAGGGCTTCGACAGAGCTGGTTGTTCGAGTTTCGCGGCTTCATTCTCGTCCGATTCGATTGCTGGTACTGGTGGTAGCGAGCAACGTGCTCGCGCCGATGGTGGGACCGCCACCGCCCCGCTCAGCACCGAAACCACACCACGCCCTCCCCAGCCGACTCCAGTGCTCGTTCCGCGAAGCTCCACTGCGCGCTTCGTCCCTCGCGCGCTTCTGTCGGCGGCCTCACTTCGTTCGGACCGCAGACCGCGCGCGCCACTCGGATGGCCGTGTTCCTTGCGCCCAAACCGAGGTCCTGCGGTCGCCGCGACGGCCCAACGACCGTCGACCCACACCCCGAGCACATCGACGAAAAAGAACCTTTTGGACAGCGCACTCTCCCCAACCCAAAGGCTATTTTACGCGCCACGCATACGACCGATAACTCATGTCCCGGAGTCCTTCGTTGCCCGACCGCCCCCGGCTCGACCTCGACCCGGAGATGTCGGACGACGAGCGTCTGATGGCTCTCAAGAAGCACCTCGCCGACGTCTCGCAGGTGCACGAGCAGCTCTCCTCTCAGCTCGAATCGGCCCACGGCCGTCGCGAAGACCTCAAAGAGGAGGTCGACCGCACCGAACGCGAGAACGAGGCGCTGAAGACCTCGTCGCTGTACATCGCGACCGTCGAAGAGCTCGAAGAGGAAGACCAGGAAGCGGTCGTAAAACAGCACGGAAACAACCAGGAGGTCCTCACGGACGTCTCCCGTCGCATGGCCGAGGAAGTGCAGGCCGGCGACCGCGTGGCGGTGAACGACTCCTTTTCCATCCAGACCATCCTCGCGAACGAGACCGACGCGCGGGCACAGGCGATGGAGATCGACGCGAGTCCCGACGTGGTGTACGAGGACATCGGCGGCATCGACGAGCAGGTGCGCGAGGTGCGCGAGGCCGTCGAGGAGCCGCTCATCGACCCCGAGAAGTTCGAGGCGGTCGGCATCGACCCGCCGTCGGGCGTGTTGCTCTACGGCCCGCCGGGTACCGGGAAGACGATGCTCGCGAAGGCGGTCGCCAACGAGACCGACGCGACGTTCATCAAGATGGCCGGCTCCGAACTCGTCCGCAAGTTCATCGGCGAGGGCTCCCGGCTGGTCCGTGACCTGTTCGAACTCGCGACCGAGCGCGAACCCGCTATCATCTTCATCGACGAGATCGACGCCATCGCCTCCAAGCGGACGGAGTCGAAGACCTCCGGCGACGCCGAGGTCCAGCGCACGATGATGCAGCTGCTCTCGGAGATGGACGGCTTCGAGGCGCGTGGGAACATCCGCATCATCGCGGCGACGAACCGCTACGACATGCTCGACCGCGCCATCCTGCGGCCGGGCCGGTTCGACCGCCTCATCGAGGTACCCGAGCCGAACCACGAGGGCCGCGAGCAGATATTCGCCATCCACACCCGGAAGATGAACGTCTCCGACGACGTGGACTTCGGTGCGCTCGCCGACCGCACGGGCGGCTACTCCGGTGCCGAAATCGAGAGCGTCTGCACGGAGGCGGGCATGTTCGCCATCCGCGAGGGCCGCACCGAGGTCCGCGAGGTGGACTTCACGGAGGCGCTCGACAAGATAGAGCGCGACGACGGGAGCGAGTACGTCCCGTCGGCCGGGCACGCGACGTACCACTACTGAATCCGGGACTGCTGGACTCGCAATCGCAACCCCCTTTTCGCCGTAGCGTTTCTCCCCCGCCATGGAGCCGATTCGCATCGTCTGGGGCCAGGCGACCGGCCCGACCGAGATGTCCTCGTACGACGCGGCGCTCGCCGAGGCCGGCGTGGAGAACTACAACCTCGTCGCCGTCTCCTCGGTGATTCCGGCCGAGGCTGAAGTCGAGGTCGTCGGGACCGCGCCGGACCTGGGCCCGGTCGGGGAGCGACTGACCGTGGTGCAGGCGCGGGCGACGACGACCGAGCCGGGGCACGTCAGTGCGGGGCTGGGCTGGGCGCAGTCGCCACAGGGCGGGCTGTTCTACGAGGCCTCGGGCGACACCGACGAGGCGGACGTAGACGAACGCGTCCGTCGCGGACTTGCAGCCGGGCAGGAACTGCGAGACTGGGCGTTCGGCGAGCCACACGTGAAAGTCGAGAGCGCGGCGGTCGAGCCGGGAACCTACACGACGGCGGTCGTGCTGGCGGTCTATGGCACCAGCGAGCCGTTGCTCTGAGATTGCAGTAGCCGAACCCTTTTTATTCGTTCTGCCACTACGGACGGTAGCGAGTTTTTATGAACGGAAACAATCCGTACGCCGGACTCCCGGGCAGTACCCCGGCCGGGAAACGCGCAGACGCGGACGTGCCGGAACTCTCCCCCGACCAGACGCGGGCCCTGCGCCGCGACGTGACGGCCATCGCGGCACGCACCCGGGAGTTCCTCCCGGACGAGTACGTCGTCAACGGCGACGTCACACAGGGTGTCGGTGGGCCCCAGGCGACGGTCGCGGTCCGCCCGCCGGCGGGTCACCCCGTCAGCGCCGGCTTCACGCCGAACCTCGACGAGGCGAACGACGACTACTGCATCGACCCGGACGAGCAGGCGGAGGTCGCACGCGGTCTCGCCGCCTCGGCGGCGCTCCAGGTCAAGCAGGCGATTCAGGACTCCGTGACGCCGACGGCGCGATAGAACCAGCCAGCTCCTCGACCTCTCGGCGCACCGGTTCACTTCCGCGTAAGGTCCCGTTCTCGGCTCTCGTACTGTCCTAACTGCCGCGTAGCAACCTGTAGGAGCATATGAACTATTTCTCCCCGTGTCCATTCTCTGTCCATGATACGGGGCGAGGAGCAACTGGCGATAACGGCGTCCGGGCTCCGGAAGGTGTACGGCCCGGTCGTCGCCGTCGAGGGGCTCGACCTCGCCGTGCCCCGGGGGACCGTCTACGGGTTCCTCGGACCGAACGGGGCGGGAAAGACGACGACGATGGGGATGTTGACGACGCTGGTGCCGCCGACGGCGGGGACGGCGTCCATCGTCGGCGTCTCGATAGCGGACCGCGAGGGTGTGAAACCGAACGTCGGCTACCTGCCGGACGAGCCACCGCTGTACGACGAGTTCACGGCACGCGAGCAACTCGCATTCGTTGCGGACCTGCGCCAGCTGGACCCGGACGCGGCGGCCACGCGTATCGACGCGTTGCTCGACCAGGTCGGGTTGGCTGACGTGGCGGACGAACGGATAGAGTCGTACTCGCGGGGGACTCGCCAGAAGGTCGGCCTCGTCCAGGCGATGTTACACGAGCCAGCGGTGCTGTTCCTCGACGAGCCGACTAGCGGGCTGGACCCGCGGGCGGCGCGCGAGGTGCTGGACCTCATCGACGGGCTCGCCGACGGCGGGACGACCGTCTTCCTCTCCTCGCACGCCCTGTCGGTCGTCGAGGAGCTCGCCGACGTCGTCGGCGTACTCCACCTCGGCACGCTCGTCGCAGAGGGGACGCCCGCGGAGCTGACCCAGCGCGTCGCCGACGGCGAGCGCTCGCTCGAACGGGTGTTCCTCGACCTGACGGCCGACCAGTCGGAGGCGGTGAGATGAGCGTCCGCGGTAGCGGCGCGACCGTCGCGTGGCGCATCGCCACCGCCGAGGTCCGCCGACAGGGGCGGCGCTACATCGGGAGTCGCCACCACGAGGCGTTGTTCGTGCTCGCGCTGGTGCTGCTCGCACCAGTCCTGGTCGTATTCGTGCAGGCCGCGGTGGCGGTCGGTCGGTCGCTCGCAGCCGGCGACCCGACCACGGTCAGTGCGGCCCGGTACTACCTGCCGGGCGTCGTCATCTTCGTCGTCGTTCTCGGCGCGATTCAGGCCGGTCGGCGGGTGCTCTCGCTCGACGCCAGGGAGATGATGCTGACGGCGGTCCCGGTCCGGACACTGGTCCGTGGACTGTTGCTCGCCGACCTGTTCGAGTGGGCCGTCGTGTTCCTGACCCCGGCGACCGTGCTGGTGCTGGCGGTGGCCGTGGGGGCTGGCTCGCCGGTGCTCGCCGTCGTCGGGACACTCGCGGTCGTCACACTGTTCGTCGCGGCCATCCTGTTCGGGTACGCGCTCGGCCTGCTGGTCAGACTCGGTCTTCGACAGGTTCCACTGCCCCTGTCGGTGCGTTCGGTACTCGGTGCGCTCGGGGGCGTGACGGCGGCGGTCGTCGCTGGTGGCCTCGTCGCGTTCGCCGGAAGCATCGCGGTCCACGGCCCGGCACCGACGGCGACCGCGGGGACCGCCGAAAGTGGCGGCGGCATCGCGCCCATCTCGCTCCCGGTCGCGTCACTCCCGGCCGGTGACCCGCTCTCGCGGCTCTCGTGGTACGCGGACTTGCTGTTCGTCGGCACCCCCGCCGTCGAGACGTTGACGACGGCGACCGTGGTCGCGGCCGTGGCGGTCGTGTTGACTATCCCCGGTAGCCTGACCGTCATCTCGGTGTTCTCGCCGGGGTTCTGGTACGGTGACGCGCCGCTGTCAGGCGACGGCGGAACCCGGACCGGCTCGCAGTCGGTCGCCTCGTCCTCACCCACTCGCCGGGTCGCGACCCGGCTCTGGTGGCGAGCCGTCCGCGCCCCGCACCGCCACGGGTTCGTGTTCTACTACCTGTTCGCACTCGGGACGCTTCTGGTCCCGGCCGTCGTGTACCCCGCGATGGCGGTGACGCTGGTCGGCGCCTCGTTCGTCCTGCTCGGCGTCTGGCTCGCCGGTGCGCTGTTCTGTCTGAACCCCCTCGGTGAGGAAGAGGAGATGCTCGCCCAGTTGCTGCTGGCGACCATGCCGGCCGCCGTCTTGCTCCGGGCACGCATGCTACTGGGCGTCCTCGTCGGCGTCCCGCTCGTGCTCGTCGGGACGACGTTGCTCGCGCTGGGCCCGCTCTCGGGGGTCGAGGCCCTGACTCTCGGCGTCTACTGGGTCGCGCTCACACTCGCCAGTGCCTCGTTCGCCCTCGGTGTCGGGTCGCTCACCCCCCGGTACACGCCGGTGCGGCTGTTCGCCCGGGTCGAGAGTGTCGCGCCGTCGGTGACGGCCATCGTCTACCACCTCGTCGTCACGACGGTTCTGGTCGCCGCCGGTCCGGCACTGGTGCTCGCCGACTTCGACCTGATACTGGTCGACGGTTTCCTGCTCGGCCTGCTGGTGCTCGTCACCGACGGGTCGTACCGATACGCCCTCGAATCGTTCGAGGCCACCGGGCGAGACCCCGGGCGCGTCCGCTGGTCGCGCCGCCTCGCGGTCCACCTCGCGGTCGGCGTCGCGGTCATCGGGTCGCTGGTCTCCTCGGCGGTCGGCCTGGCTGCCCTCGTCCTCTTGCCCGGGCAGGGCGTCACCGACCTCGTCTTGCTGTTCGTCGCAGGGTACCTCGGCTACCTGCTCGTCGTCGTTCTGATACTCGAAGGGTTCGGGGACGGTATCCGCGGGATGGACCTCTACTGGCTCTCGGATTCGGACATCAGACACGTCATCCTCGGTATCGCCGCGACGGGGACCGTCGAGATGGGCGTGGTCGCGATGGCCTGGTACTTCGACCTCCCGATGGCCGAGGAGACGCTGACCGCGTACGCGGCCGTCGGCGGGACCGGACTCTTGCTCTCTATCCTCCCGCTCGTGTTGCTCGTCAACGGGCCCATCGAGGAACTGATGTTCCGCGGGGTCGTTCAGCGCAACCTCGACCGCTCGTTCACGACGGCCGGAGCGGTGATGGTCGGCTCGGCGGTGTTCGCCATCGCCCACCTGCCGATGTACTCTGGCACCCCTGCGGCGGTCGGGATGGCGCTCGCCCAGCTCTTTGCCGTCTCCATCGTCTGGGGGACGGTGTACGCCCGAACCCACAACCTCGCGGTGCCGATGCTCTGTCACGGCGTGAGCAACGCGCTGGCGGTCGCGCTGTTGCTACTGTGAACGACGTCGGGGGTGGCGTGACCCGACGACGGCAAGACTGGACGACCTCGCGGCCCGGCACGGCCGACCCCGCGGCGAAACGACCGGTCGTCTCGACCTGTAACGCCAGCAGGAGGTGCGTCGAAGAGTAATAAGCGCCAGTACAGCGAAAGCCAGCAGACGATGTGCCTGCATTCGATAGGTGCACATGGGTTGCGTCAGTGGCGGTCCTCCGTGTTCGGGGGAGCACGGCAGTCGTCCGTTGGCCGGCAACCTCGCGGGTGTGTCCGGGGAGTCGAACAGGGGTGGCCGAAGTGAAGACGGGTCGACCCGCTGGGATTACTTACCCCAGAACGGGTCGACCTTGCGCCGTTTCTCGAGGTAGAACGAGAGCGCCTCGCGTTCGTCCATCGGAATCTCCTCTTTGAGCTCTTGCTCCAGAATCTTCGCGTGCTTCTCCG
This sequence comes from Haloarchaeobius ordinarius, assembly GCF_051801355.1. Taxonomy (GTDB): domain Archaea; phylum Halobacteriota; class Halobacteria; order Halobacteriales; family Natrialbaceae; genus Haloarchaeobius. The sequence continues at coordinate 529,750 of NZ_CP196560.1, read as the reverse complement.
GGAGTTCGATCCAGAGCTCGTCGTTCTCCTCTATCTGTCGCCCGACGGTCGGACCGTCGATGGCGACGGAGACGCGGTTACCGGCGCGGGCCTCGTCGACGTCCTCCCCCTGCTCCTGGATACCCTTGATGGAGCCGACGCGTTTCGGGTCGTTGCCCTCGAACTTCACGACGTTCTGGTTCTTCCGGAGGGTGCCCGAGAGGATTTCCACGCCGACGACCGCGGGGTTGTTCTGGCGGAAGGTGTGGTCGGGCAGAATCTGGAACCGGCAGGGGCGGGCGATGTTCTGCAGGACGGTGTCCTGCTGGGCCTGCTTCGTGCTCTCGACGAACTCCTCGTACTCCTCGATGAGCTGGTAGATGACGTCGTCCGTGTAGATTCGCACGTCGTCGATATCGGCGCGGTTCTCGGCGTCTTTCAGCACGTCGACGTTGAAGCCAAGGATGGTCCGGTGGAGGTCGTCGTCGGCCGTCGAGGCGACGCTCACGTCGCGGGGGGCGATGTCACCCACTTCGGCGCGGACGATGGGAATCTCGGCCTCTTCGAGGGCGTTCGCCATCGCTTCGAGCGACCCGAGGGTGTCGGCCTTGACGACCACGCCCTCCTCCTGGGTGGAGACGGCGACCTCGGCGAGTTCGGCCTGTACCTCGGCGACGACCTCGTCGAGGTCGCGGTCGCCGACGACGCGGACCGGTGCCCCGGACATCGCCTTGTCGAGGTCGGGGGCGGCGACCTTGATACCGGCCGCGGCTTTCACCTCGTCGACGCGCTCGAACCGGGACTCGGTGCGAATCTCGGCGAGCGGTCGCGGCTGCAAGAGCGCGCGGACCTCGGTGACGATGGGTTCGTTCTTGCTGCCGACGACGATGGTGTCGTCCTCGCGGATGATGCCGTCGTAGAGGACGAGGTCGATGGTCGTCCCGAAGCCGCGTTCCTCTTTGACTTCGAGGACGGTCCCGACGCCGGGGCCGGTCACGTCGATGGCCATGGCCTCTTTCATATAGCGCTGGGAGAGGCCCATCATCACAGCCAAGAGGTCCGGGATGCCCTCGCCGGTCATCGCGGAGACGGGGACGACCCCGACGTTCTTCTGGAAGTCCTGGACGCGCCAGTACATGTCCGCGGAGAAGCCGTTGTCGGAGAGTTCGCCGATGATGGAGTAGAGCCGCTGGTCGAGGTCGTTCCGGACGCGGTCGGACTGGGCCTCGTACGTCTGCTGGATGGGGGCGTCTTCGTTGGCGTTCCAGCCGGGGACGGTGTCGACCTTGTTGGCGGCGACGATGAAGGGTGTCTGGGTGTTCTGCAGGATGTCGATGGCCTCCAGCGTCTGGGGCTGGAAGCCGTCGTTCACGTCCACGACGAGGACGGCGATGTCGGCCAGCGCGCCACCGCGCGAGCGAAGCGTGGTGAACGAGTGGTGCCCGGGTGTGTCGATGAACAGGAGTCCAGGGAGGTCGAAGTCGTCGGGGTCGACCAGCGACCCGGCCATCTTCGAGACGACGTCGAGCGGGACCGCGGTCGCACCGATGTGCTGGGTGATGGCGCCCGCCTCGCCCTCGATGACGGCGGAGCCGCGAATCTTGTCGAGGAGACTGGTCTTGCCGTGGTCCACGTGGCCGAGGACGGCCACGATGGGTGTCCTGAGCGTGTTGGATGCTGTGTCGGTTTCGGAAGAATCTGTATCAGACATGGCGAACACCCTAGAAGGTTCTTATCTGAGAGTACTCAGGACGGCATTTAATTCCATCGTCACGGTCGTCAGGTCCTGTGACGCGTCGACACGGTATCGGACGTGTCCGCCGGTTGTCTGGTCTGGCGGTGTCGAGTCGGGCGCCGTGCGACGGTCCCCGTGGCGTTTATTAGCACCCGTCGGGAAGAAGGTGGTATGTCCGACATACTCGCGGAGAACCTCTCGGGGAAGTCCGTCATGGGCTCTGACGGGACGGAACTCGGGATGCTGTACAACATCACGATGGACCTGAAGAGCGGCCGGCTGAACGACCTCGTCGTCGAACCGGGCGAGGAGACGCCGACTCGCGCTATCGACTACAACCGTGACGAGGCTGGCCGATTCCGCGTCCCCGTCGACCGCGTGCAGGCCGTGAAGGATTACATCGTCGTCCAGCGGTAAATGTACGTTCTCGACACTTCCGCGTTCATCCACGAGTATCACACCACAAACGATACCGCGACCATCCCGCTCGTCCGGGACGAACTCGAAGACGAGAGCGTCTACCGATACGACGCGATGGAGGGTGCGGGGATGCACGTCCACATCCCCGATTCCGAGACGACCGAGCGCGTCCGGCGAGCGGCCAAAGAGACCGGCGACCTCGACGTGCTCTCGGACACCGACGTCCGGCTCGTCGCGGCCGCGTTCGAACTCGACGGCACGCTCGTGACCGACGACTACGCCATGCAGAACGTCGCCGAGAAACTCAACGTCACCGTCGAGGTCATCGCCCGCGAGGGCATCGACGAGCGGCGAGACTGGCGCTTCCAGTGTGCGGGCTGTGGGCGTGAGTTCGACGAAAACAAGGACCGCTGCCCCATCTGCGGGAGCGCACTCTCCCGGAAGAACCCCTCGAACTCCTAGTTCTCGACCTGTTCGAGGCCGCGTTCGATGAGCTGTCGGAGCACCGCCTGTTCCGTGAGGTCGTACTCGTGAGCGAGCGCGTCGATTCGGTCGCTCACGTCCTCACTACAGACGATGGAGTACCGCTTCGTCATACAGAAAGGTGATACGTCACCGAGAGCGAAAAAGGTTCGTCAGACGGCCGTAAGACGGTTCGAGCCGGTCAGAACAGCGCAGTAAGTGCTGTGAACGCTGCGTCTGGAGCCTCTCTCGTGAGGTCTGCGTACCTGCTGGCGAACGAGAGCGCGTTGTACGCGCCGTGGATGAACGCCGGCACGAGCACGTTCCCCGTCCGGGCGTACACGCCGCCGAGGACCAGCGAGAGGACGAAGATGACCGAGAGCGAGGCCGCCATCGCGCCGATGCCGCCGCCGGTCGAGTACGCCGGGATGTGGACGAGTGCGAAGATGGCACTGGCGACGACGACCGCACCGACCTTGCTGAAGTGCCTGTACAGGGACTTCTGGATGACGTTGCGGTAGAGCAGTTCTTCGCCCGGGCCGATGACCAGCAACGAGAGGGGAATCAGGGGGAGCAACAGCGCCGGGTCGCCCTCTGCTGCCTGCTGGGAGGTGCTGTGCTGAGCGGTCGAGAGTCCGAGGAGGTCGAGGAGCGACACGACGGCCACGAAGCCGAGCAGCAGGATGACGAAGCCACCGATGGCCCAGCCGACGTCGCGTAGCGACGGGAACCGGAGGTCGACGAACGACCAGTCCAGGTCCGAGTACCGCAGGTACGCCAGCGCGATGGTGAGCGTCCCCAGTCCGAGACTGAGCACGGAGATTATCTGCGCCTCTGGGCCGGTCGTCTCGATGGGACCGAAGACGGAGATGGCACCGAGGTAGAGGACCAGCTGGTAGACGACGAGGACGGGCAGTGAGGCGAACCCGAGCAACGCGAACCGGAGTACGGTCTTCGCGGTCATGGCCGCCGTCACCTTCGATGGCGGGGACGGGGTGCCTGAGCTGTCGACGAGCGAATCGTCCATACCGAGTCTATCGACCCGAGAAACATAGGCTCTCTGCTATGGTGAATAGGCCGCAGACGCCCGATACCGTCAGGGTGACTGGCCGATGGCGCGAGTCAGCCTACTCGACGCGAAGTTCGGTCTTCTCGTCGACGGCAGCAGCCTCCTCGAACTCGCCACCGCCGAGCAGCCCACGGGCCGCCTTCTTGCCCCACTCGACGGCGGGCTGGACGAACGTGTCCACGCCGTACAGTTCGCCCGCCACGACGCAGGCGGCCTCCATCCCGTACAGGAGCGAGCCGACGCCGCGCTCGTCGACGCGGTCGAGTTCGATTCGGACGTTCGGGCGACCGGCCGCGGCCAGACTGGCTTCCGTGGCCTCGAACTCGGCGTCCAGCAGGGTGCCGAGGCCCTTCCCGCCGAGGTATGCCAGGTCGTCGAACTCGGTTTCGGGAATTTCGGTGTCTTCGTACTCGCGGGGGCGGACGAGCGTCACCAGCTTGTCGCGGGGGCCGGCGCGGTAGAGCTGGAGCTGGGAGTGCTGGTCGGTCGCGCCCAGGGCCCGGGCGGGCGTCTGGCCGAGGCCGTCCTTCCCTAAACTCTCGGCCCAGAGCTGGGCGAACCACTCGGAATAGGTCTCCAGCGACTCGGCGTAGGGCATCATCGCGTTCACCGAGGCACCCCGGATGTCGAGGGCGTAGGCGATGGCACCGTAGGCGTAGGCAGGGGAGTCGAACAGCGAGCCGGAGAGTTTGGCCTGCTGTTCGGCGGCACCAGCGACGAGTGCGTCGAGGTCGTGGCCCTGGATGGCGGCACAGGCCAGCCCGACGGTCGAGAGCGCGGAGAACCGGCCCGGGACGCCGTCGGGAACCGGCAGAGAGGGCAGGTCGTGGCGGTCCGAGAGCGTCCGGAGGGGGCCGGACTCACCCGTCGTGACGAAGGTGCGGTCGGTCCAGTCCACGCCCGCCGACTCCATCGCGTCCTGCACGACGAGGAAGTTCGCGAGCGTCTCGGCCGTGGTTCCCGACCGTGAGACGACGTTGACGGTCGTCCGCTCAAGTGGCAGATTCGCGAGCAACCGCGAGACGTGTTCGGGGTCGACGTTGTCGAGGAAGTAGGCATCGACGTCGCTGTCGAGGGATTGCGCGATGGTCGCCGCACCGAGCGCGCTCCCACCGATGCCGACGTTCAGGACCGCCTCGCTGTCGTCGAACGGGGCGACAGCGTTCTGGATGGCGTCGGTGTCGACCGTCCGGGGCAAATCGAGCGCCGCGTAGCCGTGTTCGTGGTTCTCGATACCTGTCTCGATGCGCTCGTGCGCCGCCGCGACCTGCGTGTCCAGTCGCTCCAGCGCGTCCCGGGAGATGCCCGGCGATGCCTCCTCGGCCAGGGCGTTGCCGATGTCTACGTACATACCGAGACACCCACGTGGCACCGACAAAACACTGGTGATGGGTCGGCTGGCCACGGTCCGGCGACAGCCTCGTGGCACGGGACCGGGCCGCTTTTGCCCCTCTCGTCCCAAGTCGGGACGATGACCGACGACGCGGAGAAGACCTACGACGGCGTGTTCGGGGCGTTCCCGTACGCGCTCCGGGCGAGCGAGTCGCGGCTGTTCAAGCTGTACGCCGTCTTCGGCGGACTCCTCGGGGTCGTCCTCACGTTCTACTTCGGGGCGGCGCTGGCGGTGCAGGTGGCGAACACGCTCGGGTCGGTCGGTGGGACGTTCACCTTCCTTCGGGCGTTCTACATCTTCTTCGGCCTGCTCGTGGTCGCACCTATCCTCGCGCCGGTGCTGTTCGTCGCCCGCCGGCACCGGCGGGTGGGAAGCGACGTGGGCTACGACCGCATCATGGCCGTGACGGGCTTCCTGTTCTTGCTCTCGCTGTACCTCGCGCTCGTCATCTCCATGCCGCCGGAGTTCACCCTCGACGGCGAGACCGTCACCCGCCCCGCCCCCAGCGGCCTGTTCGCCCCCGTCGTCAGTGTCCTGTACGCGATGCCGCCGCTGTCCAGTCCGCTCCCGCCCGTGCTGGTCGGGTCGGCGATGCTGCTGCTCGCAACACGACGAAACCCGGAAAAGGCCTGACCGCTAGCCTCGGCACATGAGCGAGAAGACCGCGACGTTCCTCGTGACCGAAGCCGACGAGGGGTCGGCCGTCCTGCGCGACGTGGACACCGGCCAGATTCACACCCTCGGCGAGAACGACGGCTACGAGCGCCACCAGGTCGTCGGCGCGACTATCGCACCCGTCCCGCCGCTGGAGGTCGTCTGGGAGGTCGTCGAGGAGGACTACTGTCACACCGTCGAGCTGGTCGACAGTGACCTCTCGCCGACCAAACAGGCGATGGATATCGCCGAGGAGTTAGAGACTGGCGACGTCGAGCGCGTCCCGCGAGCAGGGACCGGCGAGATTCACGTCCTGTCGGTCCCGCCGGCACAGACCGAACAGGCCGCCACGGACGTGCTGGAGGACCCCGAGACGGTCGCCCGTGCGGCGCGAGTGAACGCGATTCGGGTCGAGGTCCGGCGCTCGGTGGAACACGGCGTCTTGAACGTGCGGTACCTGCCGGACTGACTCGCGTCCCTATTCGGTCGCCGGTCCGGCCCGACTCTGCACCTTCCAGCCGCCTTCCAGACCACACTGTTCTCGCACTGTGTACTCGATCTCCGTGTCCGGTCCCATCGTCTCGCCGCCCTCGACGTCCTCGACGCGAAGTGGGACGTCGTAGGTGCTGCCACAGCAGCCCACGTCGACGAACTCCTCCCAGATATCGCCGACTGCGGCGGTCTCTCTGGTCTTTCGCAGCCACGCCTTGAAGTGTGAGGTGGCGACCTGGTCGCGGCTCCAGTTCGAGAGGTCGGACGGGTACGAGAGCACGACTCGGCTGGCGTACTGGCTCATAGCGATGGCTACGTTCTGCCCACCCAAAAACGTCTCTCGCGGGTGTGCGGATTCTACACGTCCGCGGTCCGCAGATAAGAAAGCTTAGGTGGGCCGATACCCGACCGCCCCTCATGAGCAAGTTCGAGGTACCGGAGATAGACTACACCCGGTACTCGAACCGCCAGCTGGCGGCGGTCCCCCTCGCGTTACTCGCCGTCGCGCTGGTGGTCATACTCGGGTGGTACGTCATGTTCGGAACACCGGTCGGGCTGAGCACCGACTTCACCGGTGGCACCGAACTCACGGTACAGACAGACACGCCGCGTGGCGAACTCGACGCGGCGTTCGACGCAGACATCGTCTCGAAACAGCGGGTTCAGGGTCCCTCCATCACGGAGCCGACGTACATCCTCACGTTCGGCCCCGAGAGCGACGGGCAGGCGCTGGTCGACCAGGCGCAGGCGAACCTGCAGCCGACCTGTTCGAACCCGGACGAGTGCGACCTCGTGCAGGCTCGCCAGACGACCTCGGCGAGCTTCGGTGACAGCGCCCAGACGACCGCCGCACAGGGCCTGTTCGCCGCGTTCCTCGGCATGAGCATCCTCGCGTTCGTCTTCTTCCGCTCGTTCGTCCCCTCCATCGCCATCGTCATCTCGGCGTTCTCGGACATCGTCATCCCGCTCGCCGCGATGAACCTCCTCGGTATCCAGCTCTCGCTGGGGACGGTCGCCGCACTCCTGATGCTCATCGGGTACTCGGTGGACTCTGACATCCTGTTGAACAACCACGTCCTCCGTCGTTCCGGTGAGTTCTACGAGAGCGTCCACCGCGCGATGGAGACCGGTGTCACGATGACCGTCACGTCCATCGCCGCGATGGCCGTCATGACCGTCGTCGCGACCCTGTTCGGTATCGAGCTGATGGCCTCTATCGGCCTCGTGCTCGTCCTCGGTCTCGCGGCCGACCTCGTCAACACGTACATGCTCAATCTCAGTCTGCTTCGCTGGTACAAGCTCGGGGAGGTGACGCCGGAATGAACCTCCGCGAGAACTGGCGCGTCGTCGTGCTCGCGTTGCTCCTCGTCGGGAGCGGCGCAGTACTGTTCACCCCCGGGCTCATCGACGGCTCGACCGGGCCGACGAACCTCCAGTACGGCCTCGAACTCGACGGCGGGACGCGCATCCGCGCCCCGGTCGTCGGCATGACCGCGGACCCGGTGAGTTACGCGGGCTTCGACGAGGCGAGCCAGATCAGCGACGCTCGCGTCGCCATCGCGAACGACCTCAACATCCCGGTTCGAGACGTCTACCTCCGCCCCGAGGCGGGAACGGCTGAGGTCTTCAACAAGACCGTCAGCGAGTCCGCGTTCGTCTCCGCGCTCAACGAGAACGGAATCCAGGCGGCCGGTGGCGGTCGGGTGACCACCGACGACGTGCGCGACGGCGTCACCGAGTCGACCCGGAACCAGATCACCGGTGTGCTCGAACGCAAGCTCGAAGCGACCGGGCTCACGGCCGGGTCGGTGACGACCGCGACGACCGTCGACGGCACGAACTACATCGTCATCGAGGCACCGAACCGCGAACCCGAAGAGCTCAGAGAGCTCATCAGCGACCGTGGTGTCGTGACCGTCTACGCCCGGTATCCGGGGGCGAACGGGACGATGGAGGAACAGCCCGTCATCACCTACGAGGACCTGAAGAACGTCGGCGCACCCGAGCAGAACGACCGCGGCACCTGGCAGGTCCCGGTCGTCCTGAACGAGCAGTCCGCCCAGCGGTTCACCCGCGTCATGGTGGAGAACGGCTTCACCGGCGTCGGTGCCGGCTCGCAGGCCTGTGGCGGTGAGACCCGCAACGACGAGGGCTACTGTCTGGTGCTGGAGTCCGAAGGGAACGTGACGAGTACCTTCTCGGTCGCACCGAGCCTCGCGAACTCCATCGCGTCCGGTGACTTCGCCGAGGACCCGCGGTTCGTCATGACCACGGGCTCGCGCGCCGAGGCCCGCGAGGTCTCGGTGGACCTGCAGGCTGGTTCGCTCCGTGCCCCCCTCGACTTCGATGAGTCCCAGGTGTTCTCGCTCGAACCGGCACTCGCGGAGCGGTTCAAGCTGAACTCGCTGCTGACGGGTATCGTGGCCGTGCTGGCGGTCAGCGGCGTGGTCTACCTGCGCTACGGTGACCCGAAGGTCGCGCTGCCGATGATACTCACCGCGCTCGCGGAGGTCGCGCTGTTGCTCGGCTTCGTCGCGGCGGTGCGACTCCCGCTCGACCTCTCGCACATCGCCGGGTTCATCGCGGTCATCGGGACCGGGGTGGACGACCTCATCATCATCGCCGACGAAGTGATGTCCGAAGGCGGCGTGAGTTCCACGCGCGTCTTCCAGTCGCGCTTCCGCAAGGCGTTCTGGGTCATCGGCGCGGCCGCGGCGACGACCATCATCGCGATGTCGCCGCTGGCGGTGCTCTCGCTCGGGGACCTGCGCGGGTTCGCCATCGTGACCATCCTCGGCGTGCTCATCGGGGTGCTCATCACCCGTCCGGCGTACGGTGACATCCTGCGGTCACTGACGACTGGCGAGCACTGACCCGGGACTTTCGTTCCACTCGATTAGGCCGGTTTTCCTTCTACGTGGCAGTCGTATCGTGGACCGATGGCCAGTGACCTCTCTCGCCGCCGACTCGGCGTGCTCGCGGCGGCCGCCGGTTCGACCCTCCTCGGCGGCTGTGTCACGACGAAGCTCACGGTCGAAACACCGGGTATCGAGCAGTCTCGGGTGTTCGCGTCGGTCTCACGGACGGAGTCGTGGGCGACCTCCAGCACGCGCGTCGATGTGACGCTCACCGAGCAGGCGACGCGGGAACTCGGCGTCGAGAAACTGGTCGTGCTGTCCGGCGGGCGTAGCTACGATACGGCGGAACTCCAGCCGACGGCGACGTCCGCCACGCTCGCGATACCGACCACTGGACGGGTCACTATCGTGGCTATCGACGACGAAGGCACAGTGGTCGACCGACAGCAGGTTCGGGTCGCGGGGTCGCGGTTTCCCTGAGTGTTCAAAAGTCGCCGAGTCCCGACTGCTCGTGTGCGGCCAGCACGTCGGCACAGGTCGACCACGAGGCACGAGCGAACGGCGGCACCTCGCCGTGGGCAGCGACGTAGTCCGACAGGAACGCGCGGGTCGTCGGGTCGCTCGGGTAGCCAGAGCCGACCTCGCCGTACTCATCTGCGAGGCGAGCCATCTGGGCGTCGCGTTCGACCTTGGCGACGATGCTCGCGGCCGCGACGACGGGGTAGGTCTCGTCCGCGCCGTGTTCGGCCGTCACGTCGATGGTGCAGGAACAGTGGTCGGTGACGCGACTGCCGAAGCGGGCCTCGTCGGTGTCGCCCGCGTCGAGGTAGCCAGTGAGCCCGTCCACGCCCGCCTCCTCGAGGGCTTTCGCGTGGGCCAGCACGGTGAGGGTGTTCATGTCGGTCTCGGGGTCGTCGATTCGTGCCGGTGTGATCTCCGCGATGCCGATGCGAACCCGGTCGTCGTCACGGAGGACGGCGGCGATCTCCTCGCGACGGTCCGGCTGGACCCGTTTCGAGTCGTCCACGTCCTCGGGGAGCGCCGCGTCGTCGGGGACGACCACGGCCGCGGCCCACATCGACCCGAGCACCGGCCCCTTCCCCGCCTCGTCCACGCCGAAGTACATGGTGGAGTCGTTCCCGCTACCGCGACTTCTACCTTCGTGGTTCGGCGCGCTGGCTCCGCTGTCGGCTCTCGGTGTCGCTCGAAAAAGTCGAAGGTGTACTAGTCGTCTGCTGGCGGCTCGGCGAGTTCCGGCTCGTCGTCGACGTCGTGCTCGTCCGCCGTCTCGTGCTCGGCCTCGGGTTCGTGGGTGGTGGTTTCTCCTGCTACATGGTGGCACATGGGGTATCCCCTCGAGGTGTGTTCACGTGACACACGGTGAAAAACGTGCCGTCTGTTCGCCCGCCGACGAATCACGAACCACAGGACCCGCCCGGCCGCTCAGCGCAGGTAGTCCGGGTGGTCGAAGTCCTCCTCCTCGCCCTCGACCGCCAGCACGTCGAGGGCGGTGACGGTCGCCGCGGTCCCAAGGAGGCCCGCCAGCGAGGGCTCGGTCCGGCCGTCGTCGCCGCTGATGAGTTCCTTGATGTAGAGGCCGCCCTCGCCATGAATCTCGACGGTGCCGTGGCGGTCGTCTTCCAGTTCCGCGGAGATGTCGTAGACGGTGCGTTTCCGGTCGAGACTGGCGCGCCGGTGGTCGACGCGCTGGGGCGTGTGCTGGGTGACCGTGGTCCCCTTGAGTTCTGCGACCGCGTCAGCGAGGGCCTCCTCGCTCACGTCGTCGCCGAACTCGACTTCCGCACGGTAGGTCTTCGAGGCGTCGAGTTCCTTGACGCGTTCGACCATCTCGTGGGTGGCGAGGCGCAATCCCTCGACCTCGACCGAGCCCGCGGCTGCCTCGTTGATTTCGGCTTCGAGGGCTTCGGCGTCGGGCGAGCGGACCTTCGGGTCTTTCACCTCGACGACGAACGGGCGGCCCGTCCCGAGCATCAGGGCGTCGACGTCCTCGCGGCCAGCCCCGTGGAAGATTGCTTCGGAGCCGTCCATCGCCTCCAGGACGTGCGGGGCGACGAACCCCTCGACGCTGTCGTCGTAGAGGTAGCCCGAGCCGCCACAGTAGTCACAGGGTTCCTCGCCTTCTTCTCTCGAGAGCTGGACGCCGGTGCCGCCGCACTCCCGGCAGGGCCACTCGGTCTGGGGGATGTCGCGTTCGAGCTTGCGGTAGCGCCCGAACACGAACGCCGGGTTGACCTGCACGTCGACCGCGTGGGTCGAGGGGTCCTCGCCGGCGCGTTCGAGGTCGATGACCGCCAGCACGTCCGGGCGGTCGAAGTCCACCTCGGTCTTCGTGAGCTGGCCGACGCGCTTGCCGACCTCGCGGTTGAACTCCGACTTGAACAGTTCGCCAGCGTCGGGTTCCATCCCGGCGTCCTCACGGAACAGCATCTCGTTCTCTTCGACCAGCGGCGGGGCGCGGGTGCCGACCTGGTAGGTCTCGAAGCTCACGCCTTCGAGGCCCTCGGCGATGAGTTCGGCGTAAGTGTCGAAGCGGGCGGTGTGGCCCTCGCACACCCAGCAGTCCTCGCGGTCGGGCGACTCGTACGGTTCGTCGTCTTCGAGCGCGATACTGACGCGCAGGGCCTTCCCGCGCTCGGCGTTGGTCAGACCGAAGCTCCGGTCGGCGAAGGGGCGACCGAGACAGGGGTCGCAGACGGGCCCGGTGGCGACCAGCTTCCGGGCGGTGTCGAGTATGCTCATTACCGGGTGCCAGACGCCCGCTGGGTTAGTGCCTTGCCATCCCGCGTGGCCGAGTAGTTAAGGTCGGTCGCTCCCCTCTCGGCGGTATGTTCCGTCGTCACGTCCTCGAATCGGGAGCACTCGCGCTCGCCAGCGCCGCGTCTCTCACGGGCTGTCTCGACCGCCGGGGTGGGTCTGGTGAGTCGAGAGAGGAGACGCTTGACCACGACGGCCGGACCAGGACCGCCCGCGTCTACCTCCCCGACGGCGTCTCGACGCCCGCCCCGACGGTCCTTCTCCTCCACGGGGGCGGCGGGTCGCCGACGCGAATCGAACGGTTCAGCGGGTTCCGGGCACTGGCCGACCGCGAGGGGTTCGTGGTCGTCACGCCCACGGGGGTCGAAAAACACTGGAACGACGGGCGCGACACCGACATCGCTACCGCACACACAGAGGACGTCGACGACGTGGGCTTTCTCGCGGCGCTCCTCGACAGACTGGCGGCGGACGAGGTGACCACTCCGGGAGAGGTCTGCTGTACCGGTATCTCCAACGGTGGGATGATGACACTCCGTCTCGCCGCCGAACGGCCCGACCTGCTCGCCTGCGGCGCGAGCATCGCGGCTAATCTCCCGGCCGCCCTCGACGTCAGGCCGACCGAACTCCCGATGCTGTTCGTCCACGGCGACGCCGACCCGCTGGTCCCCTACGAGGGCGGGCAGGTCGGGTTCGCCCGCAACCAGACCGGCCGCGGGCGCGTTCGCTCGGCGGACGAGACGGTCGGACTGTGGCTGGACGCGAACCGCTGTGCTGGGGAGCCGTCGGTGACGGTCCTCGACGGCCACGAGGACGGGACGACCGTCGAGGACCGCCGGTACGACTGCGCCGACGCGCCGGTCCGCCACCTCGTAATCCGCGGGGGCGGCCACGGCTGGCCCGGCGCGTCGAAACTGCTCGACCCGCTGCTCGGTACCACGACCCGCGAGGTCGACGGGGCCGAACTCGTCTGGGCGTTCTTCGCGAGCCGGTAGTTCGACGCGCCTTTATCCGCGACGGGCGACCCACCTCCCATGCGCCAGTTCATCGTCCTCGGTCACGAGGTCCCGACCACGGCCGACTTCTCGCTCGACGCGCTCGCCAGCGAGGGCGGTCGCATGGACCTGCTCGCCCGTTGCCTGAACGCCGCCTTCCTCGCCAGCCACGGCATCCGCGACGACGTGCGCGTCCACCTCGTGCTGGGCGACGAGTACACCGTCACGGTCGACGGGAGCGAGGTCCGGAACCTCCACCCCGACGAGCGCTCCATCGCCGCCCTCGTGCGGAACGCCCTGGAGCACCGCGAGGACGCCATCGGGCACATGCCCGCCGAGGCCTCGCCCGGGGTGTCTATCCGCCGGTTCGGCTTCGCGGAGATTCTGGAGGAGTGCGCCCGCGAGGGGACCGTCGTCCAGCTCCACGAGGACGGCGAGCCGGCGAGCGAGGCCGACCTCCCCGACGACCCCGTCTTCGTCCTCTCGGACCACACCGACTTCACCGACGCGGAGGAGGACCTGCTCGCCGACGCCGCCGACCTTCGACTCCGGCTCGGCCCGCGCGTCCTCCACGCCGACCACGCCATCACGGTCGCGCACCACTGCCTGGACACTCAGGGTTACCAACACTTCTGACGCGAAACCAACGGTCGAAATTAAGTAGGCGGCGCGGGGAGGTGTGAGACGATGACCGAGACGGACGCCCCCCAGACCTGCACCTTCTGTGACCGTACCTTCGCCGCCGGGGACGACCCCGACCTGCACTCGCTGTGTCACCGCCGCGTGGACTTCTCGACCGACGCGGACGCCGTCACCGAGCGACTGGCCTGTCCGCACTGCTTCGACGAGATTTCGGAACTCACCGACGACATGACCGCCCACGAGGTCGACGCGACCGACCCCGACTCGCTCGCGGCGGTCGAGGTGTGCAGCCTCTGTACCGACGAGTTCGGCGACGACGACAGCCTCGAACTCCTCGCCGTGGACGACTCCTGCTACCTCCTCTGTGCGGCCTGCACCGGCGTCTTCGACCAGTTCGTCGCGAACGTCCCCGAGAACCCGGTCGAAGCCGAGGACGTGGCGACCGCGGTCCCGGCGGGCGATGGCGGGAAGCCGGTGGTGGAGGCGACGACTGATGCGGGCGAGGGTGACGACGACGGCGAGGGCACTTCGGACGCCGCCGCGGACGAGTCCGACACCGACGCCGACGGCCCCGAAGCCCTGCACGACGCCGGGCAGGCCGCCGAAGCCGTCGCGACCGCCGACGCCTCCGACCTGAAGAACGTCCTCGACTCCGGGCTGGACGACGTAGAAGAGGGCGACGAGGTGCGGTTCGACACCCGCCGCGAGTCGCGCGACGGCTCCGCGGAGATTTCGACCACCGACGGCGTCGTCACCCGCGCCGAAACCAGCTACATCGGCGGCTCGACCGTCTACGTCCACGGCGACGACGGCGAGGAGTACCGCCTCGAATCCAGTTTCTCCTCGGAGGCCGTGCGGGTCTCGACCGTCGACGGCCACGACCTCGACTTCCGCGGCCACCTCGACGCTCTCGTCCGATTGGAGTGACACCGGTTGGCGTGTCGTCCTCCGATTCGGAAGCGTTAAAAGTAATCCCGGCGTTGTTTTGCATGCGGGCCGGTGGGGTAGCTTGGTATCCTTCGGCCTTCGGGTGGCCGTAACCGCGATTCAAATTCGCGCCGGCCCACTTCTCCCGCATTTCAATTTTCGCGAATGACGGTTGTGCTTCCGACGAACAGTACCGCTCAGCACAGATGGGAGCATAGGCGCTTTCTTGGCCTGTTCCAGCTGGTGGTCCCAGTCTACCTGCGACGGGCTGAACAGTTTCTTAAGTCCAATATTGGGTGAAAAGTAGAAGAAGCGAACTCCCTTCGGTGCGTTCTGAATCGTTCTCCCTCGCTACCGTGGTATGTACGACAGATGTTGAGTAATGGCCAAAATATCCGGTTTTCAGAGGGGCAACGAGTCACGGTCAGCTTTACATTACATTGGTGGTGAGAGGTCACGCGACATGAAAATATTCAGCCTTCGTAAACTGTGGCGTGGGCGTTTTCCACAAGTGGGGTTAGAGGAGTTTCATGGTCGAAGTGGCTAGATTCCTCATAAGCAAGATAGATTGCTGAACCGACTTTCTCTCGATATGGTTGGACGGCGTCTGCCCAGAAGTCAGTCGGGTCCGTCTTTCTTCCATTGAAGTCGGCGAAGTTGTAAACAGACTCGTCCTCGTCATAGTGTTCATCGGCATCAGGGATCTCTATAAATACGCCAATGTGTTCCCACCATTCAATCAAATCTTGGGCACGGGTCCGGACTGCTTCTCGAGGAGGGGAACTCCACGATGTGGAGAGAAAATCAACCAGTTCGTCTTCGCTGCAATACCACCGACTTTTTGACCGATTCCGGGTCCTGTGGAGATGCGCCGGGAGTTCACGAAAGAGTAGTTCATGGTGAGAATCGTAAAAACGATCAATGGAAACTTGGTATTGATTTGCAAATTTCTGACCATCCTCCAGAAGTTTACCAAGTCTATTGTTTGGGATGTGCCAGTCCCAGCCGGCCGTAGTAACATTAGAGATAACAGAGATCTCCTCATCATCTGCTCCATCAAACTCCCAGACAGATACCTGTGAATCTCCGGCATTCTGCACAAATTTCGAAGCCATCTTTGTCGGGTTAATATTTGAAACAACAATCGCACCCTCCACTCGATCCTTAGTGATTTGCAACGGCTGGCCACTGCCTTGACTCCCCTGCTTGTCTGCCATCTCTTGACCGACAACATCGGCATTTTCGATGACATGGGAGCAAATCTGTTGTAAATTAGAATAAACTGTGCCCGAATTATTGACCTCAGTTAATGTAAGAATGGAAATCGTGTCACCGTTCGCTTGTTGCCACACGAAGAGGTCAGCTGGTCCACCGGGCGTGTCACGGAACGAGAGCGTGTCGAGTAGTTTCCAGTCACTTTGTGTAGTAAAGACACCTTTTGAAAACATAGAGATAAGCATCTCTCTCACCCTAAAGCGTTGGTCAAGGGCTTGTGCATGGTTCTTATATGCTTCAACCAAATCTTCCAGACCTTCTTCCTCTGCATCACTCACTTTCTCAGTGATGTTCTCACCAAACTCGTCTTCCAGATCACTATCGTCACTGAACTCCCGATGAATACCTAAGCAGGTCTGAGCAACACCATACAATTCAGTCATTGGACATCACCCCCAGCAGGTGCGGCATTTGTATCGACGGTCACGGTTGCATTCGGCGAAATATATTCTTGGATAATACTGAAGACACTGAAGAAGGTCTTTAGGTCCTTCTCTCCCTTCCGAGGGAAAAGTCGGAGTGAGTTGGCGTCTCCACGGATGTCAAAGTACTCCTTTTGAGTAACGTAGTAGACGCTGGTTGAGAAGTACAGGCTATCAGACTCTATGTATCTATTCAAAGGGACCAAATCACGTTCCGCGAAAGCGTCGAACAACTTTTTGATAGCCTCTTTATCCACCTCTTCCTGGTTAAAAGAGATCTTTGCGGGCTTCGATTGCGAAACCTTCTGATCACCCAATTCGAGCGTTCTGGTTTCAGCATCGTCATAGGCTTTCTTCACGTCTAATGTCTCGTCGATGATGCTAGATATTTCTTTAAGCATCCGGTTGACTGGACCACTTTCCAACTTCAATACTCCATCTCGGTTAATTTTGAATTTTACTTTCCCCGGTATTTCGAGCCGAAGTGAACTAACCGACATACCGAATTCCTGAGTTATATGGGGTATCATTTCGGCTGCGTCTTCACCATAATAATTTATCGTCCTCTTCACTTTTCGCCCAAGTGGAGTCTCTACATCTGAGCCTCGCCGTCGCTTGAAAATGACTTCGTCACAATATGGTGCAGATGACGAGGAGAAATCCGTTCCTCGGATTTTATTTGCGGCTAGGGTTTCCAACTTGGACGATGACACATGTAGACGACTTGTTCTGGGAAGCCATTTAAACCGTGAGACAAGCGGCGAGTCGACATAACCGAGCTTTGTCAGATTTGAGTAGAGGATAAAATACCCGTCTTCTTTATCCATCGCAAGATATGCCCCCGTACCTTTTTCACTGTCGTCAACAAGGAGTGTTACAGCGTCACCGTAATCGATAGTTTCGTCCCAATGCAAGTCACCACCTTCCAATTTTTCGATTACCCCATCTTGTGAAAGTTCGGTCACTGCTGGTAACAAATGTAATTGTTTACCTGCATTAGCATCGAATTCTGGAATATACTTTCCTGCAAAGTCACTAAAATGGTTACTTAGGTAATTATTGAAATCAGTTGTCGATTTGAACTTCTTACGAATAGCTTCGTCAGGATACGAGGGGCCGTCATCATCATCTGGCTCCTCTTTTGGAATCACGAATAAGGCCATACTTTCCGTGTGAATTGAATACATATGAAACTTATTGGTGAAATAGACAATAGACTCCGCAGGACTTTCTATGGACTAGCAAGTAAGCTAAGGTATCCCAAGCTTGTGACAGACTCGAACTCCGAATGTACGTGGTCACCACCTTCTGCCAAGATCGGGCAGTATCCAACAAGCTGTGAGCTTGAGCAGTGGGAACAGTCGGAGTCAGATTATTGCGTCCTTCACGAAGACTCCCCAAATAAACCCGTCTCTGAAGTAAATAAAAAGCTGGATAGATTACGTGACCAGCAGCACTCGAACACTGCTGAAATCCATCTTCATGACATCAGCGACGGCTCCGAACTTGATTTTACCGACATCCACTTTTTTGATGCAAATTTATCAAATTCTAACTTTGAGACAGCAGAATTCGATAACAGCACCTTCAACGATACAAGATTCAGAAATGCTAAGCTGTCGAAGTCATCTTATGTGGGTGCACAGCTCAACAACTGCGATTTCACAGGTTCCAAGTTGAATAATGCGGATTTTTCAACAAGTAGAACAGACTGCAGCAATTCCAAATTTGCCAATACTCGATGTAATGGGACCAAATTCATGTGTGCAAATTTTTCCCATACAGACTTCTCTGGCGCCCAAATCACAAATTCTCATTTACAGGGTGCGGACATATCCTCGTCTGAATTTGTTGGTGCCACAATCCGGAACACAGATGCATTTTGGACAAATATTAACTCAACAGATTTCACGGATGCTCACATATCTGGCACTGATTTTACTGCCGTAGACGCGACTGAAGCTATATTTTTTGATGCCATTATCACTGACACAAAGTTCGTCGATTCACAACTTCTTGATGCTAAGTTCACCGGGGCAAGCCTGACCGGTTCCGTAGATTTTGGTTGTCGAATTATTCAGGAACATGATGCTGACTGGCTGGCCGGAATCGGACTCACTCGGTCTGTATGTGGGATGCCTGCTGGACCGAATGCTACAGATCGCTATGGACGTGATGCCATGAAAAAAGAGATGGGAGGAGATTGGTGGAATCCTAAGGCAGAAGTTTGTGAGACTTCAGGAGATTCATCGGTCCAACTATATTATTCGAAATCGTCAATTTTGACCCGACTAATCGGAAAACGGCGCCGATATGGTGTACTTACATGGGTAACACGGCGGGCTAGGAAGAGTCTCAGCTTTGTTCTCAAACTAATCCGTCGAGTTGCTGGAACAGTAATGTATGTGGCAAATCAATTAATCGAAATAATAAATTCGCTCTCCGGAAACTCCAGTGACAAAGGACAAATAGAGCCAGATACGAGAGATAGTGGCCACTCGGCTGCGACCAAATCAACTAACACTGGAAGTGGAACTGAAGACCAATTTTCAGTTGAGGAATGCAGGAATCGTGAACTCTCGAACCTGGAGCAGGCGGAGAAAATTTACGGGGAATTAGAGGCGGCTTATTCCGGAACTGCTTGGGCAAGATCGAGGCGTCGACTGAACATTCGCCAGCAAGAGGTCCGGCGAAAGCAATCGCGGTTTAGACGATATCCATTTCAGGGGATGATGAAGTGGTCGATGTGCTATGGTGAGAGTCCAATTCACGTCCTCGGAGCTGCGTTTGGAGTTGCTCTCTTGGGAGCAACACTCCTATTATGTGGTGGAATAGAAATCAATGGCAGTCTAGTTGGCTACCGATTATCGGGAAATTGGCCAGGCAAGTCACTCGTATATTTTGTTGACGTTCTTATCTTCTCTATCCGGAAAATCGTCGGAGTTGAGGCTCAAAAAGTCAATCCAACTGGGCTTGATGAAATAATCAGCTTCAGCTTGGTGGTAGCTGGGAAGCTCCTCTTTGCAATGTTTGTGTACACCCTCGGTCGACGTGCAGTGTCATGAGTTCGGGATTCTGATTTCGATGTTAGTGTATGGAATCTCTGCCCACCATTGTCGACTGGGGACGAGGTATTCGACTATTCAGTAATGTCCTCCCCTCGCCTTTCTCAGAACCTACCTGTGATGGTCGCGTGACGAACACTTCAGACACGGATTGAACGAACAACAGATTCGCTAACCCGTCGTCTTCAGCTCTGATTCAGCGTTTGCGTTGACCGAATAACCTCCAGACTTCGGCCTTCCGCTGGATAACCGTTGACCTCCGTTGACGGCAGTACAAGCCTGATACCGGCGACAAACGCCCGCTCTTCGCCTTTTCTCTCGGTGTCTCAGCAGGGTCTGTGATGGATTGAGTAGTGTCCCACCTATCGAACACACTTCCACCACCCGACACCACAACATACAACCCCTTAACCACCCCCGCCCCCACACCCAACCAATGACCGACGAACTCGATTTCGACATCCTCTCAGCCGAAGACACCACAACCAGAAGAGACGAGGTCGTCACCGCAGTCACAGACCACGCGGGCCAGATCGCCCGCGAACTCGCTATCCTCCAGGGCGGCGACTACGGCCAGGAGACCTTCTCCACGCGAAAGGGCAAGTGGACGCTGAAGTACGAGGGTGGGGCGCTCCAGTACCTCCGGTACAAGGGGAAATCCGGCGGCGAGATATACGTCGTCTCGACCAAGCAGCCGCCCGAACCGGGCGACCTCGCGTCGGCGATGCGGGACTACGACGAGTTCGTGGAATCCTACAACGAGTTCGTCCGGTCGCTCGACGGCGTGCTGGACGACGTGGGTACCGACTTCCCGGCCGTCGAGACCACGGAGACGGTCGTCGCGGAGCGCGACCGCATCCTCGGGCGCATCCGCGAGGTGTGTGACACCATCTGTGGCGAGTTGCACCGCTACGACGGGACCGACTACGGGACCTTCCGGACCACCGTCTCGGGGACGCGCTGGGAACTGAAGCGCGAGGAGGCGCGGGCGTCGTACCTGCGGGTCGGCGGCGAGGGTGGTATCTACCTGCTGTCGCAGTACGAGGCACCGTCGGCACCCGATGTCCGAGAACTGACCGACGAGTTCGTCGGGTTCGTCGAGGCCTACAACGAACACGTCGAGGAGCTGGAGGCGAGTCTGTCGCAGGTGTCGCTGGACGGACGCGACTGAGTCAGCAGGCGCGACTGAGTCACTGGGCGGCCCACGTACCTTCTTCTCCTCGCGTGACGTTTCTGTCGTAATGGAACCGCCAATCGAGACGAAGACGCGTGAGCGGGACGAGCGGCCACTGGTCGCCAGGGACGAGGCACTGGCGGGAACCGACTGGCCGCTGGTCGGGTTCTTCGCGCTGGCGTTCGCCATCGCGTGGGGGACGCTCGGAGTCCTCGCGGTCATCGCCGAACAGTCCGGCGTCGAGAGCGCGATACGGCTGCTGGAGATGGGCGAGGTGATGCAGTTCGAGGGCGCGGACCTGGTCGTCCCCGGCTGGGTCGTCTACCTGCTCACCCGGCTGGCGGACTTCTCGTTCTCCATCGCGGGCGTGGTCGTGGTGGCCCTGACCGCGGGCAGAGCGGGTCTCCGTGAACTGTTCGGGCGACTGGTCCGGTTCGACTTACCACGGATCTGGTACCTCGTCGCGCTGGTCCCGGTCGGGCTGTACGGGCTGGCGGTACTGGTCTTCGGCCTCGGGAACGGGGGCGTGTTCGAGAGCCTCGACCTGTCCCCGGCAGCGATCCAGACTGCCCTGTTCGCGCTGAACGGCGGGGTACTGGTCACGCTGTTCCTCCGCGGGCCGATGGGCGAGGAACTCGGCCTGCGGGGGTTCGCGCTCCCGCGGTTACAGGCACGGATGAGTGCCGTCCGGGCCAGTGCGGTCATCGGGGTGTTCTGGGCCTCGTGGCACCTCCCGGTGCTCGTGGGGCGCGGTGTGGTGACCATGGTCCTGTTCCTGGTCCTCGCGTTCTCACTGAGCTTCGTGTTCACGTGGCTGTTCAACGGGTCGCGCGGGTCGCTCGTCCCGCCCCTGCTGTTCCACGCCTTCCAGAACAGCGAGGAGGTGTTCGAGACGGTGTTCCCCGCGCTGGTCGGGACCGACTGGGAACTCGTCTCGACGCTCTCGCTGCTCGTCGTCGGGCTCGCCGTCGGGGTCTCCCTGTGGCGCACCGGTCGCCGCGCGGCATCGTGAGGGTACCTCTGGCCTGCCCCGGGAGTCGAGTTGTTTCCCGTAGATTCATGTCGGGGAGGAACCACTGGTAGGCCAATCAGTGATGGCTCGGATACGAGGGGTCGGTCGCGACACACGACCGCACCGACGAGGCCTGGAGGTCGAGACGTGCTAACGATAGTCTGTGGACTCCCGGGGGCGGGAAAGACCACGGTCGCAGAGGACGTCGCCGACCGGACGGACGGAACGTTGCTGCGGACCGACGTGGTTCGCAAGGAACTGTTCGACGACCCTGACTACACCGAGGTCGAGTCCTACATGGTGTACGAGGGGCTGTTCGAGCGGGCGAAAGACGTCGTCGCGGACGGGGGAACTGCCGTCCTCGACGGGACGTTCCAGCGCCGCGGCGACCGGATTCGGGCGAAAGCCATCGCGCGTTCGCTCGGTGTCCGATTCGAACTCGTCCGGGTCGTCTGCGACGAGGTGGTCGTCCGGCAGCGAATCGCGGCCCGGGAGGGCGACGAGAGCGACGCCGACTTCGAGGTCCACCAGCACTTCCGAGACATCTTCGACGACGTGTCGATGGACCACGCGACCGTCGACAACTCCGGGACGCGTTCGGCGACCGAGGCGCAGGTCGACGCGGTGTTCGCGGAGCGGTTCGCGCCGGCAGCCGAGCCGTAGGTGGCGGGCGAAAAAGGATGGATGGTGACGGGTCGCTCGGTCAGAGGACCCCGTCCAGCGGCGACTCGGGGTCGGATTCTTCCTCTGGTTCGGTCGCTTCTGCAGGTTGTTCCTCGGGGATGGGCTGTTCCTCCGCTTCGGGTTCTTCTTCCGGTTCGGCCACCTGCGGGGTGACGGTCAACGTCTCCAGGAAGGTGACCGCGGCGGCGACGTCCCGGTCGTCGGTGATGGCGAAGGCGGCCGCGACCGTGCCCGTGCCGCTTTCGGGGCTCGCGACGAACTTGATGACGAGGTCGTCCGCCCCGCCACAGTTCCCGTGGATGGTGACGACACCGTCGAGGCCGTTCTGGTTGGCGTACTCGGTGCTGTCGATCTTGGTACAGTTCAGCGGGTAGTCCTCTATCTCCTTGCTGAGTGCTGCCGGGTCGGTGGTCGTCTCCGGCATGTACACGACGACGGCCCCGGGCGTGACTATCTGGGACTCCGCCGTTTCGAACGACGTCGCGAACGTCGACAGTTCCGGTGAGAGCACCAGACTCAGTTCGGTGTCCGGGCTACCGAGGGTCATCGCCTCGGTCCACTCGGTGGGGACCTGCACGCTGATGGTGCCGGTGTCGTCGGTGACGGTCTGGTAACTGCTGTACTCCGCGGGTTCTTCGGCTGCTGGTTCCTCACCTGCTGGTTCCTCATCCGCTAGTTCTTCTGGCTGTGACGCGGGTACCGCGCGGACGACGGGTACCGCGATGACGGTGGCACCCAGTGTCGTCACGCCAGTGAGGATACTGCGGCGGCTATAGGCGAACGAGTCGGCTGGACGGCGGTCGGTAGGTGTCATTTGCTCCCCCAATAATGCTATCTGCTAGCGCGACCCGTACGCCTGCGAGGTGGATAACCGGACCCTTGATTTTCGGCACACATCGCCGGCGTGACCCCTCTTTCTGGTGGAGAATCCAGCGGCGAAAGAGGAGGCTGTTCGCTGTGATACGGAGGCGGTTCCAGCGAACGGGCTCCCGTTGTCGCTGGCGGCCCGGGTCCGAGACGTGGACATCCCGTCAGGGCCCCCCGTCAGTCCACTTCCGGGAGGGGACCACCGAGGTGTTCCTCGTGGTCGTCCGGGTCACCGGCTCCGACTGGCTGGCGACGTTTCGTGCCTCGACGGACCACGACGACCTCGACCGCCCGACCAGGTTCGTCCTCCACGCCGACGCCGTGAACTACATCGACGCGAGTGAGGCGGAACGTCACCACGGCTCGACGCCCACGTCTACTCCCGGCGGGACGCGAGGACGTCTCGGCGTACGTCGAACTGGCCTGTGGCTCGCTCGTGAGCGAGGGTACTGCCTGACGGAGGCTACTCGAATTCGAACTCGAATCGTGCACCGCGGCCGGCCGAACCACCCCGTTCGAGGTCGCTTCCCGCTCGTCGTTCGTCGGTGACCGTGACCGTCCAGTCGTGGTCGGCCGCGACCTTCTGGACGATGGCCAGGCCGAGTCCGGTTCCACCACCGGGCGAGTAGCCGGACTCGAACACCGACTCGCGTTCGGCGTCGGGGATCCCCGTCCCGTCGTCTTCGACGTAGAAGCCGCTGGGTGGGGCCGCTTCGTTCCCGTCGTCCAGCGGCACTCCCGTCCCGTTTCCGTCGCTCACGGGCCGTGAGGAGACTGGGCCGACCCGGATGGTGACGCGGTCGTCGTTGTGTTCGATGGCGTTTCGGAACAGGTTCTCGAAGAGCTGCTGGACCCGCTGTCGGTCGACCGTCACCGTGCCAATCGGCACGACATCGAGGACCGACTCGCCCGTGTCGACGACCGCCCAGGCATCGTTGGCGACGACGGCCAGCGGGACGGTCTCGAAGGACTCGGCACTCGCGCCCTCTCTGGCGAGCGTGAGCAAGTC
The DNA here is from genome assembly GCF_051801355.1 of Haloarchaeobius ordinarius. Lineage (GTDB taxonomy): Archaea > Halobacteriota > Halobacteria > Halobacteriales > Natrialbaceae > Haloarchaeobius. Next base: position 505,841 of record NZ_CP196560.1, on the reverse strand, counting down.
GCCGACGATGCGTTCCATCCGCTCGTGGGACTCCTCGATGGCCTCGAAGTGGACGGCCTCGTGGGTCTCACGAGCCAGGTCGAGCCGTCCACGGGCGACGTTGAGGGGGTTGCGGAGGTCGTGGCTGACGACGCTTGCGAACTCGTCCAGCCGGTCGTTCGTCCGTGCCAGTTCCCCGTTCGCTCGCTCGAGTTCGCGCTCGCGCTGTTTCTGTCGCGTGATGTCGTGGAGGACTGCGATGGTCCCGACCACCTGGTCACGTCTCCCCGTGAGCGGCGACAGTCGACGGACGAAGTAGCGCTGGTCCCCGTCCACCTCGAACGAGACCTCGTCGGTCCGTTCGTCGGTGTCGTCGTGCCGGGTCAGTACCTGGTCGTACTCGGCGAAGACGTCGTCGACGCGGTGACCGATGAGGTCGTGCTCGCCGCGGTCGAACAGGGCGCAGACCGCGTCGTTCACGTCCACGATACGACTCGATCCGTCGAAGACGAGGACGCCGTCGTCGAGGTTCGCGACGACCCGGTCGTGTGCGACCGGCACGAGGTCGAGCAGGCGGAACCGGTAGAGCCCGACGGTCAACGCCACGCCGGTCCCGGTGAACGCCAGTGGCGTGAGGTCGAGCAACGTCACCGACAGCAGCGCGAGCACGTTCGCGACCCAGGGCAGCACGACACCGAACAGCACCAGAAAGCCCTGTAGCTGGTACAGCGACCGGGTCTGGAGCAGGAGTTGGACGAGCAGGACGGTACCGACGAACAGCAAGAGGTAACTGAACCCGGCGTGCGCGAACGCGCCGACGTGGGGGGAGGCAGTTGCGACGAGAATCGGGTCACTCCCGAAGACCGTAACGGCCCGTACCTGTGGCTCGCCCCAGAGCAGGGTATGACTCGGGTTGGTCACGAGCAAGGCGAGCCCGAGCAGCGGTTCGAGGAGGAGGACGCCGAGGAGGCGTTCGGTCCGTTCGTCGTCTCGGCCGGTGAACGCCAGGGCGAACGCGAGCCACGCCACCGGGATGACGAGCGCACCGACCCACTGGAGGTCGGCCCACAGCAGTTTTCGCCACGTCACGGTAGCCTCGACTTCCAGGGCGTGGAACACGAGCCACTCGGTCACGCCGACCATCAACACCGCCAGCGGGGTCGCACCGGCGGCTGGTCGATACTGCCAGGCGCGAACCGCGACGGTCGTCGAGGCGACGGCCGTCAGCACGAGAACGAGTGTGTACGGGTGTATCTCGATGGCCATTCGGGTATTTTCGTCCCTCGGTAGTGTGTTCCGGTGTAGAGGGCTTTATCACTCATGGCTGTACCGGAACCAGTCAGGACAGTGTCCAGTCGCCCACGACCCCGAGTGGACCGCCCGTCGCCGGATGCAACACCCTTAACCGCTGAGTCTTCCGAGCCACCATCGATGACACACGCCATCGAGGTCACCGACCTCGTGAAGGAGTACGGGTCGTTGCGTGCCCTCGACGGCCTCTCCCTGCAGGTCGAGGAGGGCGAGTTCTTCGGCCTGCTCGGGCCGAACGGGGCCGGCAAGACCACGTTTATCAACATCCTCGTCGGCCTCGCCCGGAAGACGTCGGGCGAGGCTCGCGTGTTCGGACACGACGTGGTCGAGGACTACCGGCAGGCCCGTGACGCCATCGGGCTCGCACCGCAGGAGTTCAACGTCGACCGCTTTTTCCCCATCGAGGAGGTGCTGGTCCACAAGGCGGGCTACCACGGCATCCCCGAGGACGAGGCACTCGACCGGGCGCACGAGGCACTCAAGCGGGTCGGCATCTACGACAAGCGCAAGGAACGCTTCGACTGGCTTTCGGGCGGGATGAAGCGCCGCCTCCTGCTCGCCCGGGCGCTCGTCACCGACCCCGACCTGCTCATCCTCGACGAACCGACGGCAGGGGTGGACGTGCAGTTGCGCCACGACCTCTGGGAGGTGGTCTCGGAGTTGAACGACAACGGGACGACCGTCCTGCTCACCACCCACTACATCGAGGAGGCAGAGCGTCTCTGTGACCGGGTCGCCATCGTCAACGAGGGCTCGAAGGTCGAGGTGTCGACACCGGACGAACTGATGGGCAGAGGCACCGACACCATCACTGTCACACTCCGTAAACCGCCCGCGACCGCGCCGGAACTCGGCGGGACGCTGGACCGGGTCGAGTCCGTCGAACTCGACGGCGACCGGCTGCTCGTCCGGGCCAGCAACGGTGGCGCGGTCACGCCCGCCCTGTTGAACGAACTGGAGGCGATGGGCCACGACATCGTGAACCTCGACATCTCGCGGACCTCGCTCGAAGAGATATTCGTGGAGATGACCGGCGAGGGTCGGGAGCGAGGCGGCGGGGCGGCGGCCGAGGCAGGTGAGAGCCGATGATGGGCCTCGAAACGGGGACGTGGGCGCTCACGAAACGGGAGATCCTCAGATACGTCCGCCGCCCACGCAACACGTTCCTCCCCCCGTTCATCAACAACGTGCTCTACTTCGCCGTGTTCGGGGTCATCCTCGGGAGCCGCATCGGCGAGTACGCTGGTGGCATCCCCTACATCACATTCGTCCTGCCCGGCCTCGTCGTCCTCGGCGCGGTCTCGAACGGCTTCGAGAACGCCTCGTTCAGCATCTTCCACGGCCGGTGGAACGAGTATATTCACGAAGTGCTCACGTCGCCCCTCTCGTACCGCCAGCTGGCGTTCGCCTACGTCGCCGCGAGTGCCCTCCGCGGGGTGCTCGTCGGCGTCATCATCGCCGTCATCGGGGTGGTGTTCACCCTCGCGAACCCGGCCTACGGGATGGTCTCGGTTGCACACCCCCTCTACCTCGTCGTCTCCCTCGTCACGGTCGCCGCCCTGTTCGCCTGCTTCGGCATCCTGGGCGGGCTCTGGGCGCGTGACTTCGACTACCTCACCGTTCTCAACCAGTTCATCATCCGGCCGCTGGTGTTCTTCGGCGGCGTCTTCTACCCCCTCGCCGCGCTGGAGGGAACCGGCATCTGGTACTCCCTCTCGTTCCTGAACCCGATGGTGTACATGGTGAACGCGGTCCGGTACGGTTTCCTCGACTTCTCGGAGGTCGACCCCGCGCTCTCGCTCGGTGTCCTGCTCGCTATCACAGCCGTCATCTTCACCGTCGACGTGCTGTTGCTCAAGCGCGGCTACGGGCTGATGGACTAGCGGCCACAGGCAGGTTCGCTGCCTGTTAGCCGGCTGTGAGCGACGAAGAGAGCACCCACGTCGAGAGACACAGTACGCCGACGCCCAGTCCGAGCATCACGTATGCGAGGACGGCGTTCGCACGCCTGACGAATGGGCTCAGCGCCGGTTCTCGGGTCTTGACGTGTCGCCACATGATGGCTGCGAACACGAGCGACGAGCAGACGAAGAGCAGGCCGAACGGTGGCAGCGGGCCGGTACCCTGCAGCAGGAGGGTTAGCCCGGCAAAGAACATGCTAACAGCGATACACATACCGGCCGCGGATTCCACGTGACTCGTATCCACGATTCTCTTACTACCAAATTTCTGTCCAGTGCCAGATGAACGTATTGGTGGCGCTATCGTCGGGTCGCCCACGGTCCGGCGGGTTCACCGCCCGATTTTTACTTGCGTCCGCATCACCTCACTGTATGACCACGGACTGGACCCACGGCCAGACCATCGTGAACGACGTACGCCTCCACTACGTCGAGGCGGGTGACCCGGCCGACCCGACCGTCGTCCTCGTCCACGGCTTCCCCGAATTCTGGTACTCGTGGCACCACCAGATTCCGAGCCTCGCGGACGCGGGCTACCACGTCGTCGCGCCCGACATGCGCGGGTACAACCGCTCGGAGAAACCACACGGGGTGGCCGCCTACCGAATCACGGAACTCTCGGCCGACGTCGCCGCCCTCTGCCGGGAGTTCGACGCCCCGGTCCACCTCGTCGGCCACGACTGGGGCGGCGGCGTCGTCTGGGACGTGGCAGCGCGGACACCCGGGGTCGTGAAGACGCTGACCGTGATGAACGCCCCACACCCGGCCAGATTCGAGGAGGTCCTGCGGACGAGTTCGAGGCAGCGAAAGCGCTCGTGGTACATGTTCTTCTTCCAGCTGCCGTGGCTCCCCGAGCGATTCATGACGGGACTCGACTGCCGCGTCCTCGACTCGATGCTGCGCGACGGGACCGTCACGCCCGGCGCGTTCACCGACGACGACGTGGCCCGGTACAAGGAGGCGTTCCAGCGCCCTGGCGCAGCCACCTCGGCGATCAACTACTACCGGGCGCTGTTCCGCGAGGCGGCGAAAGACAGGCTGCCACTCGTCTCCGCCGAGACGGCCGAACAGCAGGTCGACGTGCCCACCCTGCTGCTGTGGGGCGAGAAGGACGCCGCCCTCGAACTCGAACTCACCGAGGGACTCGACAGGTGGGTGTCGGACATCGAGGTCGTCCGGGTCCCCGATGCGAGCCACTGGGTCCAGTTCGACGCGCCCGAGATGGTGACCGACGAACTCCTCAGATTCATCCGGATACACGAATAAACGCCCAGCCACCCTAGAGAGAGCATGGCACACCACAACCGCTGCAACATCTGCGGGAAGGACTTCGACGAGGGCGGGAGCCTCAAGGAACACGTCGAACGACGCCACCCGAAGGCGGACGTCCACTGGTGGATGGTCGCGGAGAACCCGGAGAAGGAACTCCAGTTCGAGGGGCGATAGGGGACTTTTTTACTGCACGACCCGAGCACTCTGGCATGAGTGACGAGTACGACGAGCCGGCCGATTCCGCCGACGGCGAGGACCCACTCGCCTGGGAGATTACCGACTCGTGGGTCGGCTACGAGTGCCCCGGCTTCGACATCGTCCACGACGAGGTTCGCCTGCCCGACGGCACCGAGACGGACTACGACTACCTCGACGAGCCCGAGGCTGTGGTAATCCTCCCGTTCACCCGCGACGGTGACGTAGTCGTCATCGAGGAGTGGCGACACGCCGTCGGACGGGTCAACCGCGGCCTACCAGCGGGTAGCGTCGAGGACCACGACGACGACCTCGCGGTGGCCGCCCGCCGGGAACTCACGGAGGAGACGGGCTACGAGGCCGACCGGATCGAACACCTCACGACGGTCGAACCGGCCAACGGCATCGCCAACTCCGTCTTTCACTACTTCGTCGCCCACGGCTGCGAGGACGTCGACGGGCAGGACCTCGACTTCAACGAGACCATCCGGGTGGACACGGCGGCCTACGACGACCTGCTGACCGAGGTCCGGGACGGCGACCTGCGGGACGGTCGTGCCGCCACTGGGCTGTTGTACTACGAGCTGTTCGCCGACAGCGAGTAGCCAGAGTTCAAATACGAAGGGGCGGCCAGCCCCGGCGTGACCTGACTCTCACCACCGGGCGGTTCGCGGGTGTGCGACGCCCCGCCCGGTTCCTCTGTCCGCGTCGCCTGTCCGCCATTCCGCCGGGCTGTACTCGCTCGTGTCACCTGTTGCCACAGTGGTTATCTTCCCCCAGCGCCTAGAGGCGTCCGTGCCCGAATCGTTCCTCTCGTTCCGTCAGCAGACCATCATCCGGTTCCTCGGGTTCCTCGTCCTGCTCGTGTACGGATTCCTCGCCGGTGGTGGGCTCTGGTTCGCGGTCGCAGCCGCGGCGTCCGTCTATCTGGAGTTACGCCGTCCCGGCGTCTTCTGGTTCGGCCGGGGGGAGCGACAGCGTCGGTGAGTTCCTGTCGGACAGCACGTCCCGTTACCCTGCCGAGCCACTGCTAAACGACACCCTTACCCGAACTCCCCGGGTAGCCGGGGCCAATGAGAGACCACTTCGAGCTTCGGGACGCCGACGCGGGCGGCCGCATCGGGGAGTTGACCGTCCCCCGGGCGGGCGTCACCGTCGAGACACCGGCGCTGTTGCCGGTCATCAACCCGAACATCATCACCATCCCGCCGAAACGACTCGAAGCGGAGTTCGGCGCGGAGATTCTCATCACGAACTCCTACATCATCAAGACGACCGAAGACATCCGCGAACAGGCCCTGGAGGAGGGCCTGCACGAGTTGCTCGACTTCGACGGGGCCATCATGACCGACTCGGGGAGCTTCCAGCTCGCCGAGTACGGGAAGATAGACACGACGACCGAGGAGATCCTCCAGTTCCAGCACGACATCGGGAGCGACATCGGGACGCCGGTCGACATTCCGACGCCGCCTGACGTCTCTCGCGAGCGTGCCGAGGAGGAACTCGCGACCACGCAGGAGCGTCTGGAACTCGCCGAGACGGTCGACGTGGGCGACATGCTCGTCAACGCGCCGGTGCAGGGCTCGACCTACCCTGACCTGCGCGAGCAGGCGGGAGAACACGCCGCCGCGACCGACCTCGACGTGTTCCCGGTCGGCGCGGTCGTCCCGCTGATGAACGACTACCGCTACGGCGACATGGTCGACGTGGTCGCCGGGGCGAAACGGGGCCTCGACCACGACTGCCCGGTCCACCTGTTCGGTGCCGGCCACCCGATGATGTTCGCGCTCGCGGTTGCCATGGGCTGTGACCTGTTCGACAGCGCCGCCTACGCACTGTACGCCCGCGACGGCCGCTACCTGACGGTCCGGGGCACCGAACACCTCGACGACCTCGATTACTTCCCGTGTTCGTGTCCGGTCTGTACCGAGTACACGCCCGCCGAACTACGCGACTGCTCGGCACGCGAGCAGGAAGAGGAACTCGCCGCGCACAACCTGCACGTCACCTTCGAGGAGATTCGGCGCATCAAGCAGGCCATCCGGCAGGGGAACCTGCTGGAACTCGTCGAGGAACGCGCCCGGTCGCATCCGGCGATGCTCGACGGCCTGCGGGCGATGACCGACCACGCCGACCAGCTCGAGGAGACGGACCCGGTGTCGAAGGGCGCGTTCTTCTACCTCTCCAACGAGAGCGCCCACCGGCCCGAGGTGTTGCGCCACCAGGAGCGCCTGGACCGGCTCTCGCCCGAGGGCGACGTGCTCCTCACCGCGGGTGAGCACTCGAAGGCCTTCGACGAGTCCTGGAAGGTCGTCCCGCCGTTCGGCCCGTTCCCGAAGGCGCTGCGTAACACGTACCCGCTGACCGCGGAGATTCCGGAGCGACTTGACGACGACGCATACGAGCAGGCGGCCCGCGGTGTGGCTCGGCTGGTCGAGTTGAACCCCGGCACCGAGTTCACACTGGCCCACGACGACTGGCCGGAGACGGCACTCGCACTCGTCCCGGAGTCGGTCGACCTGCTGGACCTCACGGCGCGCGACGAGCAGCTGCCCTGAATCCGCTTTCTCCTCGTTCTCTCACCCGTCTCTCCCGGCAGGCACGGAAGGCAAGACTGTAGTCTGCCCGTCTCCGAGAACGTCCCATGACCGAGTACTTCGAGGTACACGAGCGCGACGGTGCGGCCCGACGGGCGGAACTCCGCCTGTCCGAGCCGGTGACGACGCCGGCGCTCGTGGACGACGTGGTCGCAGACGCCGGGAGCCTCTGGCCCGGCGAGCGCGAGCTGCCGGAGGGCGACGAGTCGACACTGACCATCCTGCCACACCGCGGGATGCCCGCGGGGACGGCTGACGAGGTGCAGGAGTCGTTCAAAGTGGACTATCCCGAGGTCGACTTCCCGAGTGCGGTCGTCGTCTCGACCGACACCGCAGAGGACTACGGTGCCGACGTGTACGTCCTCTCCGACGCACAGGGGTCGGTGGGCCACGGCAAGGGCATGAAAGACGCCATCCTCGCCGTCAAGGACGCGGTCCCGGACGACACCGGCCTCTATCTCTCCGGCGTCGCCACGCCCCGGAACGTCGCCGTCCTCGCCTACGCCGGCGTCGACCTGTTCGACGAGACGAAGGCCCGGGCGAAGGGGCTGCAGGGCGAGTACCTGACGACCGACGACCGGTACTTCCTCGAGGACCTCGACGAACTCCCGTGTTCCTGCCCGGCCTGCCAGGTCCCCCGCGACGAGTTCGACCGGGCGGCCTGTGCCGAGCACAACGTGAACGCCCTCGCGGCCGAACTCTCGCGAGTCCGCCGGCGCATCCGTGACGGTCGTCTGCGCGACTACATCGAGGGGCAGGCGCGCCAGGACCAGTGGCTCACCGCGCTGTTCCGCGAACTCGACCAGCAGTACGGCTACCTCGAAGAGCGGACGCCGCTGTACCGCGAGGCCGACCTCGACGCGACGACCGAGGACACGCTCAAGCGCGTCGAGATTCAGCGCTTCGCCGACCGCATCACCTCGCGGTACACCAACCGCTTCGACGGTCACCCGCTGGTACTCGTCCCGTGTTCGGCCCGCAAGCCCTACAGCGAGTCCCAGAGCCACCGCCAGTACATGGAGGCGGTGAACTTCCGCGGGCACATGGTGTCGATGACCTCGCCCATCGGCGTCGTTCCCCAGGAGCTGGAGACGACGTACCCGGCCCAGCACTACGACTCCGTCGTGACGGGGTCGTGGACCGCCGGCGAACTCGAGTTCGTCACGGAGGTCCTTCGCCGCTACCTGGAGCGCAACGACTACCCGCGGGTCATCGCACACCTCCCCGAGGACTATCGCCCCATCGTCGAGGCCGTCGAGGACGACGTCGACGTGGACGTCGAGTACACGGTCGAGGACCACCCGACCACGTCGGCCAGCCTCTCGAACCTGCGCGATGCACTCTCGGGCGAACTCAAGTACTCGAAGCGAGAGCGCGAGCACAACACGGTCCGGGCCATCGCGGACTACCAGTTCGGCGACGGCGCGGGCGACTCGGTGTTCGGCGACTTCCAGACGACGAGCCGGTACCCGAAGATACAGGTCCGCGATTCCGATGGCACCCAGCTCGCGACGCAGGTCCCCAACTACGGGACGCTGTCGCTGACACTCGAAGGCGCGAAGCGCTGGGACGACTCCGAGGTTCCCACGAAGCGCGTCGAAATCGACGGGTTCGTCCCCCACGGGAGCGTCCTCGCGCCCGGTGTCATCGACGCCGACGAGGACATCCGCGTCGGCGACGAGGTCGTCATCGAGGGGCCGAAGGCGTTCGGTATCGGCCGGGCCCAGATGCACGGCGAGGCGATGGTCGAGAGCACGCGCGGCGAGGCGAGTTCGGTTCGTCACGTCGAAGAGAAGTAAGTCGGTCCAGGTGCCGGGAACCCGGCGTGCCTTTTTGACCCTCGGCCACTTTCCCCGCGGTATGGACCACGTGTCACTGGGTGTCCCACAGCAGATTCTCGACTCACTCCCCGAGGACGGCGAACCGGCCGCCGCCGACATGCAGCGAGCGGTCGCGACCTGGGAACAGCGAATCAACCGCGCTATCGACGAGGCCGAGACAGAGCGCGAGGCGGCCGCGTTCGTCGCCGACGCCGTCGAACGAATGGAGGACCGCGTCCAGCGCTTCGACGACTTCGTCCCCGAACTGCGAGCGTGGGGACAGTCGCCCATCTACGCCATCGCGTGGCGGAACCTGAACGCCGACCTCGTCGGGCAACTGTACGAACACGAGGACGTCGCGGAGAACCTCGACCGCGAGCGCAACGCCCGGCTGGTCGAAGACGGCATCCGACTCAGCGACAGGTAGGCGGTCGGGTCAGGCTTCGACGACGGCTTCGGCTCGTTCTCGCCCGGTCTCCAGGGCGTGTTTTGCCGCCATCCCGGCCTCGTGAGCGGTCGCGCCGTGGCCGACACCGACGCGCCAGCGAGTGCCGGTCCGGTCCTGTACCCGGTCGATGGTTGCGCCGAACTCGGTGGTGCCCGCGGGACAGACCGCGATGGCGTTGTCGCCGCCGACGAAGAAGGTGAGCGCACCGTGGCGCTCGTGGAGGTCGTCGGCGAGCGCGTCACAGCCGCGGCGGATGGCCCGGTGGGCGGTGTAGGCGTCGTACCGGTCGGTGTAGGTCCCGGTCGCATCGACCACGTCGAAGTGTGCGACGGTGAGGTCGCCGGCGTCGGCACCGAACGAGCCGTGGAGAGCTTCCCGACGGTCGCCCTGGGCGCTCCCGGCGTCCTGCAGGGCAGCGGTCGCGTCGCCGATGGCGGTTGCGGGGGTCTCGTCGACACCGACCCCACAGCTCAGGGTGACGGGGAAGCGGTTGCGGATGCGTGTCTGGAGTCGTTCGTGGCCCTCGCGGTCCAGCCCGTTCGTGACCGCGAGCAGGTTGTCCCAGCGCGTCGGGAACACGTAGCCGTCGACGGTGTCGACGGCACCCGCGACGGTCGCGTAGATGCGGGACTGGAGCGTCTGGAGGTCCATCTCCCGGCGGGGCTGGGGCGTCGTCGTCCACGGGCCGTAGTCGTCCAGCTGGAAGAGCGTCCACTGCATCTCAGGCCACCGTCTCCTGTCTGGCGACGTACTTCGCGACCGGGTCGGCTTCGAGGTTCACCGCGTCACCGGGTTCGGTGTCGCCGAGGGTCGTCCGCTCGACCGTCTCGGGTATCACGGCGATGGTGAGGGCGTCGTCGTCGAGGCTGGCGACGGTCAGGCTCACGCCGTCGATGGTGATGGGACCGCCCGTGACGAGGTAGCCCGCGAAGCCGTCGGGAATCGCGACGGTGTAGCGCCAGCCGGCACCGGTCGATTCGACCGCCAGCACCTCGCTCGTCGTCTCGACGCAGCCCCTGACGAGGTGCCCGTCGAGTGCGTCACCGGCGCTGACAGGGGATTCGAGGTTGACACGGTCACCCGGTGCCAGGATTCCGAGGGTGCTCTTCGCCAGCGTCGTCTCCGAGCAGAACGCCTCGAACCAGCCGTCGCCGACGCGGTCCGCGGTGAGACAGACACCATGCACGCTGACGCTGTCTCCCCGGGCTGGGTCGACGTGGTCGTTCGTCTCGATTCGCAGTCGATACCCCTCCTGTTCGGGGGCGGCGGCGAGCACCGTGCCGGTGCCCGCGACGAGTCCAGTGTACACGACGAGTCGGACTCGTCACCGATGTCAAAAGTACGTTATGGGTTCCAGTTCTGAGATGGTCCCTGTCGTGCGATGGCAACTGGTTGCGGCGTGGATTTATACGGGCTGGCCGAGTGGTCACAAGCAATGAACCTCGAGTTGCGGTTCTTCGCGAACTTCCGCGAGGCAGTCGGTCAGAAGACCATCTCGCGTGAGTACGCCGAGGGCGAGACGGTCGGTGCCGTGTTGACCGCGCTCGAAGCCGAGTTCGGGGGACTCGAAGGCGAACTCCTCGAAGACGGGGAGATTCGGCCACAGCTCAGCGTCCTGAAGAACGGGCGCGACGTGGTCCACATGAACGGGGCGGCGACCACGCTGGAAGACGGGGACACGCTCTCGGTCTTCCCGCCGGTCGCAGGTGGCTGATGAGCCGGGAACGCGCGTGGCGCGGCATCTCGAAGCGCCTCGCCATCCACTACCTCACGAACCTCGGCGGCGAGCAGGTCGACGACGACACGGTGGTCGCTGCCGACTGGCGAGCCAGTCTCACCAGTGACAAAGTCGGTATCGGCCCGACGCTCCAGATTACCGAGGTCACCGTCCACTTCGAGGGCGAGGACGACGTGCTCGACCCGCTCATCGAGCGCTTCGCCCAGAAAGCCATGCGGGCTGGTGGCTGAGATGGACGGCTTCCCCATCGAGGGTCAGGTGCTTCTGGTCACCGCCGCGAAGGCGAGTGTCCCCCCGAACCGGCTCCCAGAGCTCGTCGACCTCGTCCAGGCGGACCTGCGACTCCGCCTCGACGACTATCTGGTCAGCTACGAGTGCGTCCACGAGGGAGAGGAGTACTACGCGTTCTTCGTCGAATCGGGCCACTGGGCGGAGATCGGGAACCGTCTCGGGTTCGACCGTCGGGACTACGAGGCGGTAAACCGGGCCCACACCGAACAGCTCATGCGGCTCGGCCGGGAGACGGACCGCCGCGGGGAGTTCGACGCCGCCCTCGACATCCGTGAGTGCGTCCTCATCGGGAAAGAAGCCCAGGTTCCGGTCGATTCGATGGAGTCGGGGGAGTCGACGAAGTCGGGCGACCAGCCCGATCACACGGTCCGGTCGTGAGCCTGGCGGACACGCGATTCGAGTGTCTCGCGGTCCCCCGCGGTCGCGAGGTGTGACTCACAATCGCAGTCGGAACAGCCAAACCCCGGCACGACGGGGTCGAGTTGCCGTGCGACTGTACATTCCACGTCGGCGTCTGCAGTCCGCACGGTCTCTCGGAGCGTGGTCGCCGGGTGCCCGAGCAGGTAGTCGACGTGCCAGTGTCTGGTGTCCCGTTTCCCGGCGGACAGCTCGCGGTGGCGGTCGACCCGTGAGAAGCCACCGGGGCCGAACGCGCTGCCAGTGTACGCGTACCAGCCCGCGTCGAGGTCCACCGGACCGAGTGCGCCGACCTCGATGGTCACGTCGCGGTCGAGTTCGAGGAGAAGTGTGTACGTCCCGACTGCCATTGGCGAGGGTTCGGTCGTCGTCGAGTTGTGTCTCTCGGTTTCGTCAGTCGGTCACGCCTTCACGCCGTCGGCCGTGACCCGGACCTGGTCGCCGTCGAACGTCGTGAGGGTGAATCCCTCGAAGCCGTAGCTCTCGGCGTACGTCCGCGCGCGGTCGACCAGGAACGCGAGTGCGACCGCCTCACCGAGACGGTAGCCCCAAATGGCGTCGGTACAGTAGTGGATACCCGCCCAGTCGCGCCCGATCGAGACGTTCTCGGCGAGCTTGTGGAGTTCGCCACCGACGGTGAGGGGTTCGGTGGTCTCGCCCGGCGTCCCGACGGCGACGGGCATCGGAGCCTCCCCGTCGAAGAACGCCTTCAGCACCGTCACACAGGCTCCCGCGAGGACGGAGTGGCCGGCGGGGTAGGACGGGTGCAGGGGCGACCCTTCCGGGTAGGCCTGCGGGAGCAGGTAGGTGCCGTATGCGTCGAACACCTGTTCGAGGACACCGTCGTTGTCGGCGCTCGCGAGGAGGGCTGCCGGCAGCGCGTCTCCGTAGTCTGCCGCACCCACGAGGTGCTGGTGGATACGGCCGCCGAAGGTTTCCGGTCTGAGCCGTCGGTGGACCAGCCACTTCTGGACCCACGCAGCGTGGAGCGCAGGGCGGCTCACTGCGGCGACGGCGTCCACCACGTCGGCGAGTCCCAGGTCGGGGAAGAACGTGGTCGCCTCGAAGAACGGTACCGACTCGTCGAACGGGACCTCCAGGTCCAGCAGGATGAGCGCCGCGTCCTGGTACGCCTGATAGACGTAATCTGTGTGGACGTAGGTCGCGAGGCCTCGCCCGGTCTCGATGTACCCTGGCGGGCCGTACGACTCGTCCGTCAGGAAGACCTCCGGCAACTCGCCACGCTGGATGGCGAGCCACTCCTCGAAGTCGGTCACGTACTCTACTTGCTCGAGGAGGGTCCTGTACTGCTGGTCCTGTCTGTACCCATCACCACGGCGTACCGAGTGATAGAGGAACTGGGAGACGTGGGGGCCGACCTGGCTCCCGTCGAGTTGGCCGCGGAAGATGGTGGCTGGCGTCACCGTCTTGCCGTCGACGTCGGCCCAGAAGTCGGTCAGCTCGGCCGCGGCGACCGCCACCACCGGGTCGGTCTCGTACTGGTCGAACGGCACGTCCCGGAGGAGCGCCTGCCAGTACAGGGTCGCCATCTCGGCGCCGGCTTCGGGGCTGTCGAGCGCCGGGGCCGGCGGAATCGTGGCATCGTGCGGGTCGAGACCACTGCTGTCGAACGACAGGGCGGCACGTGGGTTCACGAGCCGTCGGACACCGCCCAGTTCGACGTCTTCGACGTCGCCGTCGCCGTACAGGGCTGCGACGAGCGTCTCGTATTCGTCCTGGTCACCGACGCCGAGGTCGTCGTGCGGTAACCCTTTGGTGAACGTCGCGAGCGTCCCGAAGCGTGTCTCGTCGTCGTTCGGGTGCCAGCTCGCGGGTTTGTGGCCGAGTAACTGCTCACGAGCGGCGTTCAGGCGGAGCTGGTGTGCTGCCGCCAGTCGTTGTTTCGTGGCTCCGGGCGGCCGTTCAGTCGACTTCGGTGATTTCTCGTGTGAGGCGATGCCCGGTTTCGAGTTCTCGTCGTCTGTTGCACTGGTCAAATCAGGGACAGTAGTTGCCAATCCGAGCGTTCCGAGCCCGGATAAAACTGTTCTCCGGAGGACTCCTTTCCCTCCCGCTCGTGTGTCTGCCATAATATATCACATTTCGCAGTATATCGCGAATTATACTGGAAGATACACGAGGTTCTGTGATATACCCTGACGCACTGAGTAATCACTGGGCGAGGGAGCGGTAAGATGACGAGGTCGCCGTCTCGAACTCACGGCCGCACTGCTACCGCTCAGGCCGATTCGACGCCGTCAGGTGCGATGCGGACCCGTTCACCGTCGAAGGTGGTCAGCGTGAAGCCGTCGAACCCGTAGCGCTCGTCGTAGGTGCGAGCGCGGTCGACGAGGAAGCCGAACGCGACGGCCTCGCCGAGGCGGTACCCGTCGACCGCGTCGGACCGGTAGTGGATGCCGGCCCAGTTCCGCCCGATGGCCATGTTCTCTGCGAGCTTGTGCAACTCCCCGCCCACGGTGAGGGACTCGGTGGTCTCTCCCGGCGTCCCGACCGCGACGGGCATCGCCGCGTCCTCGTCGAAGTACGCCTTCAGGACCGTGACGCAGGCCCCCGCGAGGACCGCGTGCCCGGCCGGGTAGGAGGGGTGTGTCGGCGACCCCTCGGGATAGGCCTGCGAGAGCAGGTAGCTGTCGTGCCGGTCGTATACTGCTGCAAGCGAGTCAGAGCCGAGCAGGTTCGCCGGCAGGTCGTACGAGACGTCGTCGTCGGTCAGGTGGAGGTGGACGCGACCACCATAGGTCTCGGGCCGCAGGCGGCGGTTCACCAGCCACTTCTGGACCCACGCGGCGTGCAGTGCCGGGCGACTCACCGCGACGACGGCGTCGAGTACGTCCGCCACGCCGAAGTCGACGAAGTAGCCGGAGGTCGGTGAAGTGGGAAATCCGTCGTCGGAAGGCACACCGTGGCCGAGCAACACGAGGGCGGCGTCCTGGTACGCCTGGTACACGTAGTCACGGTGGACGTAGGTGGCGAGGTCACGCCCGGTCTGGAGCGCCCGGTGTGTCTCTGCGTACTGGTCGCCCGTCGCCGGAGCACCCCCGCGCTGGATGGCCAGCCACTCGGGAACCGTCGTCACGTAGTCGGTCCCTTCTGCTGCGACCCGGTAGGTCTGGGGCTGGGCCATGCAGTCTCCCCGTGGCACGTCGTGGTAGAGGAACTGAGAGAGGTGCGGGCCGACCTCGCTCCCGGCCAGGGTTCCCCTGAACAGCAGGTTCGTCGTCACGTCCCCGTGCCCGTCGGTCGGGCCGGTGTACCCCGGCAGGGCGGAGAGGTCTGTCGCGGCAGCCTGCGCCAGCGGGTGGGCCCCGTACTCCTCGAAGGGAACGTCCCGCAGCAGTGACTGCCAGTACAGTTCGACCATCTCCGCCCCGGTCTCGTCGCTGTCGAACGCGGGAGCTGGCGGCATCACGAGCGCGTGCGAGTCCGGTCCCGTGACGTCGAAGGAACCGGCGGCTGTTGGGTTCGCCAGCTTCCGACCGGCGTCGGGTGCGAGCGGCACCTGGTCCAGCGAAGCGTCTCCGTACAGCGCGTCGACGAGTGTCGTGTATGCAGCGCTGTCACCGACCCCGTGGTCGTCGTGTGGGAGCCCCTTGGTGAACGTCGCGACCGTCCCGAAGCGTGCCTCGTCGTCGTTCTGTTGCCACGCCGGGGGCGTGCCCGCGAGGCAGTGGTCGCGGGCGGCGTCCCGCCGGAGTCGATACGTCGACAGCATGCGCTGGTGTCGCGACCCCGGCGGGTCCGTCGCTGGTCGGCCCGGCTCCGGGCTGCGCCCCGGCGGTGCGGTCGTCGCGCTGCCGACCGTGCTCAGTACGCCCGCGGCTCCCAGGCCGGCCAGTACGGTCCGGCGGAGCACACCTCCTGAATCGTCTCGTCGTGTGTTCATGGTCCCCCAGTCGCGTGACCCGGTCGGGTCCGCGTCTACCGACTGTACTCGGTACGAGGGGTTACTTATGGGCCGCATCGTGCTGGCCGAACGGGGGGTTAGCCGCCCGGTACGTGGGACGTACCAGTCGGTCAGCCCTCGACGCAGTCGGACTCGAAAAATCGGAATCGGTGGGTACGTTCGTCGTCTGCTCGCTGGTCTCCTCAGTCGTCTGCGGGTGCCGGCGAGTCTCCCGAACTGACGCCGGTGCCCGGGCCGATGTCGATGCCGAGTTCGTCCAGCTTCTCGTCGGGGACGACGCCGTCGACCCAGCCGCGGTACTCGTAGTACTCGGCTTTCATCTCCTCGAGCTCGCAGTACTCGCCCTCGCTCGCACCCTGACCGCGAATGCCGTCTTCGAGGAACCGCTCCGGCAGCGAGTCGTCGTCGCCGTCGAAGCCGACGAGGTTGTTGTAGTAGCGTTCGAGGTTGTAGATGCGCTCACCAGCTTCGAGCAGGTCGTCTTCGGTCCAGTCGAGGCCAGTCATGCCGTTCCACTGCAGGATGTACTCCTCGATACCCTCCGCGAAGGCGTTGAACTTGCAGATGTCGAAGGAGTCAGAGATGCAGTGCATGTCCTGGAAGACCGCGGTGAGTTCGCCCTTGCCTTCCCACTCGTAGGGGTCGACCTTCTCGGGCACGCCCAGGATTTCAGCGGAGGGCGTGTACCCGCGCAGGTGGCAGGCACCGCGGTTCGAGGTGGCGTAGCCGATGCCCATACCCTTCATGCAGCGAGGGTCGTAGGCGGGGATGGTCTCGCCTTTGACCGCCAGTGAGTTGTCGTGGGCGTCCATCTCCTCGGCGACGTGGTTCGCGCCGCCGGCGAGCAGGTCCGCGAGGTCACCGTCGCGGTTCGCGATGTCGGTGATGAGGTCTATCATCGCCTCCTTGTCGCCCCACTCGACGCCCTCACCGAGGTCGTCGAGTTTGCCTTGCTCGGTCATCTCCATCGCCATCGCGATCATGTTCCCGGTCTCGATGGTGTCGATGCCGTGCTGGTTACAGAGGTCTATCATCACGGCGATGGAGTCGCGGTCGTCGTTCATCGAGTTCGGGCCGAGCGCGAACGCCGACTCGTACTCGTAGGACTCCCCGCGGACGTTCATGTCCTTGCCCTTGTGCGTGTAGGTCACCTCGACCTCCTTCTTGCAGGCGACGGGACAGGAGTGACACGTCGGCTCGTCGACGAGGATGTTCTCGCGGACGTTCTCACCGGAGACCTTCTCGGAGTCGATGTTCGGCTCGCTCGGGTCCTCCTCGGCCTCGGAACTCGTCGAGGTGTACTTCGCGTTCCGGGTCGGGAGTCCGTCCATCTCCTCGGTGATGTTCATCAGGACGTTCGTCCCGTACATCGAGAGGCCGCCCTCGTTCGGGGCGGTCACGTCGGACTCCTGGATGGCCTGCATGGCCTGCTGGTGCCCCTTCTGGAAGGTGTCGGGGTCCTTCGGCTTGGGCATCTTCGTCCCCGACTTGATGAGGATGGCCTTGAGGTTCTTGTTGCCCATCACACAGCCGGTACCGCCGCGGCCCGAGGCCCGGTCGTCCTCGTTGACGATGCAGGCGTAGCGAACCTCGTTCTCGCCGCCGGCCCCGATGGCCATGATGGACATGTTCTTGCCGTAGCTGCCCTCGTGGCGCTCCTCCAGGATATCTCGCGTCTCGTGGACGGTCTTGCCCCAGAGGTCGCTGGCATCGTGGAGTTCGAGTTCGCCGTCCTCGACGACGGCGTACACCGGGTCGTCGGCCTGCCCCTCGAACAGGAGGCCGTCGAAGCCGGCCCACTTGAGGCGGGCACCCGACCAGCCGCCGTGGTGGCTGTCGGTCACCGTGTTGGTCAGCGGCGACTTGGTGCACACCGCGATTCGGCCGCTCATCACCGTCTGTGTCCCCGTCAGGGGGCCGTTCATGAACGCGAGAAGATTGTCCGGGCCGAGTGGGTCCACGTCCGGACCCTTCTCGAAGACGTACTTCACACCGAGGCCGCGGGCCCCGATGTACTTCTTCGCGTCAGCGTCGTCGATACCCTCGTAGTTCACATCTCCCGAGGACAGGTCGACCCGTGCGACGTGGTCCTGGAAGCCACCGATGTCTGTCATTGTAATCCCTAATCATTAGGTACGGACGGGACTCTGTTAGTCGTTGGCAAAGCGGGCGTAACTGGTTTCAGTTACCTCTCCGCGGGAACGCGGTTGGCACCGGGTCGGAGAGGCCGTCGGCGCTGGGCTGGATCGGCCGGCCGCTCTCGGTCGGTACTGAAGCGATTACCGCTCCGGTAGACGGTCGTTCACCTCGCCTGCGTAGGCGTCCACGAATCGGGTCACGGTCGGCCGGAAACGCCGAGGTCGCATGGTCCCGAGGTCGCCGGAGGGACGAATCCGGCACTCCCAGTGCAGTACGGACGCGAACTCGTTGGCATCGACCGTGAGCACGACCGTGCCGGTGAGGCCACCGTAGTCACCGTCGCCCCTGACGTCGAGGACGAGTCGCGGGTACGACTGCTCGGTGACGGTCACGGTCGCGTCGACGAGCGTCACCGCCCGTTCGAGAGCGCCCGGGTCGCCGATGGCGTCCCAGAGCGTCTCCGGAGCGACCTGGACGAACCGGCGGGTCGCCACGACGGTGACGGGGTCGGGTCGCGACGCTGTGGACGACGGCACGAACGGTATTTCGTGACAGGAGCGCATAAGGTCACGTTTTCTTCCGTGGCGGCGAGTTTTTGTTCTCGGCGCGACGAACGCCGGTATGAAACGCCGTCCGTGGTCCGGTGTCCACCCGTGGGTTCTCGTCCTCGCGTGGGGTGGTGCCGTCTTGCTCGCGTCGGTGGTCGAGCCACCGGGGAGCGTTCCCGATGGTGGCGCCGCGAGCACGGGTTTCGGCCCGTTCGGTCTCCTCGCGCTCGACAAACTGTTCCACGCCGTGGGGTACGCGGTGCTGGCCGTGCTCGCGGCCCGGGCCAGGCGACCCCGGACGCTGGCAGCAGGGCTGGCCATCGTCGCCGTCGTGGCCCTGTTCGGCTTCGGCGTCGAGGTCGTCCAGTTGCCCATCCCGGCCCGGTCGTTCGACCTGGCCGACGCCGCCGTGAACACGCTCGGGGCGACGGTCGGTGTCGTGGCGTGGGCTGGCTACGAGCGACTCGCCGGGGCGGGTGCGAGCACGAACGGCTGATTCACCACGGGAGTTTGCGGGCGAACACCACTGTCGGCACCACCTCGCCCCCCACGTCGCCGGTCCGGTGCTCGCGGAGCGTGAACCCCCGCGACTCGTAGAAGGAGCGTCCGACCTCGTTCGCCGCCGGCGTCGACAGCACGAGAGTGGTCCGGTCAGCCGGAATCGCCTCCGAGACGGCCTCCAGCAGTCGGGTGCCGATGCCCTCGTCCCAGTGGTCGGGGTGGACGTACAACTCGACGAGTTCGGCCTCGTCGTCGCGAACGAACGCCGCGGTGTCGGTCCAGTCGACGTAGGCGTAGCCGACCACCTCGTCGCGCCGTGTCGCCACGACGAAGCCGGGATGGTCCCGGAGGACCTCGTAGCGCGAGCGGATGTACGGTTCGCTGGCGGCGGCCCGGCCGGTCGCGAGCACGCGGGGCGAGAACACGTCCGCGAAGGCGGTCGTCCACGCCGCGCGGTTCACGTCCTCGGCGGCCCACACGTCGGCCAGCGATTCGATGCCCCTGACCACCGTCGTCATGGTGGAAGCGAAGGAGATGGGGGAAAATAGGTCTTCTCTCACCGGATTCCGGACACCGGTGACCGGGAACGAGAAAACCCGAATCGATTTTACCCCAGAGCGTACACGTCTCCCCTGTGAAGATGCGCGACCCGTCCGGGGCGGACGAGCCTGAGTTCCAGGCGGTCGTCGACGCCCTGGACGACGAGGACTGTCACGACATCATCGAGTCGCTCACCGAGGCGATGACCGCGAGTGAGATCTCTGAGGCGTGTGACATCCCCCTGTCGACGACCTACCGGAAGCTCGACCTCCTGACGGAGGCTTCGCTGCTCGCCGAGGAGACACAACTCCGAACGGACGGTCGCCACACCTCGATGTACCGGGTCGACTTCGAGAACGTTGCTATCATGCTCACGGACGAACACACACTGGACCTGCGAATCGAACGGCCGCCCGAGAAGCCGGAAGAACGTCTCGCCTCGATGTGGAAGGAGGTGCGCAAGGAGACATGAGTCACGTCACCCCACTCGTCGTCGCGTTCAAGACGCTCACGCTCGTGATGGGCGGGCTCATCACCTACCTCGCCACGAAAGCGTACCGTCGGACCGGGTCGCCGGCGCTTCGGGCGCTCGCGCTCGGGTTCGGTATCGTCACGACCGGTGCGCTCATCGCGGGGGCGCTGGACCAGTTCCTCATCGCCGGCGACCAGACCACCGCGCTCGCCATCGAGAGCGCGCTCACCACGGTCGGGTTCGGCGTCATCCTCTACTCGCTGTACGCAGAGTAACCGGCCCCGACTCAGGTCACGAACTCGAAACGACAGCCGCCGTTCTCGCCGTCGGTTATCGACACCGTCCAGCCGTGGGCGGACGCTATCTCCGAGACGATGCCGAGGCCGAACCCGGTGCCGTCCGTCGCCGTCGTGTACCCCATCTCCAGCACTGCGTCTTTCTGCTCGTCCGGGATGCCGGGGCCGTCGTCGGCGACGTAGAACCCATCGGCAGTCCCGCCGACCGTGACCGTCACGGACTCGCCAGCGTGCTCTCTCGTGTCACGAGACTTCGTCTGGTTGCACGTCGACCCGTGCTCGACAGCGTCCTCAGCCTCGCTGGTGGCCCGTGGAGTCGCGTGCTCTACGGCGTTCCGGAACAGGTTCTCGAACAGTTCTTCCAGCCGGTCGCCGTCGGCGGCGAGCGTCACGTCGCTGGCCACGGTGAGCGTCGCTTCGGCCGTCTCGACGTGTGACCACGCCTCCCGTGCGGTGACGGCGAGCGAGACGGTTTCGGTCTCCCCGACGATGTCGCCCTCCCGGGCGAGCGTCAGCAGTTCGCCGATCATCTGGTCCATCCGGTCGAGTTCGACGAGTACCTCCGGGAGCAGGGACGGGTCCTCGCCGTCGTACGCGGTCTCCGTGTACGCCCGGGCGACGCTGAGCGGATTCCGAAGGTCGTGGCTCACGACGGACGCGAAGGCGTCGAGGCGTTCGTTCTGCCGGGTGAGCCGGCGCTCTCGGGCCTTCATCTCGGCGATGTCTGTGTAGATGAAGTAGCCGGTCGGCTCGTCGCCGTCGGTCGAGATGGGGACGCTCCGGAGGAGAAACGGGTGTTCGCCGTCCTCGGTGACGCGGACGACCTCCCGTTCGAGGCGTTCGCCCGCGTCGACCGCGGCGTACAGTTCCTCGCTCCCGTCGGTGCCGGGGACGAGGAGGTCCGCGACCGATTCCCCGACGGCTTCGTTGGGGTCGTAGCCGAACAGGCGGACGAACGCGGAGTTGACGCGGTCGATGTAGGGGTCGCCGTCGTCGAAGGTGTACTGGAGCGCCGCGTCCGGGATGTTCTGGAAGAGCGCGGCGAAGCGGTCGCGCTCGCGGGTGACTGCGTCCTCGTAGCGCACCCGCTCGAGGGCGTGCTCGACGCTCGTCACGAGGAGTTCGGCCAGTTCGCGGTCGGCCGGGGTGAACGTGTCGCTCGCCGTCGAGATGGCCTGGAAGACGCCGTCGTCGTCGAGCGGGACCGAGAGTACCGCCCGGTAGTCCTCGGCCGTCGGTTTCGCGTCCGCGTCGGCCCGGACGTCGTCGACCAGTTGCGTCTCGCCCGTCTCGATGGTGCGGCCAGCGACGCCCTCACCGCCCCCGTGGAAGCTCGCCGGATGGAGTCGGCGGGCGACGGTCGCGACCGGCCGGAGTTCGCCGTCCTCGAGTCGGCAGATGGCACAGGCGTCGAGGTCGAGGACGGCCTGGGCGACCGAGATGGCGTGTTCGTATATCTCTCCCTCGGAGCCGAGGCGGTCGAACGTCGTCGTCCGTTCGAGGAGCGTGTCGAGGCGCTGTTCGGTCGAGGTCGCTGAGCCGCCAGTCTCAAGAGCGCCCCGGACACGGGCCGTCACGACGGCCGGGGGTGCATCGGCGGGGAGGACGTCGGTCGCACCGTTCGCCATGGCGGCGGCCGGGTCGTCCGACTCGGAGATGACGGCGACGACCGGCAGGGTCGCTGTCCTCGCACGTACTGCGGCGACGGCGGGTGCCGCTACGACCGCACAGTCGACAGTGTCGAGGGCTGCGGTCGTCGGGGAATCGACGCGAACGACGTCGAACGTCGCCGCAAGCGCGTCCTCGACCCGGCCGTCGCTGCTCAGAACCGTCTTCGAGTCTGGCACTACCCTCGTGGGATTCGTGGCAGGTGGCTTGAGGATTACGGCAAGCTGTCAACGGGATAACGTCATGCGATGGGGTAGAACGGCGCGAGGGCACCCGACCACGCCAGGTCACCGTCGCTGACGACGAGGTAGTCCGGGTCGCGCAGGACGGCCGTGAGTTCCATGGCGGAGACGGTGAACGGGCGTCGCCCGCTCAACAGTCGCTGTGTGACGGTCTCGATGTCCGGGTGCCAGACGAGTCCGGCGATGGCACCGCCCGGTTCGCCCACCACGTCGAAGGTTCCGTCGCCGTTCGAGGTGACGGTGAGCGGAATCGAACTCACGTTGTCGTCCTCGGGAAGCGCGTTGGTGCCGTCACCGACGACCCGGAATGCCTCATCGTCACTGAACTCGCCCGCGATGCGGGACGCGAGGTCGACGCCGTAGCCCTTCGCGAGTAACTGGACGAGCGTCGTCGGCACGAGGCCGGGCCTGTCGCGGTCCACCCCCGTCCGAACGACGGCCGCGACGCTCCCGCGCTCGACGAGGTCGGTCGCGAGCCCGTCGGCGCTGTGACCGTCCAGCACGACCGTCCGGGCCTTCGAGACGGCGAGGTCGTCCACCGCGAGGGTCCCGTCGGTACAGCGGAACCCCTCGCTGGCGTCGCCGACGAAGTGGACGAGGTCCGTCCGCGTCTCCAGGGCGTCCCTGAGCGCGACCCGCGTCGGGCCGACGATGTGGTCGACGACTGCCGCAGACTCGTCGACACTCGACTCGTAACAGTCGGCGACGGCCGCGACGGCGGCGGCGCGGTCGGCTGTCCCGACCACGAGTACCGAGGTATCGCTGTCGCCTTCGGCGAGGTGTTCGAGCCGGTGCCGGTACGCCAGTGGGTGGGCGTCGAACGCGTCGGGGTGGCCACCCTCGCCGAGCCAGCCCACGATGCCGCGGGTTCGCTCTCTGGTCAGGTCGAGTTCGTCGGCCGCCGACGGGAGGTACACCCGGCCGAGATACGACATGACGAACGGCAGGGCCGTGACGTGTTCCGGGGTCGGCTCGACGAACATAACGTAGTTCCGCGACGGCAACCGGTCGTCGAGGGCGGCGACCTGCGGGTCGAGCGCGAGCTGGAGCCGGTCGGCGACCGGGGCGTCGTAGCTCTCCAGCAGGGCCGTGTCCACCCCGTCGAGCAGGTCGAGTTCGGCGAGGTCTCCCTCGCCATCCGGACCGGCCGCCCGGACGATGCAGTCGAGGTAGAACACGCGCTCGAAGCAGTCGGCCGCCTCGAACTGGAACTCCGGCAGCGCCGAGAACTCGTGTTCGACGTCCACTGCGGGGGCCCGAAGCAGCGGTCGCGCTCTGTCCGCGTCGACGCTGACTCTCGCCCCGAGGTAGTGCGCCAGTGGTGCGGCCGGGAACAGGGGTGCCAGCGCGTCGGGGAGCACCAGTTCGATACCCGTCTCGGGTGTCGCGTCACGGACCGCCCCGGGGACGTCGGGTTCGTCGCCCGGGTCGCCGAGTTCGACCAGCGGTGGATGCTCGCGCCAGCCGGGGAGCGTCCGGTCGGGCGTCATCCGCATGTGCGAACTCGACAGGTGGGTGAGCGCCGTCGCGAGACCGGTCGGCGTCGGTGGCACCGTTATCGTGTGCTCCGGGAAGTCGACCATCGTCCAGAACCCGAGGCTGACCGGGGTCGGATGCTCGAACGTGAGGTCGGCCCGCCCCGAGGCTCTGCGACGAAGCGTCGCCGCGCCGTCGAACCGGGCGTAGGCGGTCAGCTCGCTGGAGAGCTTCAGCAGGTGTTCACCGTCGCCGAGCCGGCGGACGGTCTTGTACTCGGGGAGCTTCTCGTAGGGTCCGTCGTTCTGTTTGACCTCGACGAGCGCCTCGGGGACGGTGAGTTCGAGGACGCGACCCGTCACCGTGGTATCGAGTTCGATGGGAATCGACGGGCCGTCCGCTGGCTGGTCCCAGCCGACGACGTCGATGGCGATAGACCGGTTCGCCCGGTCGACGGCGTGCAGGGTCGCGTTCTCGACGTGGACGTCGACCATGGCCCCGCTACGGTGAAGGTGTGCTAAACTGTTGTGGGCGGTTCGCACACGACCTGTTGTGTCATCCCGCGATTCTCACGCGTTTGGAACGGTCGAGGGGCGTAATTTCCGGGGGTCCGTATCCCGACCTGCCATGTCCACCAGACGCGCACAAGGTTCGGAAGACCCGCTCCCGACCGTCTTCATCGCACTCGTCCTGACGGGTGCCGTCGCGGCCGGGTTCGTCCTCGTCGGGGGGACGCCCGAAGCCGGGTACGCAACGCCCATCACGACGAACACCGGGACGCTCGCCCTGGGACTACTCTCGCCGTTCCTCCTCCCGTTCGGCCTGCTCGTCGACGAACTCCGCGACCGGCGGTGACGGGGAGCGTCGACGCACCGACCCGAAGCCGATTTACGCGCCGACCCGCTGGTTTCTCCCAATGAGCAAGCCCACGCCCGAGGTCTACGAGAAGGGCAAGGGGATGGACGCGCACAACAAGGTGATGCGCGACATCCGCGCGAAGAAGGACAAGACGTACGACCCGCACGAGCCGACGCGGGTCTGGCTGGACGAGGACAACACGCCCAGCGGGGTCTACCAGTCGCTGACTATCATCCTCAACACGGGCGGCTGTCGCTGGGCTCGCGCCGGCGGCTGCACGATGTGTGGCTACGTCGCAGAATCGGTCGAGGGCGGGTCGGTCTCCCACGAGGCGCTGATGGACCAGATTCAGGTCTGTCTCGACCACGAGGCCGAGGAAGCCGACGAGAAGTCCGGCCTCATCAAGATATACACCTCCGGGTCGTTCCTCGACGAGCGCGAGGTGCCCGCCGAGACGCGCCGGGCTATCGCGGAGACGTTCGGCGACCGCGAGCGCATCGTCCTCGAATCCCTCCCGGACTTCGTCTCCCGCGAGAAGCTCTCGGAGTTCACCGGACAGGGACTGGACACCGACGTGGCGGTCGGCCTGGAGACTGCGACCGACCGCGTCCGCCACGACTGCGTGAACAAGTACTTCGACTTTTCGGACTTCGAGGACGCCTGCGCCGAGGCCGTCGCGGCCGACGCCGGCGTGAAGGCCTATCTCCTGATGAAGCCGCCGTTCCTCTCGGAGCCGGAAGCCCTCGAAGACATGAAGTCATCCGTGCGCCGCTGTGCCGCCGTCGAGGGCTGTCACACCGTCTCGATGAACCCCTGTAACGTCCAGCGCTACACCATGGTCGACGACCTGTTCTTCCGCGGTGGCTACCGTCCGCCGTGGCTCTGGTCGGTCGCCGAGGTACTGGAATCGACCGCCGACGAGGACGTCATCGTGGTCTCGGACCCGGTCGGCCACGGCTCCGAGCGCGGGCCGCACAACTGCGGTGAGTGCGACGACCGCGTCCAGACCGCCATCAAGGACTTCGACCTGCGCCAGGACCCGAGCGTGTTCCAGCAGGTCTTGTGTGAGTGTGAGGCGACGTGGGAGCACGTGCTCGAACACGAGACGACGTACAACATGCCGCTGGTCGAGTAAGTTCGACGGATTCAGTCGTCGGCGGTCTGGACTGTTTCTTCCTTGACCGCGAGCGGGACCGTCATCGTCACGACGGTCCCCCGCGGGTCGTTCTCCGCGAACGAGAGCCAGCCGCCACACTGCGTGACGACCCAGTTGACCAGCCAGAGGCCGAGGCCGCTCGCGTGTCGGAGCTGGGTTATCTCCTGTTCTTCCGAGATGAGTGCCCGCTCCTCTTCGGGGATGCCCGGACCGTTGTCCGTGACCGACAGGCGAAGGAACTGCCCGTCCCCGTCGTCTTGTGTCGCTGCGACGTGGACGTGTGGGTCGTCGCTGTCGTTGTGCTGGAGCGCGTTCTCGATGACGTGGAAGATGGCGGTCCGGAGCAGGTCGTCGGCACGGACTGCCGCGTCCTCGGGGAGGTCGACCGTGATGCCTGCGTGGGGATACTCTCTCGCGAGCCGTGCGATGGCCGTCTGGACGCTCTCGTGTAAGTCGACCGGGCCGGTGGCCGCGTGGTCGCGGTCGAGCGTCCGTTCGACCGCCCGGGTCTTCTCCGCGAGACTGACGAGTTCGTCGGCCCGCCCGAGGATGGTCTCGGCGTAGCCCACCGCGGTCGTCCCGTCGACCACGTCCGCGAGCATCTCGGCCGACCCGCGGATGATGTTCATCCCGTTGCGCAGGTCGTGTCGAAGCACGCGGTTCAGTATCTCGACGCGTTTCTGGCGCTCTTTCCGTTCGGTGATGTCGGTGTACACGCCGAAGGTCCGGGGGTTGCGCTTGCCGAACTCGACCGGGACGACGGTCATCTGGAAGTCCCGAAGGCCGTCCGTCGTCCGCCGTTTGACCTCCTGTTCGACGAGTTCGCCGGCCTGCGAGCGCTCGTTGACGTAGTCGGACTCGGCGCGGCGGTCCGGGGGCACGATGAGGTCGTCCAGTCTTTCGCCCCGGACCTCGGCCTCGTCGTAGCCGAAGACGCGCTCGAACGCGGCATTCACCTCGACGATGACTGGCTCGTCGTCCTCGTGTTTGGCGTAGACGACCGGGTCGGGGACGTTCTCGAACAGCGCGGCGAACCGGTCACGCTCGTTCATGAGTTCCTCCTCGAACGCCAGGCGCTCGACCGCATCGGCGACGTGGCTCACCAGCAACTCCGCGAGTTCGAGGTCCGACTCGTCGAACCCGCCGACCTCGTCCGAGACGGCCTGGAAGACGCCCACGTCGTCGACCGGTACCGACAGCAGCGACCGGTAGGTTCGGTGTTCCGGGGTGGCGTCGTTGTCGCCATGGATGTCGTCGATGAGGTAGGACTCGCCGGTCCGGTGGGTCTTGCCGGCGATGCCGTCGGAGACGTGCGAGCGTTCCCTGTACCCCTGTGGCTCTATCTCCGAGGAGATGCCGGCGGAGACGAGGTACTCGCCCTCCACCCGGTCGACACCGCAGATGTCGAAGTCGAGGATTCCCTCGGCGGCGTCGACGGTCAACTCCCAGATCTCCGCTTCTGTCTCACAGTCGTCGAGTTGCGAGGCGACCCCATGGAGGTTCTCTATCTTGCGCTTTTGCTCGACGAGTTCGTCCGCGATGCGCTTTCGTTCGGTGATGTCGCGGAGGACGACCGCCGTCCCGTCGAAGCGCGAGTCGGCGGGCAACAGGGCGATGGTCGCCTCGCAGGGGACGAGACGCCCCTCGGCCGTCCGTATCTCGACCTCGAACGTGGTCGAGTCGGGCCCCTCGTCGTCGACGAGGTCGACCAGTGCGGCACGTCCCCGGTCGAGGTACTCGGTGTCGAGAATCTCGGACGCGGGCATGTCGAGCAGCGTCTCACGGTCGTAGCCGGTCAACGCAGTCATCGCGTCGTTGACCGTCCGGAAGCGCACTTCCTCGTCGAGCGCGAAGACGGCGTCGCCGGCCGCCTCGACGATCGTCTGCTGGCGGCGGAGTTCCTCCTCCTGGTCGCTCCGGTCGAGGGCCGCGGTCGTCGTGGATGCGAGGATGCTCGCCAGGTGTGAGGTGGTCTCGTCGAAGCCGTCGACGTCTTCCGATGCGAACGCGAGCACGCCGTGGTCGCCGAGCGGGACCACGAGGGTACTCTCCATGCCGCGGGAGTGCGGGAGCAGCGACTGCTCGTACGCCTCCTCGTCGACGATGACCGCCTCGCCGGACTCGAACACGGACCAGGTGAGGCTCTGCTCGCCCACCAGGTCGTCCATCTCCGTGAGCATCGCCGCCGCCTCGTCGGTCGCCGCCGCGGGCACCAGTGCGTCGGCCTCCTCGTCGTACAACAGAACCGTCGTGTACCGGTGGTCGAGCACGCTCTGTGCCGCTTCGACCGCGAACTCGGCGACGCGTTCGCGCTCTTCGATGCGGATGAGTTCGCGCGACATCGCCTGGAGGTCCTCGACGGTCCGCTGGTGGTCGACGCGGTCGGTCACGTTCTGGACGAACGCGAGTGACCCGACGATGTTCCCGTCGCCGTCTGTCAGCGTGGTGTTGTACCACTCGCAGGTGATGTAGCGCCCGTCGCTGGTGACGTTCCCGTTGCGGCTGATGACGACGTCCTCGTCGGAGTCGTCGAGCACCTGTTCGCAGATGTCGTCGAGCGCGGGCCGTTCGGCCGGCGGGACCAGAAGTTCCATGACGCTCTCACCGAGTGCCGCCTCGTGGTCGTAGCCGAAGAGGTCGGTCGCACCCTGGTTCCAGGCGGTTATCTCGGCGTCCCGGTCCGTCTCGATGATGGCGAGTGGTGCCTGGTCGTAGGCGAACTCCAGGCGTTCTCGTCTGCTGGCGAGCGGCCCGCCCCGGTCGCCGTTGGCTGCCTCGACCCGGGTGCAGAGCGTGTCGAAGCCGTCGGCGGCGGGGACGTAACCGTCCATGCCGGCCGCGATGGCCCGGCCCGCGACCGATTCGTCGCCGTCGGCCGTGTAGAGGAAGAACGGGACGGCCGGTTCGTCGGCTTCGATGGCGTCGTGGAGGTCGAACGCGTCACCGTCGGGCAACTGGTAGTCGCTGACGACGCAGTCGATGTCGGTGGACAGGGCGTCGACTGCGGTCGTGACGCCGGACGCGGTAACGACTGTCCACGGCAAAGCATCCGTCATCTCGTCCGTCTCGGCGGCCGTGAAGCCGACCGCGAGGACGGTGGGTTCGCGTCCCGTCATTCCGGTAGTGTGTCGGTGGGCCCCCACACCCCCTGTGTCACCTCAACCCTTACTGTGCACACTCTTTAATCTTTGAGCCGTTACGAGTGGTGAGTCCGCGTCTCCAGAAACGGGACAGTCGGTCTGGGGTGTTCCTGCCGGGTCTGTCTCACTCCGCGACCGCCCGTGCGAACCCGCGGAGCAGCGGCCGCCCATCGACGCCGCCGACGTCCGCGAGCGCCGCACGCTCGGGGTGGGGCATGAGGACGGCGACCGAGTCGCGTTCGCCGAGGATGCCCGCGACGTTGTGCTTCGACCCGTTCGGGTTGGCATCTTCGCTCAACTCGCCGTTCTCGTCACAGTAGCGAAAGAGGATGCGGTTCTCGGTCTCGAGCTGGGTGAGGCGGTCGTCGTCGACCTCGTAGCGACCCTCGCCGTGGGCGATGGGGAGTTCGATGACCTCGCCTTCCTCGTATCCAGCGGTCCAGGGTGTGTCCGCGCGCTCGACGCGGAGGTAGACGTGTTCGCACTGGAAGCGGGCGCTCGCGTTGGTGGTGAACGCGCCCTCTGTGAGACCGGACTCGCAGCCGACCTGGGCGCCGTTGCAGACGCCGAGCACGGGGACGCCGTCGTCGGCGAGTTCGCGGACCTCGTTCATCACGGGCGAGCGTGCGGCCATCGCGCCGGCGCGCAGGTAGTCCCCGTAGGAGAAGCCACCGGGGAGCATGATACCGGTCGTGTCCTCGGGGAGGCCGTCCTCGTGCCAGACGATTTCGGCGTCGATGTCGAGGTCGGTGAGCGCGCCGAGGGCGTCGCGGTCGCAG
This sequence comes from Haloarchaeobius ordinarius, assembly GCF_051801355.1. Classification (GTDB taxonomy): domain Archaea; phylum Halobacteriota; class Halobacteria; order Halobacteriales; family Natrialbaceae; genus Haloarchaeobius. Next base: position 476,072 of record NZ_CP196560.1, on the reverse strand, counting down.
TTCGAGCCGCCGAAGCGGATGATGGCGACGGTCATCCCTGCTCGGTGACCTCCACGTCGTAGTCGTGGATGGTCGGGTTGGCGAGCAGTCGCTCGGCCATCTCGGAGGCGCGTTCACGGGCGTCCTCGTCGCTTTCGGCCTCTAAGTCCACCTCGAAGCGGTCGGCCGACCGGAGCGCCTGGAGGTCGAAGCCGAGGCGTTCGAGCGCGCGCTTGGTCGTCTCGGCCTCGGGGTCGAGCACCCCCTGCTTGAGTCGGACGGTCACCGTGGCGGTGTAGCCAGTCATCGGTCGATGGTGCGTGGTCATGCATGATAGGGGTTTTGGAACCGCCCGGATACACACGAACGTGGATACCGTCGCGTGCCGGTGTCACGTCGGCATGGCCTGTTCGGCACGCGGGTTATACTCTCTCGTCGCCACTATGACGTATGAACCGCCGCACACTGTACGCCGGTCTCGGCGTCCTCGCGGGCGCACTCGGCCTCTGGACCGCCTGGGGACTCTACGTGGACTACACGACCGAACGGGTGAACTACGACCGCGTCGCCCACTTCGACGGCATCGAACTGCGCCGGTACCCCGCGACCATCGCGGTCAGCACGACCGCCAGTTCGGGTGACGAGGCGTTCCGACGGCTGTTCGGGTACATCTCCGGTGACAACACGCTGGGCCAGAAGGTGTCTATGACGACGCCGGTCGCCATGGAGGGCGAGACCATCCCGATGACCGCGCCCGTCACGTCGAGCCAGGTCCCCGAGGGCGTCACCATGTCGTTCTACCTGCCCGCCGACTACGACTACGAGGACGCCCCCGAACCGACCGACCCATTAGTGTCGCTCGAACTGGTCGGCCCGCGGAACCTCGCGGTGCTGTCGTTCTCGGGCTGGGCGAGCAGCGCGGGCGTCGACAGGAAGGAGGACGAACTGCTCCAGAAGCTGGAGACACACGGCATCGAACCCGTCGGTGAACCGTTCTTCATGGGGTACGACGACCCGTGGACGCCGCCGTTCATGCGCAAGAACGAGGTCGCGGTGGCTATCGACTGAGACGACGGGACGACCCTGACTTTCGAGCCTGTCTATCGACCTCGTCTCGTAACCTTCGCTTGGATACGAAGTCTTTTGCCTCCCAGTCGCCTGAGCATATCGTGATGTCTCTTTCGAGCAGCATCAGGAGGTGGTGTCGATGACGACTGACTTGACCGAAATTACGGTCATCGGAGGAGACAAGACGGGACTCATCGCTCGCGTCACCTCGTTGCTGTTCGAACGCGGAATCAACATCGAGGACCTTGACCAGGCGGTCCGGGACGACATCTTCCGGATGACGTTGCACGCGGACACCTCGGAGATGGTCTGCAAGCCCGAGACCCTGCGCGACGACCTCCACGACCTCGGCGACGACCTCGGCGTGGAGGTGCAGGTCCGGTTCCCGAGCGACCGGGAGACCCAGCAGATCGCCGTCCTCGCCACACAGGAGAGCCACTGTCTCGAACGCCTGTTCCAGGCGTGGGCCAGCGGCGACCTCGGCGCGGACATTTCGGTGGTCATCGCGAACCACGACGACCTCGAACCGCTCGCCCGGAAGTACGAGATTCCGTTCCACGACGTGGGCGACGAGAAGGGGACGCCGGACGAGGGGCGGATTCTCGAACTGCTCGAGGAGTACGACGCAGACCTCATCGTACTCGCCCGCTACATGCGCATCCTCAGCCCGGATGTCGTGTTCCGGTACGAGGACCGCATCATCAACATCCACCCGAGCCTGCTCCCGGCGTTCCCGGGTGCGAAGGCCTACCGGCAGGCGCTGGAGGAGGGCGTCCGCATCGCCGGTGTCACGGCACACTACGTGACGACCGACCTCGACCAGGGGCCCATCATCACCCAGCGTGCCTTCGACGTGCCCGACGACGCGACCATCGACGATGTCAAAGAGCGCGGGCAACCGCTCGAAGCCGAGGCGCTGCTCGAAGCGGTTCGGTTGCACCTCAACGGTGACGTGTCGGTCCACCGCGGCCGTACCCGGCTTCGTGAGGCCCGCGAGAACTCCTACCAGCTGGGCCTCTCGACCGAGGCCAGCGACGCGAACCCCGACCGCCCGGTCGACGGCCTCGGTGACATCGTCGCCGGTGACGGCGGGGAAGAAGCCGACGACTGACTGCGGCGGCGGCTGACCGCGGCGACCACGTTTCGTGTCGTACTCCATCGGGGAGTGACGACAGTCTCTCCTGTCCGTGTCACCGACTATCACGAACGTTAATATCATATAGAATATATAATTTCCTTGTATGTCCTCCCACTCTACAGTTGTTCCCACATGACCTGTGCAGTCTCGATACTGTCAACACTTGATTAGTGATAACCGATATAAGTGGTCGTTTGGACTGCAAGAACGAAAAATGGCTGAAGAAGTCCAGCTCGCGGAAGGGGTGTGTGCCTGAGCATGGCGCACAAGAAGGAAGCGGTCAAGGGAGAGCTGTACGGCGATGCTGTCAGAGAGAAGATAGCGGAGTTCGCAGAGCGCGGCTTCGCGTCGATCCCCGAAGACGAGCGCGAGGAGTGGTTCACGCGCTTCAAGTTCTGGGGCGTGTTCCACCAGCGGTCGGGACAGGAGTCGTACTTCATGATGCGACTGACGAACTGCGGTGGCATCCTCGAACCGGGCCAGCTCCGTGCCATCGGGGAGGTGGCCCGCGACTACGCGACCGGCCCCGCCGAGAACCCGGAGTTCGGCAACGGCTGGGTCGACTTCACCACCCGCCAGTCGATCCAGCTCCACTGGCTGAAACTCGAGGACATCCCAGAGGTGTGGGAGAAGCTCGAAGCCGCGGGCGTCTCCTCGCGCTCGGCGGGCGGCGACACGATGCGGAACATCTCGGGCTGTCCGGTCGCCGGGAAGGCCGACGAGTACGTCGATTCTCGGCCCATCCTCGAGGAGATTCAGGAGACAATCCGCGAGGACGACGACCTGCGCAACATGCCCCGGAAGTTCAACATCTCGGTGACGGGGTGTCGCAAGGGCTGTGCGCAGGACTCCATCAACGACGTGGGACTCGAACCGGCCCACAAGTTCATCGATGGGCAGGCCACGCCCGGGTTCAACGTCCGCGTCGGCGGCGGGCTCGGCGGCCGTGAACCGAGACCGGCCCGCCCGCTGGACATCTTCGTCCGGCCCGAGCAGGCCGTCGAGACGGTCCGGACGTTCGTCGAACTGTACCACGAGGAGGGCAACCGCCAGAACCGCGCGAAGAACCGGGCGCGGTTCTTCGTCGACGACTGGGGTACCGACGCCATCCGGGACGAACTGGACGACCGGCTGGATTTCGAACTCGAACGTGCGGGAACCGACTTCCGCGGCGAGTACACCTACAACGCCGGGAAGCCGACCGAACGGGGCGCACACGACCACGTCGGCGTGTACGACCAGCGCGACGGGCAGAACTACGTCGGGCTGAACGTCCCGGTCGGACGGATGACCGCCGAGGATACCATCGAACTCGCGGACCTCGCCGACGAGTACGGCTCCGGCGAGGTTCGACTGACCCGTCGCCAGAACCCGGTCGTCGTGGACGTCCCCGACGACGCGGTCGACGCCCTGCTCGACGAACCGCTGCTCGAGAAGCACAGACCCGAACCGAACCCGTTCGTCCGCGGGGCGATGGCCTGTACGGGCACCGAGTTCTGCTCGCTGGCGTTGACGGAGACGAAAGCCCGGATGGCGATCATGCTCCGGTGGCTGCGCGACAACGTGGAACTGCCCGACGACGTGGATCGAATCAAGTTGCACTTCTCCGGCTGTACCGCCGACTGCGGGCAGGCGATGACCGCCGACATCGGGCTACAGGGGATGCGGGCCCGCAAGGACGGCGAGATGGTCGAGGCGATGGACGTCGGCGTCGGTGGCGGCATCGGGGCCGAACCCAGTTTCATCGAGTGGGTCCGCCAGCGTGTGCCAGCCGACGAGGTTCCGGGACTGCTCAGGAACCTCGTCGAGGCGTACGCCGCCCTGCGACAGGACGGCCAGACGTTCCGTGAGTGGGTCGACGCGACCGGCCAGGAGACGCTCATCGAACTGGCCGAACCCGAGGAGGTCGACGGCTACGAGGACCCGTGTCTCACCGACGCGAAGCAGTCGTGGTACCCGTTCGTGGACGACGACACTCCGGCTCCCGAAGTCCCGACGGAACCACTCGCAGTCACCGAGGAAGGAGAATGAGCGGGACCGAGGACGCAGCCGCCATGGAGGTGGTCGCCGCGTGAGCGACTGGGTCTCGACCACCTGCATGCGGTGTGCCGTCGGCTGCGGCCACGTCCAGCGCGGGGTCGACGTCGGCTACGGGCTCGACACGGTCCGGGGCGACGCGATGCACCCGGTGAACCGCGGGCTGGCGTGCCAGCGGGGCGTCTCGGAGACGGCGGACCCCGGGGGCGAGTGGCTCACCCAGCCGATGGTCCGCAGCGGCGACGACCTCCAGAAGACGACGTGGGACGTGGCTATCGACCGCGTCGTCACCGCCTTCGGCGAGGCGATTGCCCGCGACCGGGACAGCATCGCCGTCCTCGGCAGCGGCCAGCAGACCAACGAGGCCGCCTACGCCCTCGGGAAACTCGCCCGGGGCGGCATCGGCACCCGGTACTACGACGCGAACACCACGCTGTGCATGGCCAGCGCGGTGACGGCGTACTACGACGCCTTCGGCAGCGACGCGCCGCCACCGACGTACGACGATATTCCGAACGCGAATCGCCACGTGGTCTGGGGGGCGAATCCGGCGGTGGCTCACCCGGTCATGTTCCGGTGGATAACCAACAGCGCGGCCGAGGACGACGGCGAACTCGTCGTCGTGGACCCGGTGCGGACCGAGTCCGCAGCGGCGGCAGACAGACACGTCAGCCCGGACCCGGGCGGCGACCTCGACCTCGCCCGGGCCGTGCTCGCCCAGGTGTGTGCCACGGACCGCGTGGACTGCGAGTTCGTCGCGGAGGCGACCGTCGGCTTCGACGAGCTGCGGGCGGACCTGCCCGCCCCGGACGAAGCCGCCGAGCGCGCCGGCGTCCCGTTCGAGGACGTGGAGGCCCTCGCGGCCGCGTTCGACCACGACGCGCTCGTCTACTGGGGGATGGGCGTCAACCAGAGCGTCCAGGGCACGGAGACCTCGGGCGCGCTCATCGACATCTGTCTGGCGACCGGCTCGATGGGTCCCGGCAACGGCCCGTTCTCGCTGACCGGGCAGGCCAACTCGATGGGCACCCGCGTCTGCTCCTCGAAGGGCTCCTGGCCCGGCCAGCGCGACTTCGCCGACCCGAGGGCGCGCGAACTCGTCGCCGCGGAGTGGGGCGTGCCGGTCGACCGGCTCCCCGACGACACCGGGCCGGGCCCCGTCGGCACCATGGACGCCATCGACGACGGCCCGGTGGAGGCGGTGTACGCCGTCGCCACGAACCCCGTCGCGGGGATGCCGGACGCCTCCGCGGTCGCGGAGACGCTGGACGACGCGTTCCTCGTGGTTCAGGACGCCTTCCACACCGAGACGACACAACTCGCCGACGTGGTGCTCCCGGCGGCGACCTGGGGGGAATCGGATGGCACCGCCATCAACATGGAGCGGACGGTGTCGCGGGTCCGGCCCGCCAGCGACCTCCCCAGCGGCGTGCGGACCGACCTCGACGTCATCACGAGCATCGGGAACGCGCTCGCGGACGGCCTGTTCGGCGAGGCGACCGACCCGAAGTCCCTCTTTCGGGAGTTCGCCGACCTGACCGCGGGCACCCTCGCGGACTGCTCGGGTATCAGTTACGAGCGTCTGGAGGCCGAGTACGCGGTCCGGTGGCCGGCCCCGACCCCGACGGCGAACGGGGGCTACCGGTACTACGACGAGGAAGCCGACGCGTGGTCGTTCCCGACGCCCTCCGGCAGGGCGCGCTTCGCCGGCGGCACGGGTCGCGACCTGCCGGAACCGGTGGACGACGAGTACCCGCTGACGCTCACCACCGGCCGGGAAGCCGACGGCTACAACACGGGGATTCGCTCGCGCGGGTCACCCGACGACCCGGGGCCGGTCCGGGCCCGTCTCCATCCCGAGACGCTCGCCGCGCACGCCGACTGCCTCGAACCGGTCGCCGGCGACGACCGACAGGTCACGCTCGAGACCAGACGCGAGAGCGTCACGGCCAGGGTCGACGCCGACGACGCCGTCCCCGAGGGGCTGGTCTGGTTGCCCATCCACCATCCGGCGACCAACCGTCTCACGGTACCGGCGACGGACCCGCGCTCTGCCGAACCGAACCTCAAACAGTGCGCGGTTCGGCTCGTCGCACCACAGCCCGAAATCGTGGTCGTGGGGGGTGAGCGCGTATGATTTCACGGAAGGTCGAGCAGTTGCTCATCGCGACGCTTGGCTTTTTCACCGCGTTCTTGCTGTGGTTCTCCACGGCCGCGTTCAGTCCCAGCATCGGGCAGGCGTTCTCGCTCAGTCTGGCCGAACTCGGCCTGCTCGCGAGTTCGGCCATCTGGCTCGCCCCGCCCGGTCGGGTGGCCGCGGGCTGGGCGGCAGACCGCTTCGGCGCGCACAACGTGTTCGCGGTCATCCTGGGCTACTCCGGCCTGGTGAGCATCGCCTCGGCGTTCGCCACCAGTTACGAGATACTGTTCCTCGAACGGCTGGTCGTCGCCTCGGCTGGCATCAGCTTCGTCGTCGGCATCCAGCACGTCGCCCAGTGGTTCGACGAGCACGAGATCGGGACCGCGGAGGGTCTCTATGCAGGAACCGGGAACGTCGGTGCCGGCGTGGGGGCGCTCATGCTCCCGCGTCTCTACGGGACGAACTACACCGACGCGTTCCTGCACCTCGGCGTTCTCGCGCTCGGCGTCGCGGTGCTGTACAAGTGGCGCGGCGAGCCAGCACGCGACGCCGCCACCGCCGAAATCGCGAAGCAGAATACGTCGCTCGGCGACACGATGTTCGTCTGGACGCGCTACGCCGCCATCGCGCTGATGCTGGCGTACGCGATGACGTTCGGGCTGGAGATCGCGATGAACTCCTGGCTCCCGAGCTACTACACCGAGGGCTTTGCGGCGTCCATCCGCGACCTCGGCTTCACCGACGTGGCGGCCATCCAGACCGCCGCCGGGACCTTCGCGGCGGTCCAGTCGTTCAACGCGTCGCTGTTCCGGCCGTTCTCGGGCTACATGTCCGACCTCTGGCAGCGCAAGGGGTGGACGCCGTACCCGATTCTCTCGACGGAGCAGGCGTACGCGCCCCGCGTGCACTGGCTGCTGACGGCGCTGTTGCTGGTCACGCTCATGATGATACTCCTGACGGTCGTGGGCCTCGCCGGAGTGCTCCCGGCCTCCGTGGTCGTCCTGGCGATGTTCGGCATCGCGGTGAGCTTCGGGACCGGTGGCGTCTTCGCCATCGTCCCGCTCGTGTTCCCGGACCGGCCCGGCACTGCCTCGGGCTTCATCGGCGGCGTCTCGACGTCCGGTGGCATCGTCTACCCGCTGGTGTTCGGGTACGTCCCGAACATCCACATGGGGTACGCGGTCGTCGCGCTCGTGTTCTTCGTGCCCATCGTCCTGTTCTACGTCTGGGCGATGCGGAGCGGGAGCGGTATCGACGCCCACGGCATCGGGACCCGCGACCGCTGGCTCGACGAGGGTTCAGGCAGCACGACGGCCGCCCCGGGGGGTGATGACTGATGGGCGACACTGGAACCGAGCCGGAGTACGACTCGTGGTACCGGTGGGGCAAGGTCGCCCTGTACGCCGAGATGGGTATCGCGATACTCGTGACGGTGTTCTCGCTGTACCTGGCGTTCTCCGGACAGGCGGGGTTCCTGGCGTGACGCGCCACGATGACCCGGGCCGCGGTGCCATCGTCCTCGCCGGCGGGCACTCCACGCGCTTCGGTGGACCCGACAAGGCCCTCGCCGAACTCGACGGTGTCGCGCTGGTCCGCCACGTCGTGGACCGCCTTGCGGAAGTCGTCGACGAGGTCGTGGTTCCCTGCCGCGAGCCACAGGTCGACGGGATTCGGCAGGTGCTGGCGGGTGCTGACGTCGAGACGCGCGTCGTCGTGGACGACGTGCGAGACCGGGGGCCGGTGGGCGGGTTCCTGACCGGACTACGCGAGACCGATTCGCCGGTCGTCGCGGTCACCGGCTGTGACATGCCACGCGTCGACCCCGGGTTCGTGCGGTCGCTGTTCGCCGACGCGGCGGGTGAGACGGGTGTCGTGCCGGAGTTCGATGGACGGTGGCAGCCCCTCTGTGCGGTGTATCGAACCACGGTCGCCAGTGCGGTGTCCCTGCGCGCGCTCGCGGCGGGCCAGCAGTGCATTCGCGACGTGGTGGCGCGACTGGACCCGCTGGTCGTCGACGAGGAGGCGGTTCGGGCGCGGACGCGCCCGGAGAACTTCGAGAACGTGAACTCGCAGGCAAACCTCGGCGCAGTCGAGGGACTGGTCGCGGCGGAGTGAAATCGCCCTGGACCGCGGCGGGCGTCGAACTGGGGCTACTCGGCCGCGCCGTCCCACTCGTCGAGACAGTCGTCGTCGCAGAAGTGTCGGTGTTCGACGTTGCCATCCTCGACCCACGAGCGCACGCGATGTTCCTGCCCCACGACCGCCGCGCCGCAGACCGCACAGGCGGGCGCCTCCTCGGGGTCGACGTCGCCCAGATCTGAAGTCGGGTCTACCATACTATCGCACAGAACGACCCGCAGGGCTTCAAGCCCGACGACGCTGGCAATTATTCGACGGCCTCGGCCGGGCCGTCCCGGACCTTCACGCCCTTCGATGCCAGGTGCCGGAGCTGGCGCTGGGCGAAGTCCTCCTCGCTGGTGCCCCGCGTCGCCAGCACGTACATCAGGGCGTTGCCCTCGGGGCGCATGGTCCGGCCGGCGCGCTGGGCTCCCTGTCGGCGCGAGCCGCCGAGTCCGGAGGCGACGATGGCCAACTCGGCGTCGGGCAGGTCGATGCCCTCGTCGCCGACGCGTGAGATGACGAGCACGCGACGCTCGCCCCGGCGGAACTCGTCGAGGAGTTTGCGGCGCTCGGAGTGGCGCATCTCCCCGGAGATGAAGGGAGCGTCGAGCGCCTCCGCGAGCATGTCTCCCTGGTCGAGGTACTCCACGAAGACGAGCGCCTTCTTCTCGGGGTGTTTCGCCAGCAAGTGGCGCGTCTCCCGAATCTTCGCGGGGTTCATCGCCGCCAGGATTCGTTTCTCGTGGCCCGGGTCGGCGCTCGCGTGTTCGTTCTGGTCGTCGTCGTCGGCCCACGGGACGTAGTGGATGTACACCTCCGGCTCCTGCACGTAACCCGCCTGGAACAGGGCGTCCCAGTCCGTCCCGATGGGCGGCCCGATGAGCGTGAAGATGTCCTCCTCCCTGTCGTCCTCGCGGACCGGGGTCGCCGTGAGGCCGAGGCGGTGCCTGGACTGGAGGTCCGCAGAGCGTCTGAAGACCCGACTCGGCACGTGATGCACCTCGTCGTAGATGATGAGTCCCCACCGACGCTGGTCGAACAGCTGTCGATGCCGGTCCATCCCTGCCGTCTGGTAGGTCGCGATGGTCACGGGGCGAATCTCCTTCTCGCCGCCGTGGTACTCGCCGATCTGGTCGGCCGTGAGCGAGGTGTGTGCCAGTAACTCCTCGCGCCACTGGCTGGCGAGTTCTCGCGAGGGGACGAGGATGAGCGTCTCACCTTCGACCGCGGCCATCGTTCCCATGGCGGCAACCGTCTTCCCGCTCCCGGGCGGCCCGACCATGATGCCCGATTTCTGCTCGGTGAAGCGGTCGACCCAGGTCTGCTGGTAGTCCCGCAGGTTGAGCAGTAACTCGATGGGCAACTCGTCGCCCGATTCGAGGTCACGCTCGTCCTTGACGGGATAGCCCGCCTCGTACAGAATCCGCTTGATTTCGGCTATCTTCTCGTCGGCGACCCACGACGTGGTGTCGTCGATGGCCGCTCTGAGGTGGGTCTCGTCTAACTTCTGGCGGGCGACGTTGCCCATCAGGTTCTCGCTGGCGGCTTGGAGGACAGTATAGCCCTCCTCGTGGGTCGAGAGGACGAACTGGTTCGCACGCTTCCACTGGTCCTCGACCCACTCTTCGAAGTGCGGCGAGCGTTCCGGAATCACCTGCCGGATGGTCCGCATCAGCTTCTCGAAGTCGTCGTAGGGGGCCTGCCAGATGTCCTCCTGGCGAATCTCGTAGAGGTAGCCCCCCGACCGCGTCGTATCGACGAGGTGGGCGAACTGCGAGCACTGCGCCCGGGTGAACTGCGTCGGCTGGTCCACGACGAGGCGACGGCGGCTCGGGAAGAAGACGACGCGCTCGCGGTCGACCAGGTCGGCCCAGTCGGTCGCGTACCACACCGTCGGGTCGTTCTCGACGGTCTGGTGGGCCACGTCGCCGCGGCGTTCCAGCTGTTCGAGGGCACGGAGGGCGTGCTCTTGCGTGGTGTCGAGCTTGCGGGCGAGCTGGGTGGCCGTGATGACCGGCTGGCCGTGGGCTTCGAGGGCGTCGTAGAAGCGGTTTACTGGTACCTCGTCCGACTCGTCGGTCGGTTCCTGTGCGTCCGCTGGTTCATCGCCCGGCGGAGACTCGTCCTCGGGCGGGGTGGAATCGGACTCGTCGGCTGTCACTGCACGGTGGTTGTCGCCGGAGGGAGAAGGTGGTTTCGTCGTCGTACCGGCCGACCCACCACCACCGGGCGGGGCGACCCGCGCCGCAGGCGCGTGGTCGTCGTCGGGGGAGGGCAGGCCGCGGTGGGGTCGGGGCTCCAGGGGAACGCCGGTCTCGACGGTGTGAGCCCCCGACGGAACGTCCTGCGGGGCGGTGGTGAACGAACCCGGGCCGACCACCGCCGGCGTACTTGTAAACTTTGGACAATACCATGGCTGTTTTACCGAAACCAGTACCGGTTATCCTCGACGGCCCCGATGGTGGTTTCAATCCATCAACAGGCCGTTATCGTGCTATCACTAGACGTGCTACTCCTGAGGGTGGTATGGCGTTATGTTTAATACCCCGCATACCTGAAATACAGTCGCGGTGCGGTTAGTACAACTATGTGCAATACTCCTCTCCCCGAGTGTTCCACCGCTTGTTCGTACTCGACCCAACGGGCGCACTTCAGAGGCACCCTTCCGAGCGATCGATGACATCCGAACCCAGACATGATTCCCCCGACATGCACGACGAACGAACCGAGTCGGCACATCGTACCCAGGGCAGCAGCGAGGACCGCCGTAGGAACGAGGGACGTATGAGAGCAGACTCGACCCCAGTCACGAGAGAAGAGTTCACCGAAGCACTGGCACGACTGGTCCGCGAGACCGAGTCGAACGGCGTCGACCTGGAGGGTGGGTACACGCTCCGTAACGACGGCGACCAGCGAGACCTCGAGGTCCAGATCGTCCAGCTCGCCGGGCAGCCGGTCCCCGCAGACGACTGACCCCTACCGGACCGTCTTCCGACCTTCTACCGAGCTTCGAGTACTCCTGGTAGCGCGATGAGCATCGCCTCCGGTCCACTGCCAGAACAGTCGACCACGACTGTCAATGCCGGCTTCTTTCGTGCCAGCTATCGAACAGCCAACATGGACTCGGACAGCCTCTCCAGGGCGACCGACCTGCCGGTCTCCCCGACGGTCCGCCGGTTGCTGTTCCTTGCCCTCCTCGTCCTGCTCGTCGTCACAATCGTCCTGACCCTCTTCGTCGGCCTCGCGACGGCCTGAACCGTCCGCTCGGGTCGTTCTCGACGGTCTGGTGGGCCACGTCACTCCCCGGTGGGCTCCGGGCCCTTCCTGTCCAGGATGGACGAGAACTCGAACCGGGCCCCGCCCGGCTCGCTCTCGGTCGCCATCACGTTCCAGCCGTGGGCGACGGCGATGCTCTCGACGATGCTGAGCCCGAAGCCGGTCCCGTGCTCGTCGGTGCTGTACCCGTACTCGAACACCTTCTCTCGCTCCGTCTCCGGGATGCCGGGACCGTCGTCCGCGACGAAGAAGCCACCGTTGACCCTGCCAAAGCGCACCGTCACGTCGGGCTTCCCGTGTTCGATGCTGTTGCGGAACAGGTTCTCGAACAGGGCACGCAGTCGTTCGGGGTCGCCCTGGACGGGCGGGAGTTCCTCCTCGACGACGAGCGAGGCGTCCGGGGGGTCGACGACGTCCCAGGCGCGCCTGACCGTGTCCGTGAGCGAGACGGCCTCGAACTCCTGGACGATCTCGCCCTCCTTCGCCAGCCGCAGCAGCGAATCGACCAGGGTCTCGATGCGACAGAGCGCGCGGTCGGCCTTCTCGATGTGCTCTCCCGCCTCTTCCGGGTGCCCGCGAGCGAGTTCGAGGTGCAGCGACGCCGTGGTGAGCGGGTTCCGCAGGTCGTGGCTCAGGACGCTCGCGAACTGCCCGAGCTGTTCGACGCGGCGCTGGAGCTGTCGTTCGCGTTTCGCCTGTTCGGTCCGGTCGTGAAGCACGCAGACGAACCCGCGATGCTCGCCCGAGCGGTCGTTGACCGACGAGAGGGTGAAATCCATCCAGTACCGGTCGCCGCCTCGCTCGACGCGCCACCCCTCCTCGTGGACGGGACCGTCCTCACGTGCCCGTCGGAGGTGTTCCTCGGGGAGCCCGGCCGCGATGTCCTCGTCGGTGTACAGGATGGAGATGTGGGCGTCGATTATCTCCTCCCGGGGATAGCCGTTGATGCGCTCGGAACTGGTGTTCCAGCTGGTGACGTTCCCGTCCGGGTCGATACCCACGATGCCGTAGTTCTCGATGGCCTCTATCAGCAGGTCGAAACGTTCGCGCTCCTCGAACAGGTCGAGTTCGTTCCTGTCCGCGTCGGTGAGGTCGCGGGCGACGACGACCATCGCGCTCGAATCGGCGTCCCAGATGGCGTGGGCCGCCCGGACGTCGCTCCCGTCCTTGCGCCGCTGGGTGAGTTCCCCGGTCCACTCGCCCTCGCGGGGGACCGCAGACAGGACGTCCGCGTACCCGGGGTCCGTTCCGTCTCGTTCGAGGACGGTCCAGGCGGTGCCGAGGAGTTCCGACGGTTCGTAGCCGTACATCTCCGCGTAGTAGTGGTTGACGTAGATGTAGTGCCCACTGGCGTCGACGATAGCGATGCCCGTGTTGACGTTGTCGAGTGCGTCCCGCTGGCGAGCGACCAGCCTGTGCTGACTGTTCTCCTCGACGGCCCGCTCTATCTGCTTCGCCAGCAGTACGAGGGATTCGCTCCCGTTCCACTGGACGTAGTGCGTGACGCCCGAGGCGAAGGCCTCGGCGACGTGCTGGTCGGTCCCGTTGTCGGAGAACACGACGAATGGGGCGGGCAACTCCCGTCGGCGGTACTCGCGGAGGAACGAGAGGTCCCCTGTTTCCGGCGCAGAGAACGTCGTGACGATACAGTCCACATCCGCCCCCGCCGCTTCCAGTGCGTCGAACGCGGCCTCGTGGGTGGCGACCGACCGGACGACCGCCGACTCACAGCCGCGTTCGAGGGACTCGGTGAGCAGGCTACGGGTGCTGGACTCGGCCGCGACGAGCAGGACGTCGATGGTCTCGCCGTCCTCCCGGTGTGTTCTGCCTTCGATACTCATCTCAGATGGAATATACGACACCAGCGCGGGTAAGTAGCGCGGTTGGTCTCGTTCGAGTGACAACCAGCAGCCGTCGCGGCTGTGCCCGCAACCGGCGTGGGAGGGAGATGTCGCTGGTGCGGCAGTTTTTCACCTATCAGCACAGAGGGGGTATATGGACTCGAACAGCCTCCCCATGGCCCTGAACCTCGACGTGTTCCCGCGAGTCGTCCGCCTGCTGTTCGTCGCCCTCGTCGTGCTCGCGCTCGTCATCGGCCTGTCGAGCGCCTGAAAAACGGAATCGAGAGAACCAGACCCAGCCGCCTCAGAGCCGCCGAACGGCCCCGATGGCCGAGTCGATGGGCGGCGCGTCGAACAGTTCCAGACCGGTATAGGCGTTCGCGCCCGCGGTGTACATCTCGCTTGCGACCTGCAGCACGTCCTCGTCGAGGTGGTCGGGCTGGACCTCACAGAGTTCGCGCCAGTCGGCGATGTTCTCGGCTTTGGCCTTCTCCTTGGCCGCGCCGACGGCCTCCACCCACTCGGGCTGGGTGCGCTTGTGGTACTGCCGGATGACCTCCTTGGATATCTGGGTGCCCTCGTAGCTGAAGCGGTTCTCGTCGAAGGTGCCGACCACGTCGGCGACGCGAATCTCACCGTCGAAGTACAGACACTCTATCTTGCCGTCCTCGTGGGTCAGCCCACCAGAAGCGGCCTGCTCGGTGACGATACGGTTCACCTCGCGCGCGACGGCTTCGAGGTCGTCGATCTGGGCGACGCCCGCAATCTCGTCGGCCTCTTCCGGACTCAGATAGCGGTCGGACTCCTCGTACTTCGTGGAGAACTCGACGATGGGCTCGTCGAGGTCGACGGCCCCGTCGGGCCACGACTCGAAGTCGAGGCCGTGGTCGGCCGGGTCGGTGCGGCTCCGGAGACTGGAGCCGACGGGGACGCGGTTCCGGAAGACGATTTCGAGGGGGACGAGGTAGTTCTCGCCGGCCTCGCTATGGAACGCGTCGTAGTCGTAGTCCCGGCCCTCGTGGGGGAGGTCGGGGACCTGCGTGAGGTCGATAGCCATCTCCCACGGCGGATGCGAGGCCTCCCGGAGCGGGACGACCTCGCCGTCCTCGACGACGCCGCGGTAGTGCGTGGGGACGCCCTCGTCCTCCAGCAGTTCGAAGTTGAACGCGCCCATCGAACAGAGCGACGCGCCCTTGCTCGGTATCTGGTCGGGCATCTTGCCCCAGTCGAACACGGAGTAGGCGTCGGTGAAGACGAACGCACCACGGCCCAGTTCGTCGGCTGTCGCCGGTTCCTCGATACGGAACTCCTTGACGGACGTCACGGGGGACACCCCCGCACGCGAGTGCTCATGGGAGAAAGCGCGGAGTGCGCCACCAAGAAGGTTTCACTCCACGTTCGCCAGCCAGCGTCGGCGAGTGGCGACCCGAACCGTCTGGGCCGAATACATGTCGCAGTGATTATCTATATCTCGTCCCATGACGTAGCAGTACGTATTCAGCGGGGAACGAGTCACCACCGCCAGTTCCGACCAGCAGGAGGCCACCATGACACTCATCACTGACATCTCGATTCCGTCGTCGGAGTTCGCGCTCGGACGGTTGTTCGACGCGTTCCCCGACATCGAAGTGGAGCTAGAACGGCTGGTCCCGATGGAGACGGGCATCATGCCGCTGTTCTGGATGACTGGTGAAGACGAAGACTCCGTCCAGCAGGCCCTCGCGGACGACCCACTCACCCAGTCGGTGCGCTGTCTCAGCGAGACTGGCGAGCGGTCGCTGTTCGAAATCGTCTGGAGCCCCGATGTGAACGGGGTCATCCAGCCGCTCTTGCAGAACGAGGGGGACGTGTTGCGAGCGGTCGGCAACGCCGAGGAGTGGACCTTCCGGCTACTGTTCGCGGACCGGTCCCACCTCCGGAAATTCCAGACGGACTGTCTGGACCAGGGTGTCCACCTCGACGTGCGTCGAATCTACAACCCGGTGTCGCCGACCGGCGGGTCGACGCTCACGAAAGAGCAACGCGACATCATCGCGCTCGCGTTCGAGGAGGGGTACTGGGAGGTCCCCCGGAACATCACGCTCGGGGAACTGGGTGCCAGGATGGACATCAGCGATTCGGCCGCCTCCCAGCGACTCCGGCGTGGCATCAAGGCCCTGTTGAACGATACCGCCACGGACCTCTGACCGGCCACGCGGTGGCTGGCGATACCGGCGAGTCCTCGTCTGTCCCGCGATGTTTTTACGGTTCCAACGGGAGTGTTTGGGATAATGACCCAACTCGACCCCGCTGCGGCCGACCTGCCGTCGGACGGGTTCGACTTCGCGCACGTTCCCGAGACCGACCAGTCGTTCGAGAACGCGCTCGCGAAGGCCCGCGACGGCCACCGTCTCACGGTCGCAGACGGTATCGAACTCATCACGACCGGGACCGACGTGGACGGCATCGACCCGGTCCGCAAGGAGAAGGTCCTGCAGGCGGCCGACGAGCGCCGACAGGACGTCGTCGGCGACGAGGTCACCTTCGTCGCGAACCTGAACAACAACGTCACCACGGCGTGTAACACCGGCTGCCTGTTCTGTAACTTCAAGAACACCGCCCACACCTTCGAGGAGGAGTACGACGGTGAACACGGCGGGTTCACCAAGACGCCCGCCGAGTCGAGACAGGTCGTCGCCGACGCGGTCGAACGCGGCGTCTACGAGATAACCTCGGTTTCGGGCCTGCACCCGGCGTTCGCGCTGGACGACGAGCACCACGAGACTCTCCGCCAGTCGGACTGGAAGGAGACGAACTACAAACCACCCGAGCGCTACCGCACCGACCCCGGCACCTACGTCGAGCAGATGCGGGCCATGTCGGTCGACGACGTGCACCTGCACTCGATGACGCCGGAGGAGGCGTACCACGCAAAGCGCGGGACCGACTGGAGCTACGAGGAGGTCTACCAGCAACTCAAAGACGCCGGGCTGGACTCGGTTCCTGGAACGGCCGCCGAGATTCTCGTCGACGAGGTCCGTGACGTCATCTGCCCGGGCAAGATTCGTACCGACGACTGGCTCGAAGCCATGGAGGCCGCGGCGAACGTCGGCCTCGGCCTCACCGCGACCATCATGTACGGCCACGTCGACAACGCCGCCCACCGCGTCATGCACCTCGAAGAACTGCGTGACCTTCAAGAGCGCGTCGACGGTGCCATCACCGAGTTCGTGCCGCTCTCGTTCGTCCACGAGAACACACCCCTGTACGAACACGGGGTCGTCACCGAGGGCGCGAGTCGCGCCGAGGACGAACTCATGATCGCCGTCGGCCGGCTCTTCCTCGACAACATCGAGCACGTCCAGTCCTCGTGGGTGAAGTACGGCGACGAACACGGCATGAAGATGCTCAACTGCGGCGCGGACGACTTCATGGGCACCATCCTCTCCGAGGAGATAACCAAGCGCGCCGGCGGCCAGTACGGCGAGTTCCGAACGTTCGACCGCTACGTCGAGATGATTCGTGCCATCGGGCGCGTACCGGTCGAGCGCTCCACCGACTACGAACAGCGGCGGGTCGTCGAGGGCGACGGCCCGTTCGGTCCGACCCTCGGCCCGAAGGCCGACGGGACGCCCCTGCTCGCCCCCGGCGAGGTCCCAGAGACGGCGGGCGACGTAGCGAGCGCGGACGACTGACTTTTCAGCCCGGTCGTCGTACTCGCCGGCATGAACACGCTCGCGCCGACCGACACGGACGACCAGTGGCGACTCCCAGCACACGCCCACATCGTCGTCTACGAACGCGAGGGTGGGCGCGGCCTGCTCACCATCTACGACTGTGGTGCGGCCCAGAAACCGCCGTCGGCGCAGTTACTCGGGCACCTCGGGAGCGTTCGCGCCGACCACGAGGTCCAGCAGAACCCGACGGGCTACGTCGTCCGGATGCGGGAGCCGTCGGTGCTCACGAGACAGGACGACGACCACTGGGTCGTCCAGCGACTCGCCGGCGACTGACGGTCGAAATCAAGGCTCGCCTCTTACGGCCCCACCGGTAACTTCGACGTGAGCATGAAGTTCAGTGAGTTCGTCGGACAGGTCCAGCATCGTCTCAGGCTTCCGGACGAAGGTGAAGCGCTCCGTGCGTCGCGTGCCACGCTCAGTACCCTCGGTGAGCGACTTCAGGCGGGTGAAGCGAAAGACCTCGCCGCGTCGCTCCCGATGGAGATAGACCGGTTTCTCACCACCGCGGAGTCGGGCCAGCGCTTCGACTTCGACGAGTTCGTCGACCGGGTCGCCCGTCGCAGCCACACCGAGCGACCGGACGCCATCTACCACGCCCAGCAGATACTGGCCCTCGTCGCGGAGAACGTCGCGCCGGGCGAACTCGAGCAGGTTCGCGGGCAACTGCCCGACGACTACGACACGCTGTTCGAGTTCGTCGAACGCCCGCCGAGCGCGTAACCGGCGAGTCTCCCCCGGTCCCGTACTCCGGGTCTCTCGTCGCCTCTTTCACTCCGAATACCCTTCCTGCACGAACCGTGTGCTCTCGTAGATGTTGACGAGTTCCTCGATGAGTTCTTCGTGGGTCTCGCCCTCTTCGAGGTGCGTATCGAGGCGAGCTTTCAGGTCGTCGGAGATCTCGATGGTGTGGGTCATGGTGACTACCCACAGCTACGCTGGCTGCACGCAAGAAACGTCGGGGTGATTTTCACCGACCGATTTCGCCGACCTGTTCCGGGCCACGTGCCCGAAGCAGGATTCGGAGTCGCTGTCGGCCGCTGCTCGTGATGCTGTACGTCTCCCCGTCCCGCATCCGGACGAACCCGGCGCGTTCGAGGTAGTCACACTGGTGGTCGACTGGACCGGGGTCGCCACCGAGGACGTAACACAGTTCCGCGACGTGCATCGACGAGACGGCGTCGAGCGCACTCAGAATAGCTTTCTCGCTCGGGACGTTCGTCGTGATACTCTCTCCCATCCCGTTCGGACATACGGGACCATCAGACATGAATCCGACTAGGAGTTCTCCTGACGACTCGGTAGCCTGTCAGACCGACGGCGCTTCGCCGAACTTCGCGGTCAGACAGTCGTCTCACCGCGCAACACCGCCCGGTAGCGCCGCCCTGCCGGAGTGTCACCGGTCAACGCCGCCCGGATAGGCTCGGAGAGCCAGCCGTCGCCAGGGGCTGGCTCGCCGTCGAACTCCTCGGACCGAAGCTCGGCCGGCAGGTAGCGCTCGTACACCGGCAGGCGCTCGCGCAGGGGCACACCCGCCTCGTCGGCGATGTCGCGCAGTTCTCGCAGGGCGGGCCACTCGTACTCCGGGTTGATGTAGTCGTCCGTCACGGGCGAGACACCGCCGAGGTCGTCGACGCCGCAGTCCAGCAGTTCCCGGGTCGGGGAGAGGTTCGGCGGCACCTGCACCGACACCTCCGCCGGCAGGGCATACCGGGCCATCGCGACCACCCGTCGCATCGTCTCGACGTCGGGGCGCTCGTACCGCGAGCGCTCGTTCGGGACGACGTTCTGGACGATGACCTCCTGGATGTGCCCGTAGCGCTCGTGGAGGTCCCGGATGGCGAGCAGGCTCTCCGCCCGGTCGCGCCAGTCCTCGCCGATGCCGACGAGGATGCCCGTCGTGAAGGGGACCTTCAGTTCGCCTGCATTGCGAATCGTGTTGATTCGCTGGCCCGGCGACTTCACCCGCGGGCCCGCGTGGGCACCCACGTCGGCGGTCGTCTCCAGCATCACGCCCATGCTGGCGTTGTAGGGCGCGACCAGCGCCATCTGCTCGCGCGTCTGGTCGCCGGGGTTCGAGTGCGGCAACAATCCGCGCTCCAGCGTGTGCTCACACACCGCCCGCAGGTAGTCGTGGATGGAGTCGTACCCCCAGGCGTCGAGTTGCCTGTGAATCCCGTCGTAGCGGTCGTCCGGGTCGTCGCCGAAGGTGAACAGCGCCTCGGTACAGCCCGCATCGGCCCCGGTGTCGAGGGTCCCGTTCACGTCGTCGTCGTCCATGAGCGTCGCCTGCCCGGGCGGGTCGAAGAACGTGCAGTAGGTGCAGGTGTACCGGCAGGCGGTCGTCAGCGGTAAGAAGACGTTGCGGGCGAAGGTGAGCTCCTCGGCCGACTCGACGTCGTCGGGCGTGACCGACAGCAACTCGGCTACCTCGGACTCGTCGAACGCGATGTCGATGTCGTACTCGTCGGCGCCCTGTATCACGACTGGGCGTGCGTGTTCGACCGAGAAAAGCGTGTCTCACCGCACCGCGCGGCAAGAAAGCCAAAAGGGAGGATTGGTGGATTGTCCCTACACGAGGCCTCGTGTACTACAGCCAAGGATAGCCCCACGTAAAGGGGTTCGCTCGGCTTCAGCCGTCGACTCGGGTCACGTTCACCCGGCCGTTTCCGCGCTCGATTCGAAACCCGTGCTCGCGGAGCCAGTCGCGGGTTCGCCCCTCACCGTGGACCAGGACTTCGACCAGGTCACCGGGTTCGTCCACGTCGGTCGCGAGGCGATGTGAGTCTACGACCGTGACGTCGGCCCCCACGGAACTGGCCGCCTCGCGGTGGTCGAGGTAGGACGCGCCGTGGTAGTCGACCCGGAACGCGGGATGTCTGGCGACGACCGCGTTCGTGCCGCCCCCACGACCCGGCGCGAGCACCACGTCACCCTCGGCTGCGAACAGGCGCTCCATGCTGTCCCTGTCCGCCAGCGCGAGGTCGGCCATCACGACCGCGACCGGTTCGTCGGCCGTCGCCAACACCCCGTTGACCGCGTCGGTCAGCGGTCGGTCGTCCACGGTGACGGCCGTCCCGGTGTCCAGCGGCTCCGTCGACAGCAACTCGGGCTCGTATCCCGTCTCACGAATCGTCGCGAGCACGTCTTCACACATCACCCGCGCGAAGTCGGCACGCTCCTCGGGAGCGAGCACCGGGGAAAGACGAGTCTTCGGCTGGTCGGGCGCGAACGGAACGAGAAGTCGCATGACGACTCAGCCGAGACGGCTGTAGTCGTCCTGTTGTTGCCGGTACCAGTAGATGCCCCCACCGACGAGCAAGAGCACCACGATGGCGGCGCCGCCGTACATGAGGAGCTGGTTACGGCTCTGGGCCGACGCCGCGGCTTTCTCCGCGTCCTCGGCCTTCGAGACGGCGCTCTCGGCCTGCGAAATCGCGTTGTCGAAGCTTCCCTCGTTGTAGAACGCGACGGCCGTGTCGTAGCTCTCCTGTGCCGCGGCGACGTCGCCACCCGCACTCTCGGCCTGCTCGATGGCGTCCTCGGCGCTGGAGATGGCCTGCCGGGCCTCCTTGCTCCCATCGGTGTAGTGGTGGGCCGTCGTCGTGGAGATCTCGTTCGACGTGCCGCCTTCGCGGACCTGCGTGAGTTCGGCGACGACGAACGTCTCCTCCTCGGCGTAGCTGAAGTTCTCGACGTCGGGGACGGTCCCGGTCACCTCGACGGTGATCTGGTTGGCGTCGTTCGCCTCGGCGTCGATGTTCGAGTAGTTGAACGACTGCCCGTCGAAGGACTGACTGTCGATCTGGTTGCCAGTGTCGGTGTCCGTGGTCGTCACCGTCCACGTCACGTCCTCCAGTTCCGTCTCACCGCGCAGCGTCCACGACGTGTAGTCCGGATTCTGGTACAGTTCGCCGAGCGTCACCGTCGCGGTGTAGTCCGCGTCGACCTGACCTTCCGCTGGCACGTCTTCGCTGGCGACCTCTACGGCTGTGGCTGTCCCGACCGCCGCGAACGCGAGGATGGCCACGACCGCCAGCGTCGTCCACCTAGAAGAGTGGCTCCAGTTCATCCTCGTCATCTTCGACCAAGCTCTGTAAGTTCTCTTCGCTTTCCTCACGGATGGAATCGATGTTGTCCTGTGCCTCGATTGCGACCTGTTGCAGTTCCTTGATACGCGGGACGTTATTCACGCCTGACAGGAGAATGCAGGCCGCGACCTGGGGCTCGTTGAGCGGGTAGTCACCACCGCGAACCTCCATCGAGCCAGTCTGCTCCTCGAGCCACTTCCGCCCCCGCTCTATGCCTTTCCGGTTGAGGTGCTTCGTCGGCCCTGCCATCACGAGGAGCGCTCGTTCCGCGCCTTCGATTTCACAGGGGAGCGTGAGTCGGCCGAGCGCGGCCTTGCGCACGAGCGACGTGATGCGGTTGGTGGTGTGTGCCGTGTCGACCTGGTCGTCCTCACCACCGGTGAATCGAGAGAGGAGGCCACCGTTGTCCTCCACTTCGACTTCCTCCGTGGCGTAGCCGACGGTCGAGACACCGCCACCAGCGAGCGTGTTGATGATCTCGGAGGAGTCGACGACGCTCTCACCGACCTCGTCGCCAGCGCCGATTTCGCCGGCCCCGAAGAGGACGCCGAACCGGCGGACGATCTCCTCGTTGATCTCGTCGTAGCCGCCCTCGACGGACTCGCCGGCCTTGCGCCAGGCGTCGTTGTCGAAGACGAGCAGGTTGTCGACCTCGCGGACGAAGGTCTGGAAGGACCGTGCCGCGTTCAGGGTGTAGATGCCACCCTCGTCGGAGCCGGGCAGGACGCCCAGCCCGTAGACGGGGATGGTGTAGATGCGTTTGAGGTGCTTCGCGAGGACGGGCGCGCCACCACTGCCGGTGCCGCCACCCATCCCGGCGACCACGAGGAACGCGTCGACCTCGTGGGTCGGGATGGAGTCGATGGCTCCCTGTACCTCGTCGATGTCTTCCTCGGCGACTTCCGCGCCGAGTTCGTTGTCAGCGCCCACGCCGTGCCCTTTGACGCGGGACTGACCGATGAGCACACGGTTCTCGTTCGGGATATTGTCAAGGCCCATCAGGTCGGCTTTCGCTGTGTTGACAGCGATAGCGGCACGGATGATGCCACTCTGGGTCCGTTCGTCGTATTCGACGAACCTGTCGACTATTTTCCCACCGGCCTGACCGAATCCTATCATCGCCAGTTTCATGGAAAGGGGGTCTCCGTTGGTTTGTGAAGAATGGTATTATCGATATAAGCCTTTGGATGGTCTGATTCTCTAACAGGTGTCACGAGTAATCGAAAAATCGGGCGAGGTCGCCTCTATCGTCGGGAATAGTCGGCAATCCGTAATCCATTGTTACTTGACATAATGGGTCTCTATTTATGCGTAAGAGGCCGGAGCGTCGGCGGTTCGCTCTACTCCGAGGTACACACTGAGGGCGGTCAACTCGGCTGGGTCGACACCGAAGGCCGCCACGTCGTTGTCCGTCACCGTGTTGTCCATCTTCAGAGAACGTGCCTGGTCAGGCCCGAACGGGACGAACGGGAGCGGGCCCGCGATTGTCAGCCCCAGTTTCGCCATCGCCATGGGAATCGGGACGATGGTAATCGACTTGCCCTCGGCCTCGTACACGAGTTCGGTCACGTCTGCCAGCGTCAGGACGTCTGGCCCACCGATTTCGTAGGTCTGGCCGACGTGTTCGTCGTCTTCGACAGCGTCGGCGAGCATCGGTACGAGGTCACCGACCCAGATGGGCTGAAAGCGCGTCTTCCCGCCGCCCGGGAGACCGGTCACCACCGGCGTCGAGAGCTTCTTCGTGAACGAGACGAACTCGCCACCGTCGCCGAAGACGACCGACGGCCGGAAGATGACGTAGTCGAGGTCGGACGACGTGACGATGTCCTCTGCCTGCCCTTTCGCCCGGATGTACGCGGTGTCCCCGTTCGAGTCCGCACCCAGTGCCGACATCTGGACGAGCTTGCCCACGCCGTGTTCCTCGCAGGCGCGCACGACGTTCTCTGTCCCCTGGCGATGGACCGAGTCGTGGCTCACGTTCCCTCGCGGTTTGAACAGCGGCGACAGCGCGACCAGATTCACCGCCACGTCCTGCCCCTCGAAGGCGTCTGCCATGGACTCGTACGCGCTCACGTCGCCCATGACCGTGGTCACCGTGTTCGGCAGGTCGGCCTCGTCGGGATGACGGGCGAGCGCCGTCACCTCGTGGCCGCGGTCGACGAGTTCTTCGCAGAGGCGCTGCCCGATGAATCCAGTCCCACCGGCGACGATTACTTTCATAATTGATAGATAGTTCCGGATTTTGATAAAGGCATCCCCAAACGGTGGCAGGGAGAGGGGTGACCAGCGGAACCGACCCAGCCATCGGGCGCGCGCTGTCTCGCGTGTCGGAGACCGCGAGTCAGTGTCGCGCGAGGGACGAGGACCGCAGTGGAGCAGCGCGGAACGAGGACCGCAGTCGGCTGGGGAGGGCGTGGTGCGGTGTTGTGCGGGGCGGGTGCGGTCACAGCCACCAGCGCGAGTGAACTGCCTGTCGAAGTCGAGGACCACGGCAATCGACAGTCAGACAGGACCGACGGCCGAGACGACTCTCACAGCCACGAGGGTTCAAATACCAGCGGGCGGCCACGACCGTCGTGCCCTGACGACCCACCACGCGAGGTCCAGCGGTTGCACGGGACAGCCTCGCGTCGCCTCCGTGCCAGTTCCGTCTGCTCGCCAGTTCCGTCTGCTCGCCAGTTCCACCCGCTTCGGACAGTCCAGCAGCCTCGGCTCTCTCCCGACACAGAGACGACAGACAGAAACCCCCTCCGTCGAAAGCCGTGGGTATGCTCGTCACGCTGGAAGGACTCGACGGGAGCGGCAAGACGACCGTCTGGGAGGCGCTCCACGACACCTACCCCGACGCCACGTTCACGCGCGAACCGACGAACTCGTGGTACGGCGAGTCCGTAAACCGCGCCATCGAAGACGACGACGCCGACCCGCTGGCCGAACTCTTCCTGTTCATCGCGGACCACGCCGACCACCTCTCGCGGGTCGTCCGCCCCGCACTCGCCGACGGCGACCTCGTCATCTCTGACCGCTACTCGGACTCGCGGTACGCCTACCAGGGCGCGACCCTCGACGGGGAAATCAAACGTCCGATGGAGTACATCCGCGGCGTCCACCAGCCGTTCACCGTCGAACCCGACGTGACCATCTACCTCGACGTCGACCCTCACACCGCCATGCAGCGCTCCGGCGCGACCAACAAGTTCGAGCAGTCGAAGTACCTCACGAAGGTCCAGCAGAACTACGAACAGCTCATGGAGTACCAGCCAGAGCGGTTCGTTCGGGTCGACGCGACGAAGTCGCCCGAGGAAGTACTGGAGTCGGTCGAGGAGGTCTTCGAAGCGATTCTGGCCGAAGAGTAGCACCGCCGACCCGGCTCGCCCGCTACTGCACCTCTTCGCTGAGGTCGACGCTCCCATGCCTGACTGTTTACAGGTCGGTGAATAAACGGGTCTGGCGTCGGGAAAACTGGCCGCTATCTGCGCCACCTAGCGCATCGTCTCGGGCAACTCCATCTCGTCCGGGGCCGGCATCCAGAAGAAGTCGACCGTGACGCCGAGGACGAGTGGCAGTGCAATCGCCACGAGCAGGGCGAGCTGTGGCGACCCGAGGTTCGAGCCCAGCTGCAGGACCCCGGAGATGACGAGCGTGGTCGCAAAGAGCAGGACGGGCGTGATGAGGGCGACGTACACGATTGGCCCCCAGTCGGTGTCGAGCCGCTGGCGGAAGAACCGCGTCGAGACGGCCGCGATGGCCGTGTTGACCAGCACGAGTACCAGGAGGCCGATGACGCCCACGAGTGAGACCATACCCGCTCTAGGGAATGGACGGCCTTTGGCGTATCGGAACGGCTTTCAAGTGGGCAAGTTTTGCACACCACATGCATCGAGTCATCGGAGAACGCGACCTCTCGGACACGCCATTTTCCGCCGACGAGGCCCGCGCGCTCTACCGCGACATGGTTCGTGCCCGCCGGTTCGACGAGCGAGCACTGGCGCTCCAGCGCCGTGGGTGGATGAGTGGCTACCCGCCGTACAAGGGGCAGGAAGCCTCGCAGGTCGGTGCCGCCCACGCGATGGCGGCCGAAGACTGGCTGTTCCCGACGTACCGGTCGAACGGGATGCAGATCGCCCGTGGCGTCCCTATGAGTGACATCCTCCGGTTCCGCCGTGGCCAGCCGGAGTACACGTCGGGCCACGACGTCCCGAACTTCCCGCAGGCGGTCCCCATCGCCACCCAGATTCCCCACGCGACCGGGGCGGGCATGGCGATGAACTACGAAGACGACGACGGCGCGGTCCTCTGTTACTTCGGTGACGGGGCGACCTCGGAGGGTGACTTCCACGAGGGCCTGAACTTCGCGGGCGTGTTCGACACGCCGACCGTGTTCTTCTGTGAGAACAACAACTGGGCCATCTCGCTGCCCCGCCGTAAGCAGACCGCTGCAGCCTCCATCGCGGACCGTGCCGAGGCGTACGGCTTCAAGGGCGGACAGGTCGACGGGAACGACCCGCTGGCCGTCCGCGAGTTCGTCCAGAGCGCGCTCGCGTCCGCACGCGAAGGAAACCCGGTTCTCGTCGAGAGCCTGACCTACCGGCAGGGGGCGCACACGACGAGTGACGACCCCTCGCGGTACCGTGAGGACGAGGACGAGGACCTTCCGGAGTGGCGGACCCGGGACCCGCTGGAGCGCTACGAGGAGTACCTCCGCGAGCAGGGCGTCATCACCGACGAGTACGTCGAGACCATCGAAGAGGAGGCCGACGAGGAACTCGCCGATGCCGTCGAGCGTGCCGAGTCCGGTGACCCTGGCGACCCCGACGAGATATTCGACTCGGTGTACGCGGAGATGCCCGAGAAACTGGAGAAACAGCGCGACTGGCTGCGCTCGTTCACCGCCGAACACGACGTGCAGGAACTAGAACACTGACCTCGGCGGCCACCTCCCCACGTCGCCGCTACTGGAGGCAGATGTACGTCTTCGTGTCGGCGATACCGTCTAACTTCTGCATCTCGCCGACGACGGTGTGCAAGACGTCGTACACCTCTTCGGTGTCGACCTCGCTGATGATGTCGTAGTTGCCGGCGACGATATGCGCCTCGCTGACTGCTCCGAGGCCGCGAATGGAGTCGAGTAGTTCTTCGGACTTTCCGGCCGCCGTCTTGACCATGATGAACGCGTGAACCATTCGTGCTGTGGTACTCTCTGTCACAGCAAAAACCTTTGCCCTGTGCGGTGGGGCGTTTTCGACAGCAGACGGCGGGGCTAGCGACCACCCTGTGACGGTCGACCACCGACAGGACCATGCCCGTCCCACCGGCTGCGACGGCGGAGACTGCGTGTTTCACCGCGGTGAGTCCCGCCTCCACTCCTCTCGCCTGTCAGCTCCGGTCGCCGTGACACTCCAGACTCGGTGAGGGGACGCCGTTCGAGGGAGGGCACCGGGGTAAGTTATTCAAGGGGGGTAAGCGTACACAGTGATATGCGGTTCGTTATCATAGGCGCAGGTCGAGTCGGACTCCGCACGGCCCGTGTCCTTCGCGAGGAAGGGCACGAGGTGACGCTCATCGAGACCGACGAGCGGAAGGTCAAACGCGCTCGTGACCAGGATTTCACGGTCATCGAGGGCGACGGGTCTCACGAGGACGTCCTCAGCGAGGCGGGTATCGAAGAGGCCGACGCGCTCGGTGCGCTCACTGGTGACCTCAACACGAACTTCGCGGCGTGCATGATCGCCGACCACCACGGTGCCCGGACGGTCATGCGCATCGACGAGGACTACCGCGAGGAGATCTACCGGAAGTACGCCGACGCAGTCGACGAGGTCGTCTACCCCGAACGGCTGGGGGCCATCGGAGCGAAGAACGCCCTGCTCGGCGGCGACATCCGCGCCATCGCAGACATCGCCCAGCACCTCCAGCTGGTCGAACTCACCGTCACCGAGGAGTCTCCGATGAAGGGCTACTCCATCGCCGAGGTGGAACTCCCGAAGACGGCGACCATGATCGCCTTCGGCAAGCAGGGACAGTCGATGACCATCCCCGACCCGGACGAGTCGCTCGAACTCGGGGACCGCGTCGTCGTCCTCGCGGACTTCGACGTGCTCGGTGACGTCCGGCAACTCATCGTGGGTAACGCGAGCCGCGCCGCACCCGCAGGAGTCTAACCATGCCAGTCACAGCATACATCATGATAAAGGCGAACACGGGCGAGGCGGACCGTCTCAGAGACAACATCGAAGGAATCGAGGGCGTCGAATCAGCCTACATCGTCGCGGGCGACGTCGACGTCATCGCGAAGGTCCACGTCGAGACCCCCGGCGAGGTAAAGGACATCGCCGCCTCCCAGATTCAGGGTATCCGCGGCGTCGAGGACACACAGACCTACATCGCGATGGACTGACCCGGCCGGTTCGTCGGTCGCTGTTCCGTCGCGACGGCCACCACACCCGGTCTACAACGGTGGTCCACCGCTCGACCCACCGCCGTTCACCGCGTTTTCGCTGTTTTGCACCGCCGACTGGAGTAGTTCCGCCGCAGGGCCGCCGTACTCGTATCCCGGGACGATACCCTGTGCGTACGTCCCTTCCACGAACTCGACGAGCGTCTTTGCGTCTTCGACGCCCTCGCTGGCGTTCCAGGCGACGTAAGAGAGTTCCACGACGACCTCGTCGTCGGTCCGGGTGACCTCGGGCGGGTCGTGCGTGGTCGTGGTCGCGACGTCGAACGTGTCCTCGAGGCGGAGTTCCAGGGTCTCGAACCAGCCGTCTTCGACGACTTCGTGAACCGTCTCGCCAGTGACGGCTGCGTCGAGGGTGGGGAGCCAGACGGTGACGACGAACTCGCCGTCGCGCTTCCCCTCGCCATCGGTCGCTGTCACGAGCGCTTCGAACACCGTGGTGTCGAGGACGTACCCCGAGTCCGCGGCAGTGAAGGCGTCGTGGCGGTCGAGCGCCCGCTCGACCGCGACAGGTATCTCGCTCATGCACCGCGGGTAGGCGGTCAGCCGGGAAGGGCGTTGCGCTCTCGGACCTCGTCAGGGCGCGTTTACGCGCGGCTGTGAGGCTTCAGTTCTCGCGGTCCGCGAGGACGCCCTTGACCGCCATCGCCAGTTCGTCGAAGTTCGACAGGGTCAGGCCGTCGGTCGTGACGAACACGCCGCCGCTGTCGGTGGTGGTCCGGACGAGGAAGCCGTTCTCGAACTTCCGGATGGTGTACTCGTACTCGCCCAGTTCGGATGTCTCGTACGCGGCCTGTGTCGTCTTGAACTCCCGCCACTCGTGCCCGACGAACGTCGAGAGGTCTGCGTCTCGTTCCAGGTCGCTTCGGAGATAGAGCTGCTCGAAATCGTCGCGGGTGAAGTAGGTGATCGAGCGGAGGCTGTCGCCCACCGTCGTCCGACACGCACTCACCAGTCTGTCCTCGTCACGCTCGGTCAACAACGTCGCCATGCTCCTACTCCTCTACCCACGGGCATAAGAGCGGTGTTGTGTGTCAGTGGACCGGGACGCCATCAAGATTTGTCACAAACCGGTATATTTACACACCGTAAATATATAAAAGTCGAATGGTTCCTGCGTACGCGGGGGCCACCGGCCAGGACGAACGTCTGTCATGACCCCGTTCGTGTTGGTCACGGGCGACTACCGTGCCGCCATGCCCGGGTAGTCGCTTTCGGCCGAGGCATCGCGTAGTTTTTTCACGCCAGTCGGGGTAGGTTCCGCGGATGGAAGGCGTTCTCTGGCACCTGCTGGCGAGTTCGCGGGGAGCCGCGACGCGGGTCCGGATCATCCGCGCCATCGAGCAGCGCCCACGGAACGCCAACGAACTCGCGACCGAACTGGACCTCGACTACACCACCATCCGCCACCACACGGAGATACTGCTGGAGAACAACGTGCTCCGGCGCACCGACGACGACTACGCGGCGGTGTACCTGCTCACCGACCAGCTCCGGTCGAACTGGGACGTGGTCGAAGAGATACTCGCGGTCGTGGACACGGAGGACCAATGATTCTGGACGAATTTTGGACAGCACCTATATCTGGCGCGACGAAAGGGAGGGACGATGACCCTGTGGCTTGAGGCTGCCCGCATCGCCGCGGGCGTGAACGCCGTGCTCTTGCTGGCCCTCGGCTGGGTCTGGCTGGGCAACTACCGCCGCCACGGTGCGCGCCACACCCTCGGTCTGCTGGTGTTCGCCGCGTTCCTCCTCGTCGAGAACCTGCTCTGGCTCTACTTCTACCTGTTCCACCCCGTCTTCATCCGGTGGTTCGAAGTCACCGGGACCGACGTGCAGGTCGGCGTGACCCTGCTCTGCGGGCTCGAACTCGTCGCACTCGTGTTCATGACCCACCTCACGCTTCGTTGACCCGCGCCGGGGCACTGGTGTCCGGCGATTGGGGACGAATTTTGGACGCAGTTCGGAAAACCGCTTTTCACTATCCCGCCACAGCATAGGTATGGCACGCACACGACGCTCCCTGCTCGCCGCCGCCGGAACCACCCTGGCCCTCGCTGGCTGTCTCGGCGACGGTGGAGACGATACCGGTGGCGGTGGTGACGCGACGGATACCGACACGCCGACCGCGACCGACACACAGACGGCGACCCCAACCAGCACGTCCACGATGGGGCCGACGGTCCAGGTCCGCTCTCATCCCGACCTCGGGGACATCCTCGTCGGCCCCGAGGGGATGACGCTCTACATGTTCGATTCGGACACGCAGGGAAGCGGGTCGAGCACCTGCAGCGGCGGCTGTGCCAGCGCCTGGCCACCCCTCACCGTCGACGGCGAAGCCACCGCTGGCGACGGCGTCACCGCCGACCTCACCACCTTCGAGCGTGACGGCGGGGACATGCAGGTCGCCGCGGCCGGCTGGCCGCTGTACTACTTCGCCAGCGATAGCTCCCCCGGCGACGCGAACGGGCAGGGTGCCAACGACGTGTGGTGGGTCCTCCGGCCGGATGGGTCGGTGGTCCGCGGGAGTGACACGGAGACCGCGACCAACACGCCGACCGAGAGTGGCGGTGAGGAGACGACGACCGACCCGTACTACTGAGTCCGGGCGACCGCCGCTTCCGTTCGCACCTCTCAGGGCCCTCCACCGGAGTGGCCCCTCGGCCGCGACTACTTTCGCCCTACACGTGGAAGGACCGCGAATGGACCCTCGCATCCGGAACCACGCCGAGATTATCGCGGACCACTCGACCGACATTTCGGCCGGTGACGACGTCATCATCCGCAGCCCGCAGGCGGCCAGAGACCTCGTCGTCGCACTCCACGAGGTGCTCGGCGAACGAGGGGCACACCCGGCAACCTCCTGGCTGGACGGCCGCGCCCACCGTGCGTACTTACGCGCCACCGACCCCGAGGACTTCGCGGTCCCCGAACACGTCCTCGCCTTCGTCGAGGCTGCGGACGTGATAATCGACATCAAGGCGACCGAGAACCCCTACCGGACCAGCGACGTCCCGGCAGAGAACGGGACGGCGTTCGGCAAGGCGATACAACCCGTCCAGGAGGCCCAGTCGAACACCCGCTGGACGTTCACCCAGTTTCCCGCCCCCGGCGACGCTCAGCACGCCGAGATGAGCACGGCCGCTTACGAGGACTTCGTCTGGAGCGCGGTCAACCGTGACTGGGACGCCCAACGTGAGCATCAGCAGCAACTGGTCGACATCCTCGAGGCGGGCTCCGAGGTCCGAATCCGCACGGCCGAGACCGACGTCCGCATGCGAATCGACGACAACCCCGTGCAGAACGACGACGGCAAACTCAACCTGCCCGGCGGCGAGGTGTACACGGCCCCGGTTCCGGACTCCGTCGAAGGCGAGGTCGTGTTCGACAAGCCCGTCGTCGTCCGCGGGCAGGAAGTCGACGGCGTCCGATTGACGTTCGAGAACGGCGAGGTCGTCGACGTCGCCGCCGCGAAGAACGAGGCCCGGCTTCGCGAACTCCTCGACACCGACGACGGCGCCCGACGTGTCGGTGAACTCGGTATCGGCATGAACCGCGGCATCGACCGGTTCACCTACAACATGCTGTTCGACGAGAAGATGGGCGACACCATCCACCTCGCGCTCGGCAACGCCTACGAGGACACCGTCGCGGCGGGCAACGAACGAAACGAGTCCGCAATCCACCAGGACATGCTCGTCGACGTGAGCAAGGATTCAACCATCGAGGTCGATGGCGAGGTCGTCCAGCGGGATGGGGTCTTCGTGTTCGAGGAGTAGGGAGGTTCGGAGCGAGCGAAGCGAGTGAGAACCTCCACAATGGGAGGGGCCGAACGGAGTGAGGGCCCTCCTTTACGAACGGGGAGCGTAGCGACCCGCGAGGAGTAGGGAGACGCGACCACAGGGAGCGTCTCCGTTTCCGAGCGGCAGGGTGTGCCGGGGCAGGATTCGAACTTCACTCGCTTCGCTCGTACGTTCGAATCCTCCCGTGTCGCATACACGTCTCTCACTGGCGTTCGAGACGGTATGCGAGGGGCAGGATTCGAACCCGCGAACCTCTACAGGAGCGGATCTTAAGTCCGCCGCTTTTGGCCAAGCTCAGCCACCCTCGCGCAGTCTGGCGTATTCGGAGCGCCCCTAAGACGGTTTCGCTTACGAGGCGGCTGACCCGGTTCCGCCCCGGTAAATGCCCGGTTCGATTTTCGATTCGGGAAGACTGTCGTCGGCAGGTGAAAAAACCGCTATTGACGCCGGTCGCCTATCCCTGTACATGGAGTACACACGTCGGTCAGTACTGCTCGCGAGTGCCACGTCTCTCGGCCTCGCCGGGGTATCCGGCGTTGCCGGTGCACTGGCCACCACCCGCCCCCCAGCCCAGATGGCCACCGGAGCCGCGACGCTCCAGACCGGGACCGTCTCGGGCGTGGGAGAGCCGGTGCTCGTCGACGGCGACGGGATGACGCTCTACATGTTCGACCAGGACACGAAGGGGAGCGGAGAGAGCGCCTGCACCGGTCGTTGCGCGGACGCCTGGCCACCGCTGACCGTCGAGGGCGAGGCCAGCGTCATGGTCGCCTCGACCGTCACCGCCAGCGTCGCGACCATCGAACGCGCCGACGGCACGACCCAGGTCACCGCCGAGGGCTGGCCACTCTACCGTTTCGCCGGGGACAAGAAACCGGGTGACGCCAACGGCCAGGGTCTCAACGACGCGTGGTGGGTACTCTGTCGCTGCGGCAGGCCAATCCGAACCTGAACGGGCGGCGGTGCGCCCCGAGAACAGTCGTTTTCTTACCAGTCCACGCTCAGCGTGCCGTCCCCGTGCGGGTCCGGAGATATCTCCCTGTCCGTCCGGCGGTCGACGACGTGGATGATGCCCGCACCTTTCTTCGCCGGGCAGGCCTCTGCGGCCTTGATGTTGTGCTCGAGTTCGTCCTCGTCGAAGAAGTACGTCTTCGGTCGGGCGAGCGCGGTCGAGATGTCCATCTCCCAGTTGTCCGAAACCTCGGCGCACTTGCCCGCCCCGAAGCACTTGTTCGCCTCGAAGATTATCTTGTAGGGCTTCTCCTCGACGGGCGGGGCGTTGGCCTCGCCGATCTCGCTGGGGGCGTGGGCGTCGTCGGCGTCGCTCATGCCTGAGTTTTCGGGGCGCGGGGGACTTTCGTGTGTCGGTCTCGGCCGGCCCTCGCCCGCGACACCCTGTTCGTCGGCGGCGACAAGTTGTACGCGCTGGACCCGACCACCGATGGCGGTATGCTCGGTAGTGGCGGGCCGGCGAAACGCTGGGAGAAGTCGTTCCACGGCGAGGTCGGCCCCGGCCCGGTCGTCGACGACGGGACCATCTACGTGGTCGCCGAGACCGCCGAGGCGGCGTACCACCTGCTCGCACTGGCGTAGCGGAACCGGGGCCGTCAGTACGACAGCACCGCCGCCAGTATCCCGGCCGTCTGCCCGAGACCGACGAGCGCGAACCCGGCCAGTGCGCTGTCCGGCCCGCCAAGGACCGGCACGAGGTAGAGGACCGCCCCGAGCAGGCTAAGAGCCGCCCCGGCGAGGTACACCCGCGGTTGCCGGTCGACGTTCCGCCCGGTGTAGACGTACCCCGCGGCCGGGACGAGCATCCAGCCGACGACGGTGACCGCGGCCAGCGTCGTGTTCACGGGGTCCGAAAAGAGCGCGAGTGTCCCGAGCAGGTTCAGGGCGGTCCCGACGACGAGGACTACTTTCCACGCGAACAGGACGCCTTCCTGCATGTCCTGCCACGACAGCACGGTGAACGCGACGAGCAACAGGTCCATCACGACCATCCCGACGCGGACCGTGTGGGTACTGGCGACTTCGAGGTGTGCCAGCGTGGCGAACGTCCACGCGAGCGGGACCAGCAGTGCAGGGCCGGTCTCTCTGAGTCGGCGGAGCATGGGGAACACGTCGGCCGCCGTGGGGTAAACGCTACCCCCGAACGAGTGGGTGCGAACGAGAGCGAGAGAGCCACGGCTGGTCGGTACGGCGTCGAAAGAACGCGGATGTCTGTGTCGACTTACTCGTCGTGAACGTCGATGGACTCGATGACGACGTCCTGGGTCGGCTTGTCCTGGCGGTCGGTCGGCAGCGAGCCGATCTCCTCGACGACGTCCATGCCGTCTACGACCTTCCCGAAGACGGAGTGTTTCCCGTCGAGGTGCGGCGTGGCGTCGAGCGTGATGAAGAACTGCGAGCCGTTCGTGTTCGGGCCGGCGTTCGCCATCGAGAGGATGCCGGGGCCGTCGTGGCTCAGGTCCTCGTGGAACTCGTCGTCGAACTGGTAGCCGGGGCCGCCGCGGCCGGTCCCGGTCGGGTCACCGCCCTGGATCATGAACCCCTCGATGACGCGGTGGAAGATGACGTCCTCGTACAGCGGTTCGCCCTCGATGGTCTCGCCCGTCTCCGGGTCGGACCAGGCTTTCTCGCCTGTGGCGAGACCGACGAAGTTCTCGACGGTGTTGGGGACGCGCTCGTCGTACAGCTCTACCTCGATGTCGCCACGGTTCGTGTGGATGGTCGCAGTCAGGTCACTCATACGCGGTCCGACGGCCCGCCGGGGGAAAACGTTGTGGATTGTCGGCACGCTTACGCTCTTTCCACCCTTCTCTTCGCGGCATGGCTGACACGACGTTCCTCCGTGGTGACCGCCTCTCGCTGCGGTCGGTCGAGCCCACGGACCTCGATTTCTTGCGACAGTATCAGAACGACCCGGCGCTCCGGTCGCGCTTGACCCGGGCGTTCCCCCAGACCATCGCCGACGCGGAGTCGTTCCTGAACTCCGTGACCGTCCGGGAGAACCTGGCGTTCGTCGCGCTCGACGAGGACGACGACCGCGTCGGTTTCGTCGCACTGTTCGACGTCGAGCACGTCCCCGGCCGGGCGCGCCTCGGCTACTGGGTCGTCCCCGAGTCCCAGGGGCAGGGGTACGCGACGGAGATGGTGGCACTCGTCGTCGACTACGCGTTCGACGAACTACGCCTGCACAAGGTGACCGCGGACACCCTCGCGGACAACGTCGAATCACAGCGCGTCCTGGAGAAACTCGGCTTCGAGCGCGAAGGTGTCCTGCGCGAACACGAGTACATCGACGGCGAGTACGTCGACAGTCACCTCTACGCCTGCTTGCGGTCCGACCGGTAGGCACCGTATATTCAATAGCCAGCCGAGCGAACCCGCCTACCGAATGACCCGCTCGGCTCGACATCGCAGAGAGCGCGTGACACTGGCCCGGCTCCCGTCGGGTGTCGAGGTCACGACAACTGTCCACAGCTACGAGGGCCCCGATGCAGGGCCGACGGTGTACGTGCAAGCCGCCCAGCACGGCCGCGAGGTGAACGGGACGGAGGTGTGTCGCCGCCTGCACGACGAGTTGCCGACCACCGAGTTGAACGGCCGAGTTATCGTCGTCCCCGTCGCGAACCCGCTCACCTTCGACCGCGTGTCGTACACGACCCCGGAGATACTGGACTCGGTGAACCCGAACATGAATCGCGTCTGGCCCGGGAAGGCTGACGGAACCCTCCACCAGCGGATGGCCGCCGCCCTCTGGGCGTACGCGAGCGAGGCGGACGCCATCGTCGACCTCCACACGGGGAGTCCGGAGATGCAGACCCACACCGTGTTCATGGAAGACGACGACCGGTCGCGAGAACTCGCGGAGGTGTTCGGGACCGACCTGCTCCTGGCCGAACAGGCGGGCGAGGACGCCCCGGACGCCTGGCACCGTCGCGGATTCGACGGGAAACTCCGGGTCGCGGCGGCCCACGAGGATATCCCAGCGATCACCCCAGAACTCGCACACAACAAACAGATAGTCGAACCGGCGGTCAGGACCGGCGTCCGCGGCGTGTTGAACGTCCTCCGGTCGCTCGACGTCCTCGACGGACAGATGATTCCAACCGACGAGCCACGGGTCGCACGCAACCACCTCGGGCGGGTCGACGCGACCGATTCGGGCCTGTTCCGGCCCGCACAGTCGCTCGAACTCGGCCAGACCGTCTCCGTCGGTGACGCACTCGGCTCCGTGTACGACCCGACGACGTACGAGGTCCTTCAGCGGGCCGAGGTCACCCGCGATGGAATCCTCTACGCGATAACACGTGAGGCGACGGTCAAAGGTGGAGACCGGCTGGCGAGCGTCGCCGTCCCGGTCGACGAGTGACGTCCCGATTAGCGACCGGGTAACAGTTCCGTGATACTCGCTTTTCGGACGTCACCGTCGTCCATCACGATGACGTCCAGTTCGACGTCGTAGTCGTACAGGAGTTCGCGGCAGACACCACAGGCGGGGGTGACGGCCGGGTCGTTGTCGGGGTCGTTGTCGGGGTAGTAGACCGCCGCAGAACAGTCGAACCGGGTGTGCCCGTCCCGGAGCGCGTTCGCGAGCGTGACGGGTTCACAGTGGACGCTTGCGTTTCCGATGCGAGAGTTGACGTTGACTGCCGTGTACACCTCGCCCGATTCCGTTCGGAGGGCGGAGGCGACGTCGTGTCGTTCCGGATGATAGTGTTCGTCGAGACAGGCTTCTGCTTCGCGGATGAGGTCGTAGTCTGCTGCGTACAGCGACCGAGAGTCCATGCCCCTGATTCGCCAAGGGTGGCCAAAAGGGTACTGGGTCCTAGAAGTCTCGGAGTTCTGCCAGAACTGCCGACGCGTCGCCTGATTTGATGGCTTCGCGGGCCGCCGCCAGTCCCTCGTCGAGGTCAGACACGTCGTCGCGGGCGTACATCCGGAACGCCGCGTTGAGGGCGATAGCGTCGGCGAACTGGTCGGTTCGCTCGCCGTCGAGCACTTCCTCGGTGATGGTCGCGGACTCCTCGGCGACGTTCTCGACTTCGAGGTCCTCGCTCTCGAAGTCCATCCCGAAGTTCGCGGTCTCTATCTCGTAATCGCTCAACTCCTCACCGTCCCATTCAGCGACCTTCGTGTACCCGGGGCGGATGTCGTCGTAGCCCTCCATGCCCTGGAACATGACGACCTTGTCCACGTCGCTCTGTTCGCTCGCGGCGAAGGTGTCACACACCTTCTTCGCGAACGCGAGGTGGTAGAACGAGCCGAGGTGGACCGACGCGTTCGCCGGGTTCGCGAGCGTCTCGATGGTGTTGACGAACGAGCGCACACCGAGCTGGTCGCGCTGTTCCCAGAGCGCGTGGACCTTCGGGTTGAACTCGGGCTGGTAGTAGAAGCCGAAGCCGGTCTCGTCGACCATGTCGGCGGACTCCTGCACCGACAGCTCGGTGCGGACGCCGAGTTCGTCCAGCACGTGCTTGTAGGCGTCCTGCTTCTGTGTCGGGACGCGGTCGCCGGAGTGCGCGACGACCGGGGTGCCCGCCGCGGCCGCGACGATGCCCGCGCCGACGCCGAAGATGGCCGAGCGACCCTTGCCGTCGTAGTTCGCGCCACAGTCGACCGGGTCACAGTCGGGTTCGGCCGTCACGACGCTCTCTTCTCGCATCACGTCGGTGTACGCGCCGAGTTCTTCCGCGTTGTTGTGCTTCCAGCGGTTCGCCAGCCAGAAGCCGCCCAGCGTGAGGTCGTCGGGTTCGCCGTCGAGGATGCGCTGGAACGCCTCCCGGGCCTGCTCGCGTGTCAGGTCCTCCGCGGACTTCGGCCCGGAGCCACACACTTCCGTCATCAGCCGTTTCAGCGGCCACTCGCCGTACTCCTGGGTCGTCTTCGTCATGGACGGGCCTTGGGACGGTCCGGCCAAAAGTCGCCCGGTCCGTTCTCGTGACGCGGGAATTCCCTCCTACCTCCGGGATTCCTGCGGAATCCCGCTTCGGTTCTCGATATCCCGTCGGAATCTCGCTATTCTCTCCGGTAACTCGCGGTCCGCCCCCACGAGGTCTTCTTGCCCCACAGCCCAGAGCGCATGCACTCTAACTCGACGATCTGGGAGTTGTCCACGAACAGGTTCACGTTCGGGCCGAAGTTCTTGATGTACCACTCGAACACCGGCGGGTCGGCCGCCTCGAACACGCAGTTCTCGATACCGAGCTCGTTGGCGATTTTGAAGGCCACGTCGGTGCGCCATTCTCGCACCCGCTCGGTGATGCCCTCGGATTCGACCATTATCTTGTAGGCTCCGGCGTCGAGGTGGCGCTGGCCCTCACGGATGGCGCTCTCGGGGTCGATGGCTCCCTCGGATTCCAGTTCTTCGACGCTCGACGCCCCGCCGGCCCCGAACTGGACGTTTATCTCTGGTTTCGGTTTCAGGCCGTAGTCGGCGACCGTCTCGGTGAGCGCGACGAGGTCGTCGGTGTCGATGGCGAGGAAGCCAGACGATATCTCGACGATGTCGAAGCCGAGTTCGCCCGCCTCCTCGATGTAGCGGTCGACCATGTCGTTGTCCCGCACGAGGACGTTCTCGACGAACCCACCTGTCGACACCTCGACGTCGAACTCGTGGCAGGTGTCGATGAGTTCTCGTACCGCTTCCTCGGGCATCAGGGCGAACGAACCGCCCGAGAACTTGTAGATGTCCACGTACTCGCCCATCGTCTCCAGGATGTCCCGCAACTCGCGGGGGCCCATCGGGTCGTAGTACGGGCCGCGAATCTCGGTGATGCCGCGGTCGCGTGGCTTTGCCGGTCGGTCGTTGACGTGCAGGAAGTCGAAGGCGCGAGCCATACCGGGACTTGGGTCGCGGGCCGGTTAGGGGCGTGCCTTGGTGACACAAGTCACTGTGGCGGCCAGTTCCGGTCGCACCCACCGCGACCACAGGTCCTACCCGTGTGGCGCTCCTCTGTCCGCGCATGGTCGACAGAGAACTCGGTGAGGCGGTCATCGTCTACGACGACCCCGACGGCGAGACTGTCGAGAAGACGGTCGCGAACGAACACGTCGCGTACTTTCAGGACCACTGGATGCTCAAGACCGGCGAATCGGATGGGAGAGACCTCGTTCGGCGCATCCCGATCCAGCGCGTCCACTACGTCGAGCGCTCGGTCGACGCGTTCGAACAGGAGGTCGGGACGCTCCGCGACCAGGTCCAGTCGGTCGCCGACGACCTGCGCTCGAAGCTTCTGGGCGGCGGCGACGGGCGACGAGACCAAGAGGAAGACGTCGTGCGAATCGACGTGATGGAGGACACCGACGAGCACGGCGGTGGCCGCGACGACCGGTAACCGCCGTATTCACTCGTTACTGCAGCAGTTCGACCAGGTCGCTCACGTCGTGTCGTTCGAGTTGCAGGACCGTCTCCACGATTTCCTGCCGGTGGGCCTCGTCGTACCGCCCCTTCGTCAGCCCGTGGAACTTCGCCTCGACGTGCTCCCAGTCCATCGGGTCGGTCGGGTGGCCCTGGAACCCCGACTTCTCTATCTCGTAGGTGGTCCCGTCTTTCAGCGTGACGTGGAGCAAGGCGGGCATCTCGCCGCGCTCGAAGCGTCGCGTCAGTTCTTCGTCCTCGCTCACCTCGACGGCCCGGAGCAGTTCCTGTACGTCCTCGCGCCGGATGCGCTCGGGTTCGTACGAGTCGATGCCGAGTTCGCGGTCGGCCAGTGCCGCGGCCAGCATGTACGGCAGTGAGTGGTCGGCCTGTGCCTTCGTCTCGACCTCGTAGCGACTCCCCTCGCCGCCGCCGATGATGAGTTTCGCGCCCGCGAAGGTCTCCAGGTGGATGCCCTCCACCTCGGCAGGGTCGATGTCCTCGGACTCGGCGAGCTGGATGATGCCCTCGACGGCGGACTGGGCGTACGTCTCGGCGACGTACCGCTTGGTCATCGTGTCGAAGACTCTGGCACAGGACGGGTCGAGGTCGACCTCGAACTCGCCCGAGACGACCTGTTGCCAGCCCTTCTGGCCCTCGAACAGGTTCGTCGGCCCGTCCATCCCGTGTCTCGCGAGCCGGACCGAGTACACCCCGTTCCGTGCCGCGTTCGCGCTCGCGACACCCTTCCACTCGTTGATGCCGCCGGTTCGGGTCACCCGGAGGGCATTGTGGGCCGTCCCGGCGATGCCGATGGCGTTCGCCAGCTGGTCGGTGTCGAGGTCGTAGGCTCTGCCGGCGGCGCAGGCCGCGGAGACGACGGTGTGGGTGACGTGGTCCCAGCCGCGGTCTCGGACCGGCGCGTTCCACGCCAGTTCGCCCTGCACCTCGTAGGCGACGCCGATGGCTTCGAGCAGGTCCTTCCCTGTCCCTTCCGCGTCCTCGCAGCAGGCGATGGCCGCGGCGATGTTGTCGCTCGGGTGTGGTGTCTCGCCCGGTGCGAGGAACGAGTCCATGAAGTCGAGGTACCGGACGAGGGCCGTGTTGTGCATCGTCGCTTCGTCCGGTGCGGCCCGCGCCTGGTGGCCCCACAGGCGACAGGGTCCGTCCTCGCCGTATTCGGTGACGGTGCTGAAGACGGCGTCCGTCGTCTCGGCGTCGAGAGCGGCGACGGCGATGCCGACCGAGTCGAGCACGCGCTTTTTCAACTCGTCGACCACGTCGTCGGGGAGGTCCTCGTACTCGACGGTGGGGACGAATTCGGCGAAGGTCTGGGTTTCGACCATGCTAGACAGTGCGAGTCACGGTCGGATAGCCGGTACGCACGAGTGGTCAAGCCGAACGTCGTGGTTGCTGGCCCATGGCTACGCGATTCGCCAGGAGAAATCCACACTCGCGCCGTCGATTGCGACGGTCAGCCGTCCGCCCGCGGGACGGTCCGACAGATTCCAGGTGTAACTCCCGCTTGCTCCCGAATCGGTACTCGCTTCGACGAGATACACGCCTGTCGCGCGATGCTCGAACAGGTCCAGGTAGCGCTGTTTCCCGGCGCGGAGGGTGAACGTCCCTTCGAAGACCACGTCGCCTTCGGACTCGTTCGACACGCGCAGTTCGATCCGGCGGGTGTCGTCGGTCCCGTTCCCGACGAGGACGTCGACCGGGTCGTCACCGGTGCCGACGTCGGTGGGATAGGTCTGATTGAACGTGGTGGTCCCGGCCGAATTTCCGGTCGTCGCTCCGGTCGGACCCTCTGTCGCCGCACTCGGCGAGGACGGCGTTTCAGTCGTGGATTCGGAGAGACAGCCAGCCGTCACGAGGGAGACGCCAGTCAGGGTCCCGAGTCGCAGGAACCGGCGTCGTGTCGTCTCGTCGTCGGTCATCACCGTTTCTTCCTCCCCGACATATTTGATTGTTTGCACGACCGTGTGGCACAGTGAGAGCGGGTCGGCGGGTCGCCCGCGTTCGAAACACCTACCCTCCCGAACTCCCTAGCACCGGCGATGAACACGCAGTCGGGCGACTGGCGAGCCACACTCGACGACGTGGACGCTCGCCTCATCGACGAGTACCAATCGGGCTTCCCGGTGACGGAGGACCCCTTCGAGGTCGTGGGCGACGACCTCGGCGTCACCGCGACCGAGGCGTTCGAGCGCGTGGTGCGTCTCCGCGAGGACGGCGTCTTCCGCCGGTTCGGGCCCGTGTTGAACCCGCCAGTCATCGGTTCCTCGACCCTGGCCGCCGTGAAAGCACCCGAGGGCCGATTCGACGAGGTCGCCGAGGTCATCAACGGCTACCGACAGGTGAACCACAACTACCGTCGCGAGCACGAGTGGAACATGTGGTTCGTCGTGACCGCCGGCTCCCGGGAGACCCGCGACCGCATCCTGTCCGAAATCGAGGAAGCGACCGGCTGTCCGGTCCTGAACCTCCCGATGCTCACCGACTACTACATCGACCTCGAGTTCCCGGTCGTGAACTCAGACAGGTTCGCCCGCGAGAGTCTGGAGTCGACCGACGTCTCGGCGACCCGCATCTCCGAGAACGCGACGGGCGACCTCACCCCCTTCGAGGGCGACCTCCTGCTCGCCATCCAGGACGGCTTCCCGCTCTCGCAGACGCCCTACCGCGACCTCGCGGCCGACCTCGATGCCGAAGTCGACGACGTGCTCGCGGCCATCGAGCGCCTGCAGGCGAACGGCTGCATCAAGCGCATCGGCTGTATCGTCAACCACGTCGTCACCGGGTTCTCGAACAACTGCATGGTCGTCTGGGACGTGCCCGACGACGACCTCGACGAGCGAGGACTGGCTGTCGGGGAACTCCCCTACGTCACGCTGTGTTACCACCGGCCGCGCCGCCCCGAACAGGACTGGCCGTACAACCTGTTCACGATGATTCACGGGCGTGAGGCAGAAGCGGTCGACGAGAAGGTGGACGAACTCGCCGCGGAGTACCTGCCGTTCGACCACGAACGGCTCTACTCGACGGCGACGTTGAAACAGACGGGCGCGCAGTACGACGAACTGGTTTGAGAACGGTGCCGATTCTCACTGCCCCTGGAACGGGGTCGGTGATCCTCGTCTGAACACGGGTGGTGTCTTACTGTCGCGCACTGACGAGTACCATCGGCCCGACGATGAGGAGGCCGAGGCCGAGGTACGTGTACTCGATGGGTGCGAGACTCGCCGGGGTCAAGACGAAGATCGCACCGAACAGGACGAGGTTGATGCCAACTATCCGCATCGATTTCAGCGGCAGCGCCCCGAGGACCGAGAGAACTAACGCTGCGAGGAGCGCATGCCCGACGTGATAGTTGAGCAAGAAGTTGTCGATTATCTGCAGTGGGAGCGCGGTCATCCTTGTTCGATACTCCCGATGAAGCGGCCTTAATGCTAACGAAACGCGGCTACTCCGGACCGGTGATATCGAGTGGCCGAATCCACCGGAACCAGAAGGCCAGTGCGACACAGCCGAACCCGCACGCCCACGCGAGCGTCCCGACGAACGGGTACCCGGCCGCAGTCAGCAGGTACTTCAGGATGCCGGGGACGATGACACCGAACGCGATTGTCAGTCCGGCCAGCACCGTCTCTTCCCGGGTGCCGGTGGCCGTCGATTGTTCTCCCATACACGGACGTACGGCTGGGAGTGCGTGAAACTCACGGTTTCGGGTGGCGGGAGAACGCGACGGGGTGCCGGGGCTGGTCGAGACGGGGATGGACGCACGCGTTCCGTTACCATGGAGCGTGTGACGTGCGTCCGTCAACGACTACCACGTCAAACAGTAAAAATGTCACTGAAAACATGACAAATCAATAATCAGAAACGACGGGGGTCCGAGGCCGAGCACGAAACGGTGTGGACGCAGTGGGATGACTGAGTGACCGGGTCCCGGTCAGACGCCGAGATAGCGCTGCCGAAGGTCTTCGTCCTCACGCAGTTCGTCCGTCGTCACCTCCTCGACGATGTGGCCCTCGTCCAGGATGTAGTGGCGGTCCGCGACCGCCATCGCCATCCCGACGTTCTGTTCGACGAACAGGACCGTGATCCCTTCTTCTTCGTTGATGTTCTCGATGATGTCCTCGATGCGACGGACGATGTAGGGGGCGAGCCCCTCCGACGGTTCGTCGAGCAGCATCAACTGTGGGTTCGAGGCGAGCGCCCGGGCGATGGCGAGCATCTGTTGCTCACCGCCGCTCATGTTCCGGGCGTGCTTGGTCCGCATGTCTTCGAGTTCGGGGAACGACGAGAGTATCTCGTCACGGCCCCGTGGATTCGGCGCGTGGTTGATCGCCATCTGGACGTTCTCCTCGACGCTGAGTGCCGGGAAGCACCGACGGTCCTCCGGGACGAGGCTCACGCCGCTCGCGGCGACCTCGTAGGGGGCCTTTCCGACGAGTTCCTCGCCGGCGAACCGGATGGAGCCCGAGCGGACGTCGGGCACCTCGGTCCCGATGACCGAGCGCATCGTCGTGGTCTTGCCGGCCCCGTTTCGGCCGAGCAACGAGACGCGCTCGCCCTCGTACACCTCCATGTCGACACCGAACAGCACCTGCCCGGTCTCGTAGCCGGCTTCCAGCGAGTCGATGGCCAGGAGCGGGTCCTCGCCGGGGCGACGCCCGGTGGCGTCGGCCGACTGGCCGGGGCTATCCGCGCTCATAGTTCCTCCCGGACGCCACCGAGGTAGGCGTCCTGGACGGCCTGGTTCTCCTGAATCTCGGCAGGGGTGCCGGTTGCGAGTTCTTCCCCACGGTTCAGGACGGTCACTTTGTCACTGATGGAGAGGACGACGTCCATGTCGTGTTCGATGAGCAGCATCGTGAGGTCGAACTCGTCGTGGATGTCCTCGATGAGTGCGGCCGTCTCGGTGGTCGCACTCGGACTCATCCCCGAGGTGGGTTCGTCCAGCAGCAACACCTCGGGGTCGGTCGCGAGCGCCATGGCGATGCCGAGCAGGCGCTGGTCGCCGTGGCTCAGGTTCTTCGCCGTGGTGTCCGCGACGTGGTCGAGGCCGAGTCGACGCAGGATGGTGATGGCCTCCTCGCGGCCGACCGACTGTCCGCGGCCGAGCAGGTCGAGGCTGAACTCGCCTGCCTCGGCCGTCTGGACGACGATGCGAACGTTCTCCAGGACGGTCGCGTCCGTGAACAGCTGGTTCGACTGGAACGACCGGGCGATG
Source organism: Haloarchaeobius ordinarius (assembly GCF_051801355.1). Taxonomy (GTDB): domain Archaea; phylum Halobacteriota; class Halobacteria; order Halobacteriales; family Natrialbaceae; genus Haloarchaeobius. The sequence continues at coordinate 431,803 of NZ_CP196560.1, read as the reverse complement.
CCGACGTGGGCGCGGCGATGCTCCGGCAGGCCCGTGATGTCCTCGCCGTAGAGCGTCACCGACCCGCTCGTCGGTTCGAGCACGCCCATGACCTGGTTGAAGAAGGTCGTCTTCCCGGCCCCGTTGGGGCCGATGATGGCGCGTAGTTCGCCCTCGGGGATGGCCAGCGAGACGTCCTCGTTGGCGTACAGCTCCCCGAACGCCTTCGTCAGGTTCTCGGTTCGCAGGGCGATGGTGTCGGACTGGTCGACGGTCGATTCGGTCGTCGCTCGTGGTTCGGAACTCATTCGGTGTCACCTCCGGTGAGACGGCTCGAGACCCGGCTGCCCGCGCCCTTCAGGCCACCCCACAGTCCCTCGCGGGGCGAGGAGAGGATGATGAGCACGAACAGCAGGCCGAGCAGGAACTTCCAGTGCTCCATGTACGGTTCGACGTTCAGGCTGACGAGCGCGAACTCCGACAGGGGGAGGTGGAGTAGCTCGAAGTCGGTCAGGTAGTCCTCGCTGGACAGCCAGACGAAGACACCCGCGAACGGGCCGGCGAAGTAGTTCATGCCGCCGAGCACCGACATCAGGACGGCGTCGCCGGAGGTCGTCCAGTGGAACGTCTCCAGCACCGCGCCCTGGTCGTTTATCTCGAGTAGCGACCCCGCCAGCGAGGCGAACAGCGCCGAGATGGTGAACGCGTACACCTTGTACCGGGTCGTGTCGATTCCCATCGCGCGTGCGAGGTCCTCGTTCTCCCGGACCGCCCGGAGCGTCCGGCCGAACGGCGAGCGAAGCAGTTGCCAGAGGCCGACGGTCGCCACGACGAAGAACAACGCGACGAGCCAGTACCAGTCGAAGTCGGGGATGCCGACGAACGAGACGAACTTGTCGCCACGGTCCGCGAGAATCCACGCCGGGAGCGTGTCACTGGAGATGCCGTCCGAGCCCTCCGTGAGCCCGCCGGGGTTCTGGTTGACGACGTAGTAGAACGCCTCCCCGAACGCGATGGTGAGCATCGCGAAGTATATCTCGCCCTTCTCGGCGATTACCTTCCCGATGCCGAAGGCGACCGCGCCCGTGACGACGATGCCGATGGCAGTTCCGAGGAACCACGGGACGCCGAACTTCGAGAGGCCGATTGCGGCCGAGTACATCCCGATGCCGAGGAACATCGCGTGCCCGAACGACAGCACACCGGTGAACCCGAGCAGCAGGTTGAACCCGGCGACGAATATCATCCAGATGAGGATGGTCGTCGCGATGTTCTCGTAGCCGAGCACCCACTCGTGGGCGACGACCGGCCGGAGGACGAACACGAGCACGACGAGGGCGAGCGGGATGCGGAACTCCCAGAGGAGTCCCTTCCCGGTGAGGTCGCCCATGCCGGTGCCGTAGCCGTCGCCGTCGCGGGCGACGTCTGCGGTGTCGTCGCTCATTCGAGGAACCCCTCCGTGCCGAACAGGCCGCGCGGTCTGGCGAGCAACACGACTATCATCACGACGAAGGGGACGAGGCCACCGACGCTCGGGATGACGAGCCACTCCGGGCCGAGGGTCATCCCGAGCCCGGCCGCGTCGACCATCGGCTGGACGACGGGCTGGGTCACTTCACTCAGGCCCTTGAGGACGGGCTTGGTGAGCAGGATGGCCCAGCCGATGAGCAACCCGGCGACGACGCTCCCGAAGATGGAGCCGACGCCGCCGACGACCACGACGATGAACGTCATGATGATGAACGAGATGCCCATATCGGGCTGGAGGCCGACCTCCGCCCCTCGCAACACGCCCCCGAGACCGGCGATGCTCGCCCCGAGGACGAACGTCGCGGTGAACCTGATGGGCAGGTTCGCCCCCAGTATCTCGGTCATCTCGGCGTCTTGCACGCCCGCCCGGACGGTCAGTCCGAAGTCGGTGTTCGTCACGAGGTAGTAGACGAACACGATGGCGACCGTCGAGATGGCGACCGTGAACAGCCGGAACGTGCTGACGCTCGTGACGCCGAGGTTCGTCGTCGTCGAGAGCGACGCCGGGATGTCGAACGACAGCGGGGTCGACCCCCACTGGTAGCGAATCCACTCCTGGAGCATGAGCGTCAGGCCGAACGTCGCCAGCAGGCCGACGATGGGCTCTTGCCCGTACAGCCGGCGAAGCGCGAGCAGTTCGATGGCCGCGCCGACGACGCCGACCAGCAGCGGGGCGACGACGAGCGCCGCGAAGAACGGGAGGTTCATCACGGCGACGAGCTGGTAGGCGAGGTAGGCCCCGAGCATGAACAGCGCCCCGTGAGCGAAGTTCACGACGTTCATCAGCCCGAGGATGAGCGACAGTCCCAGCGCGATGAGGACGAGTATCATCCCGTAGACGAGGCCGCTGATGGCCTGGTCGACGAACAGGCCGGGGTTGGTCACGAACGCGATGGCGAGGAGGACCACCAGCACGGCCGCGGTCGCGGCGAGCCGGGGTGAGGCGGCTGCCTCTTCCCTGAGACGTTCGACGGCACCTGATTGTGGTGTTTCGGTCATTCCTACGTATCCTGTGAAGAGAGTGTGATTGGCGGCGATACGGCGACGTTACAGGCTGCAACCCGTCTCGCTGGCCTTGCGTGCGACCTCGTCGCCGGGCACCTTGCTGGTGTGCTCGAACCAGCTCTTGTAGGGGTCGTCCTGCATGTTCGACTTCTCCATCGCCTTGACCGTCGACACCGGCTGGATGAGCTGGTGGTCGTCGGCCCGGAAGTACATCTTGCCCTCCTTGAGCTTGTGTTCGAGTTCGTGGCCCTCGAGTTCGCTCCGGATGTCCGCGGCGTCCTTCGAGCCGGCGCGGATGGCCGCCCGCGTGAGCTGGTCCATCGACGTGTAACCCATGAAGTGCCGGGAGAACGGCGACGCACCGAACTCGCTGGCGACGCGCTGCTTGACGCTCTCACCGAGGTCGGTCGCCGGCGAGGACGCGGCCCAGGGCGTCGCCCAGAGGCCTGCCGCCGCGGCGGCTTCTTTGCCGATGCCCCAGAAGACGGATTCCTCGAACAGCGGCCCGGCCATCTTCATCTCGGAGTCCAGACCCTTGTTGAGGAACTGCTTCGTGACGATGCGCTGGTCGGTGCCGGCGATGACGACCGCGAGGCCGTCTGCGCCGGAGTTCGCCGCCTCGTTCAGGTACTGCGTGTAGTCCTGCGAGGGGAACGGCGTGCCGACCTCACCCTTTATCTCCGCGCCGTTGGCCTTCAGGGCGCTCTTGATGGCCTTCGCGCCGGTCTGGCCCCACGTGTAGTCGGCGAACATGACGAACCACGAGTCGGCGTAGTCCGCCATCTGGGTCCCGAGCGCGTTCGCCAGCATCGAGTTCGAACACGTCGGCCGGAACATGTTCGCGGCGCACTTCCCGCCCGTGGTCGCGTCGGAGTGCGACCCGGCTGCCATGTAGGCGACGCCGTTGTCGGAGGCCCAGTTCCCCATCTTGATAGCGACCGACGAGGAGACCCCGCCGAGCGTGAAGTCGACCTGGTCCTCGTTGACCAGGCGCTTCATGCGTTCGAGGCCGGTCCCCGGGTCGGTCTCGGTGTCCGCGGTGACGAGCTCGATGTCGACGCCGAACTCGTCTTCGAGGTCCGCCTTCGCGAGCTTCGCACCCTGGACCTCGCCCTTCCCGAGGAACGAGTACGAGCCGGACTGCGAGGTGATCACACCCACCTTGAACGCCATGTTCTCGCCGCCGGACTTGGTCCCACCCTGCGTGCCACCGTCGGTGCTGTCGCCGCCACCGCCGCCACCACCGCCATTACCGCCGCCCCCGCTGGTGCCGGAGTCGCTGGTGTCTGCGCAGCCGGCGAACGCCGCGACCGCCCCGGTACCGAGTGCCTGCAGGTACCGCCGTCTGTGCACCGTGCTACCACTGTTGTTGCCGTGTCCTGGCATGGAACAAGCATACGAATAGAGGTATAAATAGATTTCCCAAGTAGTCATTCCTTTTATTGTTTTAGGAGGGGTAGAAGGGCAGAATTTCAGCACTCTTGGGGTCTGTAATACCAGAATTGGGTTCGTTTTCTCTTGGTTTTATATGTTCTGTGACCATTGCTCTAGTTCATCGCACGCGGAGCGACCGGGCTGGTGAGGTGATACAGTCGACTGTACAGGTTGTTCACACGACTGAAGCGGTCGAGTCGGGCGATTCTGGCAGTTGTTACCGAGTCGATTGTCGCAGAAAACGACCGATTGTCACGTGTGGACAGGTGTCACGAAACCACTTCATTCGTGTGTATCGACGGATTCACACGACTGCACTGGAAATTCACTCGTGTGTAAAGGCTTATACGGGGTGGTGACACACGGTATCACATGGCGACCGAGCGTGGCGCGCGGGACCGCGACCGTAACGACGACGGCCAGTTCTCCGACCGCATCCCGCTCGATGCCGCACTCGCCGTGTTCGAACAGCAGGACGACCGGGCACGTCCACTCACGGCGAGCGACGTCCTCGAAGAGCTCGACTGTTCGCGTCGAACCGTCCACAACAAGCTCAACGACCTCGTCGAACGCGGCGACCTCGAGACGCGCAAGGTCGGCGCTCGTGGTCGTGTGTGGTGGCGACCGCTGGTGGTCGAGACCCCCGAAGCGACCGAGCGGACAGATTCTAGAGAATCTATCACGCGTGCGGGCGCGGACGACCGACGACCGGCCGCGGTCGACGAACGGCTCGCGGAGTACCCCGCCTCGGTCCAGCGCGCCGTCTCCGAGGTCGACATCCCCGGGACGGGGAGCACCGCGCGGGCCCGCCGCGACGCCGTGTTGGCCGCATACGACTACCTCATCGAGAACCCGAGCGCGAAGAAGGGCGACTTCCTGCAGGACGTCTTCCCCGAGCACCCGGCGGAGTTCCAGACCGCGGACGGCTGGTGGAACGCCATCCAGCCCGCGCTCAAACAGCTTCCGGGGGTCGACCCGCCGGAAGAACGCGGGCACATCTGGCACTTCCTTGGTGGATGACGGCCACATCCCGGTCGCGTCGCCGGGTTCACGGCAACCGACGGATAGATATAAACCGTCGGCATGCAGTCTACTGGATAGACACGACGCGTGGTATCAGGTGACTCGCTCAGTAGTGGGACACGGCATCGGTGGGGTACACATCGGACATGGCGATAGACGGTGACCAACAGTCGGTTGTCGAGGAGGCCGGAGAGCCCGACGAGTTGGACGTCTACGCGTCTCCCGAGGAGGGCCGTGAGTACCGGGCCTCCGCCTACGCGCCGACCGCCTACGACAACCTCGAAATCGCCCCCGAGGACGAGGAACACCCCGAGCGCGGCGAGGGCGACGCCTATCGCGTGGTCGACTTGCCACGCGTCCCCAAACTCACGCACGTCCTCGGTCCGAGTGCCATCATGCTCGGCGCGTCACTCGGGAGCGGGGAGACCATCTTCTGGCCGCTGCTCGTCGCCCAGAACGGCTGGAGCGTCTACTGGGCGTTCTGGGTCGGCGTCCTCACCCACTTCGTCATCAACACCGAGATACAGCGCTGGACGCTCGCGACCGGTGAGAGCATCTTCCGGGCGTTCGAGCGCGTCCACCGGGGCTGGCCCGTCCTCTTTCTGGTGCTGGGGTTCGTCAGCTTCGGCTGGCCGGGGTGGGCCGCCACGGCCGCGAAGGTCGGCGCGACCGGCCTCGGCATCGAGTCGACGTTCACCCTGTTCGGCCACGAGTTCCTCGGCTGGAAGGCCTACGGCATCCTGTTGATGATGCTCATCTGGGGTTCCTACCAGCTCACACCGCTGATGTACAACGTGGTCGAACGCGTCACCGCAGTGCTGGTCGCCTCCTCGGCACTGTGTGCGCTCGCGCTGTTCGTCCTGGTCGGCGACCCGGGCGAACTGGCCAACATCCCGGTGGGGGCGCTGAGCATCGGGACGCTCCCCGGCGACGAGGACGTCGCGGTGTTCCTCGGCGGGCTCGCGTACGCGGGCGCGGGAGGATATCTCAACCTCTCCCAGTCGCTCTGGATTCGAGAGAAGGGCTACGGCATGGGGCGCTACCAGGGCCGCGTGTTGAACCCCATCGTCGGTGACGAACCGGAGGTCATCCACCGCGACGGCTTCTCGTTCGCCCCGAGCGTCGAGAACATGCGTCGGTGGCGCGGCTGGTGGCGACTCGCCCAGCTCGAACACCTCGTGACGTTCGTCCTCGGCGTACTGGTGACGGCGACGGCCATGATGGCCATCGCGGCGACCTACGTCACGGCGACCGACGCGGGCGGTGTCGAGATGTGGTTGACCGGCGTCGCACCGGACCTCTCGCCGCTCGCCGGGGCGCTCCTGTACGGTGTGCTCTTTCTCGCACTGTTTACGACCGAGTACGCTATCGTCGAGTCGGTGGTCCGGAACAGTGCGGACGTCATCTACGAGGCGGTCGGTCGGGAACGGGGGTGGAGCCTCCCGCGCATCTTCTGGTACCTGCTCACCGCGTTCGCTGGCTGGGGTATCCTCATCCTCACGCTCCCGATACCCATCGAACAGCCCTTCGGACTCCTGCTGACGGCGGCCGCGATGTCCGGTGCGATGATGTGGCCTTACACCGCGCTCACGCTGCTCATCAACACGCGACGGTTGCCCGAACACACCCAGCCGGGGTGGCCCCGCATCGTCGCGATGTGGTGGGCGACCGCCTTCTTCGGGTACTTCTCGGTGTTGCTCGTGGGCAACACCTTCGAGCAGTTGCTCGGACTCGACGCCTTCCGGGTGACTATCGGCGTCACCGGCAGCGCCCCCGGCGGGCTGGCGCTGTTCGTCGTGCTCGCCATCACCCAGGTGTACGTGATGTCTGCGTCGGCAAAGGCGAAGTGGCGAGCAGAGGAGACCGTCTCCGAGGCCGAGGAGGCGGACGGACTGTTCTCGTGACGATGGCAGCGACAGCATCGGGTCGACTGGCCCGGGTCGCCCGGACGTTCACCCGGGCTCGACTGGGACTGTACCTCGCCGGTCTCGTCACCGTCGTCCTCGCCCGGAACTTCGCCGACCCGCTTCGCTCGGTCCTCGTCGCTATCGCGCTCGCGACGATGGTCCTGACCTACGCCGCCGAGTCCTACGTCGCCGAGGGTGCGACCGGCCTGCGGACGACTGCTTCCCGGCTGCTCTTCCTGGCTGGCCTCGCCGGGATGGGGGCGGGCGGCTACGCTGTCCTCTCGGGGAATCAGGTCGCAGGCGCGCTGTTCGTCGTCGGTGGTGCCCTCGTCCTTCGCCGGTCGGTCGCGGGTGAGCCCCGATGACGACCGTCCACGTGCACGTCCACCACTGCATGACCGGGACGACACCCCTTCGAATCGCGGACGTGCTGTTCACCGACGAGAATCTCGAAATCGGGGAGTACGCGACCGTGACGCCCATGTTCGGGCTGGTCACGGGTGGCCACCGCAAGCGCGCCGCGGAGATGGCACAGCTGTGTGCCCAGAAGGGACCGGTGGCGGTCCTCGACGAGTCAGAGCGGCGGGTCTCGCTCCCGTACGATGCGGTCGAGGTCGTGCGGCTCTACGATGGTGGCCGCTTCGGCCGGCCCAAACTCGCCATCGACACCGGCGAGGGGCCGCCCTACGGCTACCGCATCCACGCGCCGGTCGAGGTCGCGGCGCTTCGAGACGTGCTCACCGACCTCGGTGCGGAGAAGGGGTTCCGCGTCGAGGTCGTCGAGGGTGTCGGGTTCAGCCCGAAAGAGAGCCTGCGGCGGTTCCTCGTGGACCGGTAGGTCGGTCCGCTCTGCCCGCTGTCTCCGGTCCTCTCGGTTCGGTAGCTCAGGCCAGTGCTCGCTCGACCAGCTGGATGGGCGTCGGTGGCTCCTCGCTCTCGGCCGCGTCGCCAAGCGTGTCGCGGTCTTCGAGCTGGGTCCGGCAGGACGCGCCGGGGGCGACGACCCGGTCGGCCTCGCTGGCGTCGATCTGGTCGTAGAGGATGTTCGCGATGGCTTCCGTCATCCCGCGGTGTTCGGCCTCGTAGCCGAAACTGCCGGCCATCCCACAGCAGGTGGAGTCCAGTGGGTCGACCGCGTACCCTGCCCGGCGGAGGACGCCGACCGCGTGGTGGTCCTTCTGCGTGGCCTTCTGGTGACAGTGGCCGTGGTAGGCCAGGGACTCGTCGGGGGCCACGAAGTCGACGTTCTCGTCGAGGCCGAACGAATCGATGTACTCACAGACGCCGTACGTGTTCTCGGCGACCTGTTCGACGGAGTCGCCCGAGAGCAGGTCGAGGTAGTCGGTCTGGAACATCACGGCGTTCGAGGGTTCGACCAGCACCACGTCCCAGCCGTCGCGGACTTTCGGGGCGAGCGAGGCGACGTTCTCGCGGGCGGCCTCCTGTGCCCTGTCGAGGACGCCCTTCGAGTGCGCCGGGCGGCCGGTGTCGCCGAGGTCCGGCACGTCGACGTGGACACCGGCGGCTTCGAGTACCCGGACCGCGGCCTTCCCCGATTCGGGGTCGTTGAAGTTGGTGTGGGTGTCCGGGAACAGCAGGACCGTCCGGGTCGCACTGGACTTCGGCACCGTAGAGCCGCCGCGCTTCTCGAACCAGTCGCGGAACGTCTCGCGATGGAACGTCGGCAGGGTGCGGTCGGCGGAGATGCCGACCAGTTTCTCGCCGAGCTTGCGGGCCGGGCCGAAGTCTGCCATCCAGTTCGCGATGGGGGCGGTCATGCTCCCGAGTTTCGACAGCTCGTGGATGTTCGCGAAGATGCGATTCCGGAGCGGGACGCCCTCGCGCTGCTGGCGTTCGTGTTCGACCTCGACTTTGAGCTTGGCGAGGTCGACCCCGCTCGGACAGTCGTTCTTACAGCCCTTGCAGCCGATACAGAGGTCCAGCACCTCGTGTTTGAACTCCTCGGAGAACTGCTCTTCCTGGCTCAAGTCGCCGCTCATCGCCTGCCGGAGCATGTTCGCCCGGCCGCGGGTGGCCGTAATCTCTTCGCCCGAGGCGCGGTAGGTCGGGCACATCACGCCACCGGTGGTGTCCTGGTCGCCCCGGCAGCCACCACAGCCGTGACACAGTTCGACCATGCCCTGCATCCCGTTCTCGTTGTCCCAGTTGAGTTCGGGGTCGAAGCCGAGGTCGAACTCGTAGTCGGGACCCGAACGCAGGTCTTCGGTCATGTCCACGTCGCCACAGACCTGCCCCGGGTTCAACAGCCAGTCCGGGTCGAACGCACTCTTGAGGTCCCGGAAGACGTTCCAGAGGTGGTCGCCGTAGAGTTTCTTGTTCCACTCGGTGCGGGCGCGGCCGTCGCCGTGTTCGCCCGAGACCGACCCGTCGTACTTGACGACGAGGTCGGTCACCTCGTCGGCGATGTCGTACATCGTCTGGACGCCCTCGACCGTCTTCGTGTTCACGAGCGGGCGGATGTGGAGCACGCCCGGCCCGGCGTGGGCGTAGAAGCTGGCGAACGTGTCGTGCTCGTCGAGGATGTCCTGGAAGTCAGAGACGTAGGCACCGAGGTTCTCCGGCGGGATGGCGGTGTCCTCGATGAACGCGATGTGCTTCTCGTCACCGGTACGAGAGAGCAGTATCGGGAGACCGGACTTGCGGAGCTTCCATATCTTCGCCATCTGCTCTGGGTCGTAGGCCTCCAGCGCGTCGAACGCCCGGGCGGGCTGGTCGACGCTGACGGCCGCGCCGCCGTCGGTCGCCTCGTCGCTCTCGCTCCCCGTCGTCGGCTCGCCCTCGGGTTCGTAGTCCGGCAGGCGGTCGGCGAGGAGGGTCGCGACCTGCTCACGGCCGTGGTCCTCGTCGGCGGCGTAGAACTCCACGAGCAGGGTCGCTTCGGTCCCCGCGGGCAACTGGTCGGCGACCTGCTCGAACTCGGGACGCTCGCGGGCGAGGTCGAGCAACACGTCGTCGACGAGTTCGACCGCGGCCGCGTCGTGTTCGAGGATGGCCGGCAGGTCGTCCATCGCGGCGACGAGGTCGTCGTAACACAGCATGGTCAGTGCCGTCGTCTCGGGGACGGGTTCGAGCGAGACCTCGGCCTCGGTGACGACCGCCAGCGTGCCTTCGCTCCCGGCCAGCAGTTTCGAGAGGTTGACCACGCCTTCTTCTTCGACCTGGTCGAGCAGGTAGTTCAGGTTGTACCCCGAGACGTTGCGCTTCAGTTTGGGGAACTTCTCACGAATCTCGTCGGCCTCCTCGTCCAGCACGCGCTGGACTTCGGCGTAGATTCGTTCTTCGAGGGTACCGTCGGAATCTGCGTACTCGTCGAGGTTCTCGACGGGCACGTCCTCGAACGTCGCCACGGTCCCGTCAGCGAGGACGACCTCGCACGATTCGACGTAGGCGTCGGTCTTGCCGTACTTCAGCGAGTGCGCGCCGGTCGAGTTGTTGCCGATGGCACCCCCGAGCACCGACTTGTCGCCCCACGCCGGGTCCGGCGCGAACTTCAGGTCGTGCTCGGCGAGTTCGCTGTTCAGCCGACCCAACTTCACGCCGGGCTGAGCGCGTGCGGTCCGCCCGTCGGGGTCGACCGACACCACGCCGTCCATGTAGCGCGAGAAGTCGAGGACGACCGCCTCGTTCACCGTCTGGCCGGCGAGGGAGGTCCCACCGCCCCGTGGCAGGACCGGGACGCCCTCCTCGGCGCAGTGTGACACGACGGCAGCCACGTCGTCGGTCGACTTCGGGAACACCACGCCGATGGGCGTCTTCTCGTAGATACTCGCGTCGGTCGCGTACAGCTGTCTGGAGTACGTGTCGAACCGCACCTCCCCATCGATGCGGCCGTCGAGTGCTTCCTGTAACGGTGTCTCGGCTACCTCGTCGCTCCGGTAGTCGAAGGAGCTCCGTCTGTCCGCCGCGGGGTCCGTGCCAGACCCTTCACTCCGTGCCATGTTTAGAGATACCTTCTATCCCGGTAAAAAAGGGCCGAAGGTGGCTACATTCGCTCCGCTGGCGGACCCGTTGGGGCGTGACTTAACGGGCTCGGCGTCGAAGTTGAGGACATGAAACAGGTCAGTCGCCGACGGTTCCTGGCGGGTGCAGGAACCGCTGCCAGCGTCGTCCTCGCCGGCTGCCCCGGCTCACGTGTCGGCGAACAGGGAGTCGACGAGACGGAGACCCGGACCGAGGACGCACCCTCGACGACAGGGGCAGTCGAGGGAGCCAGCTACGTCGACGTGTACGAGGAGGCAATCCAATCCGTCGTCCTCGTCCAGGCGTTCCTCCCGTCGGGGCAGAGCCAGGGGTCGGGCTGGGTGTACGACGGAAGCCACATCGTCACGAACCACCACGTCGTCGAAGACGCAGAAGCGGTCGAGGTCCAGTTCCACGACGGCACGTGGGAGGAGGCAACGGTCGTCGGAACCGACCGGTTCAGCGACCTCGCGGTGCTGGAGGTCACGAGCAAACCGGACTCGGCCACCCCCCTCCAGGTGATGGAGAGCGACCCGCGCGTCGGCAGGCGCGTCGTCGCCATCGGGAACCCGTACGGCCTCGAAGGGTCGATGTCGGAAGGTATCGTCTCGGGCGTGAACCGGTTGCTCCCCAACATCAACGGCGTCCAGATCGCGGACACGATCCAGACCGACGTGGCGGTGAACCCCGGTAACTCCGGCGGGCCGTTGCTTCGACTCGACGGGGTCGTCGTCGGATGTGTCAACGCTGGCGGCGGCGAGAACCTCGCGTTCGCCATCTCGGCGGCGATGATACGACGGGTCGTCCCGACACTCATCGAGCGCGGCGAGTACGGCCACGCCGCGATGGGAATCGGGATGACGAACGTCACGCCGACCGTCGCCAGGGTGAACGACCTCGATGGTGTTTCTGGCGTCATGATAGTCACCGTCGCCGAGGGTGGCCCATCGTCGGACCTCCTCCGGCCGGCGACGGGAACGACCAGCGTCGGCGGGGTTCGGGTTCCCGTCGGTGGCGACGTACTGGTCGCACTCGACGGGACGCCGATTCCGACACAACAGGCGTACGCGACCTATCTCGCTCTCGAGAAACGCCCCGGTGATACCGTGACGGCGAGGCTCCTCCGGGACGGCGAGTTCGTCGAACGGACGGTGACGCTCGGAACGCGCGGTGGCCTCACCTGACCGATCCGTCCTCCACTGGACGGCCGCTGTGAGAGACCGGCACCGCTGGAATGGATACTGCTGTCGCTAGTCGGCGCGGCGTATCTCTCGTCGTCGCCGGCGGGCCAGCCCGAGCAACTCGAGACCTGCCCGCTCCAGCGCGTCGTAGTCGTCACTGGCGACGGCGAGTCGGGCAGCGTCCAGCGCGTCCTGTACTTCGTCGTCCATGGGTGCCAGTTCGTGGCACGGGTACAAAACACCGAGCCAAGCGCGGTGAAAGTGAAAGTGGTTGGTACAGGCCGTCTAGCCCCAAAAATTATATCGGGGCTGTTCGTCTCGAATCGTATATGTCCCCGCTCGACCGCGTCAGGCGAGGCCTCCGTGTGCGACTCGGCCTGACAGGAGAAGAGACGGAATCCTACGTCTGTCGTTCGTGTAAGACGGACTTTCCCATCCAGCACCACGTCTGTCCGGAGTGTGGCGGGTACAGCGTCGAACGCCTCGACTGGTAGTGGCGACACCGTCCTCCCTGCCGTAGCCAGTCCAGTCGCCAGGCGTGGGTCGACAGCCGCTGCTGACCGAGTTCACAGCGCCGCGAGCGGCCCATCCCCCGACCGATACAGTTGTCCCGTTCGAGGTCACACTCCTCGACGATGGCACGGCCACGGGTGTTGCTCACGAACGACGACGGAATCGACGCGGTCGGCCTCCACGCGCTCCACGACGGGCTCCGGGACGTGGTGGACGTGACGGTCGTCGCCCCGACCGAGGACCAGAGCGGTGCGGGCCGCCGGAAGTCCTACTCCGTCGAGGCGCACGACCACGAACGTGGGACTGCCCTCGACGGCACTCCCGTCGACTGCGTGGCGGTCGGTCGCTACCAGAGCCAGCAGGCACCCGACCTCGTCGTCGCTGGCTGCAACCCCGGTCCGAACATCGGTGCCCACAAGCTCAGCCAGTCGGGTACCGTCAGCGCCGCCATGGAGGCTGCCTTTCTGGGGATTCCGGGCATCGCCGTCTCCGCGTACGACCCGGAGCGTGGCATGCTCGACGACCCCTCGGCTGCCGACTTCGACGAGGCCGTCCGCGTCACCCGCTTCCTCGTCGACCGTCTCCACGCCGTGGACTGGCTCGGCCCCGACTGGTATTTCAACGTCACCGTCCCAACCGAGCGCTCTCGCGGCGACGAACTCCGCCTCACCCGGCCCGCCCGCGGCTTCGACCGCCGGGTCGTCGAGGGTGAGGGCGACCGCGAACTCACCTTCGACAACCGCTTCTACGACCCGGTCGACCCCGACCGCGACGCCCCAGCACCCGACCCCGACACTGACCTCGGGGCCTGCGCCGACCACGTCACCAGCGTCTCCCCGCTCCACGTCGGCGTCGAGACCATCGAGGACGAGCGGCTCGCGGAGGCGTTCGCCGGGTTCGGCTCAGGGGACGCGTAGTCGGGACTCGTCGGTCAGTTGCTGTGAGTCACAGAGAGAGTCCGCCCTACAGCGGCGTCCACTCCTCGTCGTCCAGCGACAGCGGCGGGGTCAAGACGGCCCGCGTCTGGATGCCCCGCTCCGTCGTGATGGTCAACACGGCCCTGTCGCCGGCTCCGATACCGGCAGCACCCTCCGCACTCCCTGCCCGGACGTCCTCGACCGCGACGAAGACGTGGAACACGTCGGTCTCGTCGTTCAGTTCCGGCGCGGAGCCGTCGTGGTCGATGGGACTGACGACCGAGAAGTTCGTCGCGTTCGCGCCGCTCGCGGTGAAGTTCAGCGTCCGGTTCACTTCGTCGTCCGCGTAGTGGATGGTCGCGTTCGACAGGTTGGTCGTGTTCATCCCCGGCCCGAGTTTCACCGTCAGCCGGGCGTACCCGACGCTCCCGTCCGATGCGTTCACCCGGCCGACCTCGTTCACGACCAGGACGCCCCCGGAGATGTCCTCGAACGCCCTCGAGGTCTCGTTCTGGGCCTGCTGGCCGAGCTGGTCGGCCCCGCCCAGCAACACGCCCCCGGCGATTGCCGCGACGGCGACCATCGCCACGAACATGAAGATGACACCGACGGACACCTGGGCACGCTGGTCCATTTGCACAGTGTTCGTGTTGGCAGAAGCATAGTTCTGTCGGGGGTGACTGTTCGGGTTGTCAGTGTGTTGGCCGGGGACGCTCGCTCCCGAAGAGCCGCCATGCGTCGAAGGCACAGTCGGGTACCCCGGTACGTCGAGACTCCTCGGGCCGTCCCCGGTTCCGCTGGGTCCTGTTGCAAAACTGTTTCCCATCTGTCTGTTTTATCACACTCTGCGATTGTGCCTCGAAAATGCTCAAAAGCGGTGTTATTGCGCTTCTCTGTCTCGGTGTTTCCCAGCTTCGATGGCGAGACTACTCAGGTCTATGACGGGAGTATCCACCGTGCGAGTATATCAGGGTATACATTTTTGATTATTCGAGTTAATTTTCGCCTACAGTTACTTCGCAACCACCAGATGAGCGTTTCCTCACCCCCCGTGAGCGGCTATCGACGCGAATCGGGCTGTTGCGAGTCAACTGAATCGCTCGTGATTCCGGGGTCCGACCTCACCCCCCAGGTCGAGTCCCTCGGAACTCGGATCGGTATCCACCACCGGCTGCCAATCCTGCAGCCACCTCGTTTTTCGAAGGTAGATTCCTGCAACAGTGGAAACGCACTCCGTCGCAGTTTCGCGGAAAAGTAATGGGCCGACTCGGATTGTGAACCAGAGGTAGACAGTCCGGGATGCTCGCTACGCTGCGCTTCCGGGCTGTGACTACCAGGGTTCAAATCCGAGTCATATCTCTACTTTCCGCTCAACGTACTCACTACGTTCGTAGTTTCGCGGAAAAGTAGTGGGCCGACTCGGATTTGAACCGAGAACCTCCACCTTATCAGAGTGGCGCTCAACCTGATTGAGCTATCGGCCCGCCGTCGTTCGCATTTCCGAGTTGTGCGGTGGGAAGTATAAGGGTTTCTTTCTCGCAGAGCTTAGACAGGGGTTCTCACTCGTCGTCTTCGAACTCGATGGAGTACGAGTCGTCGCCGAGGTTGTAGGTGTCGTCAGCGCTGCTCCCGCCGGAATTCCCGCTGTTTGTGCCGCCGGAGCTGCCGGAGCCGCCACCCATCCCACCGAAGCCACCCATCTGGCCGTTCCCACCCTCGAAGTCGCCCTGGGGGAACCCGAACGTCCAGACGTTCCCGGAGGCCATCCCGCCGGTCTGCTTGTCGAGGTACGGCGTGACGACGTACTTCTTGAGTGCGGCGCGGATGGGGATGCGGGTCACGGGAATCGTCAGCAGCAGGGCGACGAAGTCCGTGACGAGCCCGGGCGTGAGGAAGAACGCGCCGGCCGCGATGAGCAGCGCGCCGTCCATGACCTCGTTCGTGGGGGGAGTCCCCTCGGCGAGCTGGCGCTGTATCTTCCGGATGGTGCGCCGCCCCTCTGCGCGCACGAGCAGCATGCCGACGAGCGCGGTCAGGACGACCAGCGCGGCCGCGATGACGATGGTCACCTCAGGCGCGAAGAGCGTGATGAGCAACAGCAAGGCGGCATCGAGCGTCGGGATGACGAGTAACAGCCCGATGAGCCGGAGTGTTCGCATGGGCGGGGATAGCGGGTCAGGGGTCAAAGCCCTTTTTCCATCGCTGCCTGGGTCGCACTGGTGTGGCCATCGCCGAGTTCATACCCTCGCGCACCCGAAGCCCCCCACATGGACGAGTCCGCAGCCCAGACACGGGTCGAGTGGCACGAGTGGGGACCGGACGCTTTCGAACTCGCCGCAGCGGAACGAAAACCGATTCTGCTCTCGCTGTCGGCGACGTGGTGTTCGCACTGTCACGAGATGGACCGCGAGACGTACGACGAACCCCGAATCGCGGCGAACGTGAACGACGGCTTCGTGCCGGTTCGGGTCGACGTGGACCGCAATCCCCGGGTCCGGGACCGGTACAACATGGGCGGCTTCCCGTCGAACGTGTTCCTCACGCCCGACGGCGAGGTACTGACGGGGTCGGGCTACCTCGGCGAGGATGGCATGCGCCAGGTCATCGACTCGGTGCGACAGATGTGGGACGAGAAGGGGACTTCGGCGGGTCGCATCCCCCGGTCGGTCCAGGGCAACGACACGCCAGCGGGCGAGCTGACCGAGGACATCGAGATTCAGCTGCTCGGCCAGCTCCGCGAGAGCTACGACGAGCGAAACGGTGGCTGGGGCAACGCGGAGAAGTTTCCCATGCCGCGGACCATCGAGTTCGCCCTGAAGCGCGAGCGCGAGCAGGCACTCCGGAGCCTGAACGCGGTCAGCGCGAACCTGCTCGACGACTACGCGGGCGGTTTCTTCCGGTTCGCCGCGAACCCGGACTGGAGCGGCACCCACCACGAGAAGCTGCTCGACACGAACGCCTCCTTGCTCCGGGCGTTCGCCAACGCCTACCTCTACACCGGGAAAGAGGAGTACCGCCAGCCCGCCGAGGCGACCGTCGACTACCTGACGGGCACGCTCTGGAACGGCGAGGCCTTCGGCGGCGGCCAGGCCGCGGGCGCGGGCGCGAGCTACTACACCGCAGACCCGAGCGACCGCGAATCCGCAGAGACCCCGCCCGTCGACGAGACGGCGTTCGCGGACTGGAACGCGCTGGCGGTCGATGCCCTGCTCACCTACCACGCCTACACCGACGACGAGACGGCCCGGCGCTACGCCGAGCGCACCCTGGACTACCTGACTCAGGAACTCGTCGAGGACGGCGTCGTCACACACTTCCGAACCGACGACGTGGAAGGCGAGGCCGGTCTACTGGTCGACCACGCCCGCGTCCTGAGTGCGCTCACCCGCGCCCGGGAGGTCCTCGGCGCGGACACCCTCGACACCGCTCAGGCGGTCGCCGACCACGCCATCGACACGCTGCTCGTCGGCGACTCGTTCGTCGACGGTCCGCGCGAGGGGCTCGGACTCCTCGACCGCCCGCTGCGCCCGCTCGACGGGAACGTGGAGTTCGCCGACGCCCTGCTCGACCTCGCGTTGCTCACCGGGGAGGACCGCTACCGAGACGTGGCGGCCGACGCGCTTGCGGCTTTCGCGGGCGCGGCGGACCGATTCGGCGTCCGCATCGCGGCCTACGGCGCTGCCGTCTCGCGCCTGCTGTACGACCCGCTCGTCATCGCGGTCACCGACGAGGCTGCGAGCGACCTCCACCGCGCCGCCTTGCGAATGGCCGACCACGAGAAGGTCGTCGTCCCGAACGCGACCGGCTACGAGGAGTCGGGTGCTGCCTACGTCGTCCGCGGGGAGTCAGTCGCCGACCCCGCCCACGACCCCGAAACACTCAGCCGCCGAGTTTCCGACGCGATGGAGTGAGTACAGCAGGGCTCGCGGAAACTACCGTTGTGTTTATGGTTCTCCACTCTCATCAGGTTTATTATGGCGAGCCTCAGGGACCTCGGGTTGTCGGAGTACGAAGCGAGAGCATACCGCGCGCTGTTGAACACTGGTCCGACAACCGCCAAAGAGTTGTCGCGGGCCAGCGACGTGCCCATGGGCCGAATCTACGACGTGCTCAACAGTATCGAGCAGTACAACCTGGTCCGCAGCCAGACCGCGAGCCGTCCCAAGAAGTACGTCGCCGTCGAGCCGGCGACCGCTCTCGACCGCCTGCTGGAGGACAAAAAGCGCGAACTCGACGAGAAGGCAGAACAGTACGAGAACATCGTCGACGAACTCTCCGACGAACTCGACGCCGCCGAACCCGTCGAAGAGCAGTTCTGGACCGCGGCAGTCGGGCAAGAGGAGACCACCGACCTCCTGCTCGAACGGCTCACCGCGGCCGACCGTCACATCATCATGGTCGCGTCCGCCCAGACTCCCCAGTTCGACGTGACCGAGGTCGGTGACAGAATAGTCGAACAGCTAGAGGACGCGCTCGAACGCGGCGTCAAGATAGACGTCCTGCTCACCCGTGAGGTGGTCGACACCCTCTCCGAAGAGGTCGGCCGTCGCTACCGCGAGCGACTCTCGTCCGACCCCGACTTCGAGGTCCGCACCAGTGACGACGTGACTGGCACGTTCAATCTCCTCGACGACGTGGAGGTCGTCATCCAGGTGCCGAACCCGCTCGGGTCTTCCGGCGAGACGTTCGCCATGATAGACCTCAAAGACCCCGAGTTCGCCACCGAGGTGTACGACGAATTCCAGCCCACGTGGGAGAACGCGGAACCGCTGAGCTTCTGAACCCGGAACGTTCCGACTCAGTCCAACTGGTCCGGGGGCTCTCCCCACAACCCCGCGTCTTCGTCTTCTTCTTCTGCCGCCGGGGCCAGTGGGTCTTCCCAATCGGAGTCGTCTACCGAGTCGTCTGCCGATTCCGTAGTTTCCACAGCCGTGTCGTCCGCAAGGACTGGTGAATCCCTTTCGTCTCGAACCGGGGGGCGATAGCTGTAGAGGTAGTCGCCGTGGACGACGTAGAACGCGTCCTCGTCGGGGGCCTCAACGACCCCGTTGTCGGTGTCGATGGCGAAGTCCACCAGCGCCTGCAACGACTCGGCTTCGGCCTCGGGCCGGTCGAACGCGTCGTCGGGTAGTCGGATGGGTGAGATCCACTCGTCGAACTCGGCCCGCTCGGCGTCGAAGTCCAGTCGTTCACGTGCAGTCTCGGAGACCGTGAAGGCCCCGCGCCGACGCCCGAGAGCGAGCGTCAGTAGCCCACCCCCCGCGCCACCGAGCACCAGCGGCCCTGCCAGTTTCTCGATTCCGCTGGAGTCCGTCGGCACGGTCACCCGGTAGGACTCCTCGAACTCGTCCGTCTGCCGGGTGTCGGTGGGGATGGCGTAGCTCTCGCTCTGGAACGACACCGGCAGCCGGTACGTCCGGGTGCGCTCGACCCGTTCGCCGTTCACGGTTCCGTGCACCGTCACGGTGGTCTCGACGTGGACCCGCGGCTCGCCCGGGCTTCCCAGCGCCTCGGAGTAGTTCTCCGCGCGGGCACCGACCGCTGAGGCGTTCATCGTGAACGGAACGCGGACCCGTTCGCCCGGCGCGAGCGAGTCGAAGCTGTAGTTCGAGAGCGGCCGGCGCTTCTCCCAGAGCACGGTCGGTGACTCCTCTCCGGACCGGTCTTCGACGCCGCGGAAGACGAGTTCGAGCGACATCGTGCCGGCCAACTCCCCGCGCTCTCGTGCCCGATAGGAGAACAGGGCCTGCCCGTCGAGCCGCGGTGAGACCTGTTCGAAGTAGACGGAACGGTTCGAGAGCGTCGTCCCCGTCGGGTAAACCGCGTTCTCTTCGGTGACCGTCGCGGTGTGGTCGTACCAGCCGGTCGTCGCCCACGCTTCGCGCTGTTCGACCCGCGTGGTCGCCGACTGGTCCACGTACGCGCCGTACACGAGCCAGCCGCCCAGGAGCGTACAGCCGACGAGCACCACGGCGACCAACGCGACGTTGTCGTCGACGAACCGCCGGAGTCGTGTCGTCGCCCCGGTCATGGTCGGTCCGGGTCGTGGACGTCGGTCTCGTTCGCGCCGCCATTGCTCCCGCCTTCTCCGTCTTCTCCGTCGTCGATGTCACGGCCCTGGGCCGAGTCGCCGGGTTCGCAATCGACGGTGAACGACCGTTCCGCCTCGTCGCCCTCGATGGCCGCGGCGAGGTCGTGACTCTCGACTTCGACGTCGACGACGACGGTGGCCGACGCCGCCTCCTCGCACGTCACCTCGGCGGTGACGCGTCTGACCTGACCGACACCGACCGCCCCGGGCCGTGAGTCGACCGCGACGGTGACACCGCCACCGGTCGCCACCTCGACGGCGACGTGGTGGAGCGGCGCACCCAGCCTGTTCTCGACTTCGAGCAGTGTCACCCGGTCGCCGTCCTCGACGGCCAGCGACTCCGGCGTCGCGTAGCCGACCAGTGCCTCGTCGTCACCGACGACCGACACCTGGACGCTCCGGTCCGCCTCGACAGCCGAGAACCCCGTCGTCCCCGACGTCAGCGCGACCGCTGCCGCGAGCGCCAGCACGAGACTCACCCGCCGTAGTCGTGTCATCGGTCCAGTTCCGGCGGCGTCTCGGTCGTTCCCAGTGCCAGTTCGCTCACGTAGTACCGATGGGCGAGCGCGGAGCAGACGAACGCGATGACGACGGCGACCAGCCACGCGAGTTCGGGGAGTACCCCGAACGGCCAGACGCCGAGACCGACCCCGGCCGTCAACCCGAGTGACACCGCCGAGAGGCCGAGGTAGTACTCGTTCCACGGTATCTCTTTCCCGCGAACGACGTCGAGGTAGAGGTCAACGTCCGACAGGGCCTCGGTCGGTTCGACGACCCCCCGGTCCTTGTCGAACTCGACGACGCCCGCGTCGTCCATCATCGGGAGATGCTGCTGCTGGAGCGCGGTGTACACCCGCTTTCGCTCGGTGTAGCCGACAGCCGCCAGCTCGATGTCGTTCTCCCACGCGGCGATCTGCTCGGCCATCGGGCCGATGTCGACTGCGTCTTCATCCCCTTCGTGTTTCAGGACGTGCACGGCGTATCGTCGCCGCCTGTTTGACAGCACGTCGAACAGTTCGTCTTCGGAGACCGCTGTGGATAGCTGTGTCTCCCCGTCCCCCTGCTGCTTCGCAACCCCCATGAGACACGTGGAGTTTTGACAGGAGATTATAAAAAACTGAACGACGTTTCAGATACCATTACTAATAGTAGGGTCGCGTTACGGGCCGAATACCATCGATACAGGGGTGTTACTCCGACCATATCTGCGCCGACAGGTTCTCTGCGTAAGCTCGACTTGCCATCCGTGAGAATCGAGTTTGGTCGGCGTAACGACCGATTATCGGCCCGCTGGCTCGCTCTGAACGACTCGCAGACCGGGTCTGCTGGTTCTCCGGTCGAGTCTGCCACGACACCTCGAAAAAATAACCGGTCCCCCACCGTCCGGCAGGGGACTCAATACAGTACTGGCAACTCCCGTTGGCTTCGAGTGAAGCGATTCGGTGCGAGCAGGCGTCGTGCGGGCGGTGACGCGTGCTCGGGCGGGGTCGCACTCGAAACACGGTGAATACACGACAATGGAACGACGCAAGTTCTTGATCGGACTCGGATCGGTCGCTGCCGGCGGGGCAGCTGCAATGGGTACTGGAGCGTTTACGAGTGTCGAGGCGGATCGTACTCTCTCAATTGATACTGCCGGCGATGCGAACGCCTTCCTCAGTTTCAAGAGAGCAACTGACCCTGACGGGAACGTCTACCCGAACGCGGAGGAGTATGTCCATGGCGATCTTAACGGTGAGACGCTCAGCCTCGATTTCACACAATCTAACGACACGGCGGGGTCCGCGTCCGGTATCAACCAAAACGCCAAGACGATTTTCGACAATCTCTTCGACATCACGAACAACGGTTCACAGGACGTGGTGCTCACGGTTCAATCGGACCTAATCGCGTCTCAGGGTGGGTTCCTCGGCATCTACGCTGAAAACTCACAGGAAGAGAATGACACTGACGGAACGGGACTGAGTTATCCCGACGACGGTAACAACACTGACACCAGTTACTGGGGAGCGGTAGAAATTCCAGTCGGGCAGACTCTCTCCAATGTTGGCATCTACATCCCGAAGGGCCACAGTACGAAGGACCTGAACGGCGGGACGCTCACCTTCATTGCCGAACGCACTGGCGGGAACAAGGACTAATCCCTTCGATATCCATGAGACGGCGTAGATTCCTCGCGGGCGCTGGGATGCTCGTCGGTGCTGGGAGCGCAGCTCTCGGAACCGGCGCGTTCACCAGTGTTGAATCCGAGCGAAGCGTCTCTATAGTGGTCGCCAAGGACTACTACGCATTCCTCCGGATGGAACCAATCGGAGACAAAGGAATTGACGGCGAAGAGACCGGCCGATCCTTTGTAAATGGGGAACAGATTGAGTTCGAGATTCCGGGAGACGAGGATGGTGAGAACCCTGGCGCCGCAGGTGTTGGAGTGGACTCAGTCTATGAGTTTTACGACTTAGTTTCGGTGAGCAATCAAGGCACCCAGCCTGTGCAAATCTACAGTACGTACGATGGGAACACGCTCGCTGACCTCGCACTCATCGCTGGCGACGGGGTCCTCCGTAAGGACCCGCCGGTTCTCGATGTCGGCGACGATATCGGTCTTGGCCTGTACATCGACACACATGATTCCAACATCGGTGAGTTCGAAGAAACTCTAACTATCGTAGCTGACCAGCCCGACGACGAGTAGTGGCAGTCGTTGGGCACCATGCTATTTGTTCTTGATTCGATGTGAGTGGTGGTTTGATGCTGCTGTGGATCTTTCAGGATTCACACAAAGAATGGGTATAGTGACAAACGGCAGAATATGCGGAGGCCAGTGCTCGTGTGTAGAAAAATATACTCGTTATCGCAGCTATGGTTACCCTGACGTTCACCACTGTACACCGGTGCGTTCCTTTCCACACAACTTGATATCCTAAGTCGGGTACTTCTGTACAACCATCCGGCTCGATATTGACATGATCAGTATTGTGGTTTTGCCTCCGCACAAGAACTCCACCGACTCGTAATCGATTGAGCGCTTGGGTTCTGGTGCAAGCCACACAAAAGCCACATTTTTATATCAGAAAAGTAAACATATGGAGCGAGGGAAGATTGGATGGGAGGTCGTAGACTGTTATCGGCCACCGCTTCATTAGCGGTTGCTGTCGTCGTCGTCTCCTTACTCGCAGGCTCACTTCTCGGCCAACCCGTCCTCCTGAGCTACGTCGAGACAGGCAGCATGCAGCCGACGATGGACCCCGGCGACGGGTTCGTCGCGGTCCCCGCGGCCATAGCCGACGACCCCGAACCGGGAGACGTCATCGTCTTCCGGGCAGAGCAACTCCACGGCGGCGGCCTCACCACCCATCGCGTGGTTGAGGAGACCGAGCGGGGCTACATCACTCGCGGCGACGCGAACCCCTTCACCGACCAGGACGGCGATGAGCCACCGGTAAAGGATGCCCAGATCGTCGCGGAGGCGTTCACCGTCGGCGGTTCAGTCGTGGTCATCCCCCACCTCGGAACGGCCGTAATGGGAATTCAAGACGCGCTGGCGTGGACCCAGATTCGACTCGCCACGCTCCTCGGCACGCGCTCGCTTCTGGGAACGCAGGGGCTCGCGATGATACTGTTCGGCCTCTCGGTCGTCGGCTACGTCGTCGACTGGTACCTCGACGACGACACGGCGGGCCGGCGCGACCGCTCTCGAAGCAGGGACGACGGGACCTCGACGCGGCTGATTCTGGCCGGGTTCGCACTCCTCGTCGTCCTCTCGGCCACCGCCGCGATGGTCATGCCGGCCGGCACACAGGAGTTCGGGGTCGTCAGCGCCGAGTTCGACTCGGAGCGCCCGACCGTCATCAGGCAGGGCACGTCGAAGGACATGCCCTACCGCGTCGCCAACGGCGGCGTCGTCCCGGTGCACGTCTATCTCGAACCCGCCAGCGAGGGCGTCGACGTGGCCCCGCGCCACCTCACGCTCGACGGGCGGAGCCAGGCCAACGCGACCCTGACGCTCGCCGCCGCCGAGGACACCGGGTACTACCGGCGGTTCCTCACGGAGCGCCGGTACCTCGCGGTGCTCCCCGCGTCGGTCATCGATGGCCTGTACCGCGTGCACCCCTGGGCACCCATCCTCGCCATCGACGGGCTGCTCGGCGGGACAGTGTACCTGTTCGGCGCAGTGATGTTGAAACAGGGCCGGTTGCGGAACCGGACACGAGAGGGTGCTGGTCGGTCGCTGACCAGTCGCGTGTTCGGTAAGTTCTGAGTCTCCGGCGAGGGTCACTCCTCCTCGCCGTCGGTGTTGTCGGTGTCCCACTCCTCCGCGTCTCCCGAAACGGTGCTCTCCTCTGCTGGCGGACGGTAGCTGTAGAGGTAGTCGCCGTGAACGACGTAGTACGCCTCCTCGTCGGGGGCCTCGAGTACTGCATTGTCGGTGTCGATGGCGAAGTCGACCAGCGCCTGCAACGACTCGGCTTCGGCCTCGGGGCGCTCGAAGGCGTCCCGCGGGAGGTCGATGGTCGAGATCCACTCGTCGAACTCGTTCCGGTCGTCACGGTAGTCGAGTCGCTGGCGCTCCGTCTCCGAGAGTTCGATGTGTCCGGTCCGTTTCGCTGCCCCTACCCCGACCAGCCCGATTAGTGAGGTCCCGGCGAGGAAGGGCCCGAGCGTCGTCCCGACTCCACTCGGCTCCTCCTCGACCGTCACGGTCCGCGTCTCGTTGAACGCTGTCGTCTCGGTCGCTGGTGAAGGGACCTCGTAGGTCGTCTCCTCGAACGAGAGCGGGAGCAGGTGGGTCTGCTTCTTCTGGAGCTGTTCGCCGTTCACCGTGCCCTCGGCGGTGACGACTGCGCGGACGTGGACTCGCGTCTCGCCCGACGCCCCGAGCTGTTCACTGAGGTTGTCGGCTTCGGCCTTCGCGCCAGTCGCGTTGAAGGCGAACGGGATTTCGACTGACTGGCCCGGTTGCAGTGAGTCGAAGCTGGTGTTCCCGAGTTGCTCTTTGGTCTGCCAGAGGACCGTCTGCTGTTCGTTCTGGTCTCCCTGGACTCCACGGAGAACGAGTACGAGGTCCACCGCACCCGACAAAGTCCCGCTCTTGCGGGCGTCGTATGTGAACCGGTACTTCCCCTCGAAGTCCGGTGCGACCCGGCCGAAGTAGACGCTCCTGTTGGTCAGCTCCGTGCCTGTCGGGTAGAGCGAGTTCTCCTCGGTGACCGTCGCGGCGTGATTGAAGCTTCCTGTGATCGCCCAGGATTGTTCGGTTAGTTGCTCTGTCGTCGTCTCCTGTGTCGCGTATGCCCCGTACGTGAGCCACCCCCCGAGTAGCGCGAGCAGGACGAGCACGGCGACGACCGTGACGTACTGCGATTCGAGAACGGCCCGCAGTCGCGGGAATTCTCTTGGCATTGTGGGTTTCGGATGTGTGGTGGTAGGTTAGCTATTGGTTTGATATATTAATTAACAATTTCTTACTGGTTGCTGGGTTCGGTTACTGGATTTATCACCTAGGAATTATGGACGAAATTCTCTATGGAAATATCTTTGTTCGATAATGGCAATAGGTGAATGACAATTCCGGGCCCGAGATAGTTTTACGTTGCGTCCCTGTCACTCCCCCGTTCAACCGCCATTATCACTATTCCCGGATCTAGTGTTACATCCCCTCCACTGAGGTTGTTATTTGTCTCAATTACCATGTCGACTAGAATCGATTCACCAGGGGTGAGATACTGTTTCGAATCGGATCCCCCTGGGTCACCATCTTGATTTAGCCATACACGGTTACCGCTGTCAATTCCAATTTTCACGGACCCGTTGGCGCCTAGACCATCACCATTGACTCCCTCTTCGGCGAATACGCCAACGTTATCAATGCCAGCTTGATCCGCCAATAACTGGCCGGAATATTGCGTCGATGCTCCGGAGATTGGGCTTGCCTGCCCAACATCGTCACCGTTCACACCGACGGCAACTGCGATATTATTTTGCCCTTGATTAGTGAGACGGAATAAGTCGAAGAACCCGGTTCTTGCGTCTGGATTGAGACCTCCTCCGGGATTTCCGCCTCCGAAATTGAGACTTAGTTCACCATTAGTAAGTGTCGTCCGTTCATCAACTGGTTCAATTCCAAGAAAAGCGTTTTCGTCAGTTACCACGTCGGCAGTAACTTTCCGCCCAGCACTGAAATTTGTAAACGCGCCACTCCCCATTGCAGCTGCCCCGCCGGCAGCGAGCGATCCGAGTCCGACCAAGAACTTGCGTCGTTGCATTGTTCTGTTTCGTATTGTTGCGCACCCCGAACCCATCCCCCCGCACACGAGCGACGTTCCTGCTGAGGTGCGTACCAGATGCATCGCCGGGAACCCATTTTGGAATACACAACCAGCGGACTCGGCAGGCAGTCCTTCCGCTCACAGATTGCACTCTATTCGTCGCTCCAAACCGCGTATACTGTCCGTAAATCGACCAATAGACGGAACCCGACTCGATTCAATTCGGTGTTACTCCCAGTAACACACGACTCACGCCGGGCACAGAGCCTTTGGCGACGAATATCTACAAAATAGACATAAGAGTTAGACGAGGTGTTTGTGGTGCATGCACGGGGGAATTCGGGGGGAGGAAGTCCAGTCGCCACGCGACGAAGAGTTATCACGGGATTGTCTGCTAGAGGTATTAAGTAACCAGCGCCGACGCTTCGTCATTCACCAGCTCAAACAGCAAGCAGGGCCGGTCGAACTGCGCACCCTGGCGGAACAGGTCGCCAGCTGGGAGAACGACAAGCCGGTCGAACAGCTCACGCACAAGGAGCGAAAGCGGGTGATGAACGCGCTCCGGCAGTTCCACCTGCCGAAGATGGCCGACAGCGGGGTCGTGGAGTACGATTCGAGACGGGGGACGGTCGAACTCACAGAGGCGGCGGTGAACTCGAACTTCTACGTCGATGTGATGCCAGAGCGCGGGATTCCGTGGGGGCTGTACTACCTCGGACTCTCGGGGGCGAGCGTCACGTTGCTTGCGGGAGTGTGGTTCGACGTGTTTCCCTTTCACCTGCTGTCGCCGAAGGTGTGGAGCGTGTTCTTCGTGACGCTGTTCTTCGTGTCCTCGGTCGGGCACTTCTACGACAACTACTACCGGATGCGCCTGGGTGCGAAAGACGAACCACCGGAGGTGAAAGAGAGGCGATGAACCGCCGACTGGTTTTGCTCGCGATGGCGGGAGTGGCGGTGCTCGTGTTCGCGACCGGAACCGGCGGGTTCTCGTCGTCGGCCCTCGACCGCGGCCTGACGGTGAACGTCGTCGACGACCAGCGCGCATACGTCGGGTTTGAGCAGTCGGTCGAGGAGACGGTGGTCGAACCCGACGTGAACGAGTCGACCGCTTCGAACGCCACACAGTCGAGTCAGCAGAACGGGTCCAATTCGACCACGACGACGAACGAAACCGATGTTCGGGAGACCGTTCGGAAGATCCTCGTCGTTCGTGTCGAGAACCAGCTCCCGGCCGGCACCGACCTCGACTCGGTCCGCGTCACCGTCGACGACGAGACGGTGGCACTGGTCGACGGGGCACTCGGCCAGGGTGAAGCCGCGGAGACGACCTTCAGCGACGTGGACTGCGACGACCGAATCACGGTCGCAGTGTCCGGCGACGGGATGGAGACGACGTTCACGCGGCCGGTCGAGTGCAATTCCGTCGGTGAGGACGGTGGCGATGACGACGGAGACAGCGAGGGCGAAGGTGAAAACGAGGACGAACAGGGCGAGGACGAAGACGAGACCGGGGAAGTCGACTAACTCACGCCGTCCCGTTCAGTTCCGTCCGCAGCTGGCCCATCTCGACCAGGCGCTCGGCGTGGGCGTTGTGCTGGTGGATGGATTCGTCGTTGGACTGTTTCATGTGAATCACGGCGTCGTCCGGCAGGTGGTCGAACTCGTCGACGACGCCTTCGGCCATGGCACGAACACAGTCCTCGACGAACTTGGCGTCGGCGTGAGCCTCGTAGGTCATGTGGTCCTCGTCGGGGCGCTTCGCGAGGTTGTAGATGCGCGCGGACATGGAGTCGCGGGCGATTTCGACGATGTCCATGAGGTCGACGTCGGGGGTGCCTTCGGATTCGATGGTGATGGTCGCGTGGCCGCGCTGGCTGTGGCCGGGTTGGGGGACACGGTCTAAGAACTCCTCGGTGGTCTCGTCGTCCACACCGAGGTCGGCGAGCACGTTGCGGGCACGGGCGGCGGACATCCCCTGGGAGCAGGGACAGACCGTCATGCCGACGACGTGGGCGCCGATTTCCTCGCGGGTGCCGTCGTCGGTCGCGGTCGCGCTGGCGATGATGTCGACGACGCTCTGGGTCTCGAGGTTGGAGGCGGGCGTGTTCTCGCGGGTGACGAGTTCTGCTTCCATCTTCACCTGGGCCTTGCTGGTGTAGTCGTGTTTCGCCAGCAGACGCTCTGCGGCGTCGCCACAGACGTCTTCCACGCGGAGGGCTTCGTCGCGGGTCGCGGCTTCCAGCGTCTCGTCGATGACTTGCATGTTACGAGACATGTCTGCGCCTTTGCGCCACGACGGCAGGTCGACGAACACCTCGAATTCGGCCATCAGGACGATGGGTCGCTTCCCTTCGCGGTGGAGTTTGACGAGCTTTTCGACACCCGTGACCCCCACCTGGCTCAGCCCGACGGTGACGTCCGGGCTGGACGCCTGGACGTCCGGCAGTTGCTCACTCATTGAGTGCAGGAAGGGTCAGGAGTTGCTAAGGGCTTTCGAAACTCGGGGGGCTTGCCCGTACTCCGCGGGCGTGGAGTGGTGGTGCTCGGCGACTCGCACGCACTCGGACGGTCACTCCAGCGCGTACAACCCGTCGCTCGGGAACAGGGCGACCCCGTCGACGACGGCGGGCGGCCGGGGGGTGCCAGAGGTCGCGTTCGTCCCGAACGACCAGAGCCGGCTCCCGTCAGCGGGCGAGAACGCCGCCATCTCGTCGAAGCTCCGGACGTACAGCCCGTCGCCGGCGACGACCGGCGGGCCCGCCGCCCCGGCCCGTCGCGTCCACGCGACCGCGCCGTCGGCCGTCGACAGGGCGTGGAGCGTCCACGTCTGTGCGACGAACAGCGAGTCCGCACCGAGCGCCGGCGAGGCGAGAATCGGGCGCGGTCCGCCGGACCCCGCACCCTCGACCGTCGTCTGCCACCGGGCGTTCCCATCCAGCCCGACCGCGTGGACTGTCGCGTTCCCGGCGGCCGCGTAGACCGCATCGGAACCGACCGACGGCGGTGCTGTCGCGCTCCCGCCCAGGTCGATCCGCCACTGCTCGGTCCCGTCGCCGGCCGCGAGACAGGTGAGGCCCTCGCTCGTCCCGGCGTACACCAGGCCGTCAGCGACCGCCGGACTCGGAATCGGTCCGAACTCGCCGCCACCGGTCTCCGCGGTCCAGCGTTCGCGGCCGTCCTCGACGGCGAGGGCGTACAGAGTCGTCGGACCGTCGTACCCGCGGCCGGCGACGAAGACGGTGCCGTCGGCGACAGTCATCCCGGAGTCGAGGTCGTTCGAGGCGCGCCAGCGTTCGGTCCCGGTGGCGGCGTCGAAGGCGACGACGCTGCCGGATACCTGGACGAGCACCGTCTCCCCCGAGACTGCCACGTCGCCGACCACGTTCGTCCCGGCGACCGTGGTCGTCCAGCGTGGCTCCCCGGTACTACCGTCGAGTGCGGCGACCAGCGTCCGCATCTCGTCGTCTTCCTCGCCGCCTGCTGTGCCACCCTCTGCGAGGTACACCGTCCCGTCTGCGACGGCCGGGGTCGCCATCGCGTAGGCTGGCCCCGGTTCGGCCCGGCGGAACGTCCATCGGGGGGCCACGTCGCCGGTCGGTCCTGGTACGTCGGCTCGCCCGGTGTTCGCACCGTCGTACTGGAACTGGCGGTAGCTGCCGGTCAGTTGGCCGTCCACCCCCGACTCCGCGGTCGTCGTCGATTCCACGGTCGCCCCGTCTGGAGTCGACTCGGCCTGCGCTGCGGTGTCGTCGTCACCGTCACCGAGGCACCCGGCCGCCCCGGCGAGGCCGCCACAGGCGGCCAGCAGTCGTCGTCGTGTCGGTCGCATACCAGATTCGAACCGGGAGCGCAGAAGTAGGTACCGGTGGCTCAGTCCAGCTTGTTGAGCGCTTTGAAGAACTCGCTCGGCGGGCCGGCCATCCGGACCGGCTGGTCGGCCCGTTCGATGGTGATGGTCTCGGGCGGGTCGATGACCTGCTGGTTGCGGCCGTCACTGATGACGAACCCGGAGTCGGCGTCGTCGACCCGGACCGTGACGGTGCTGTCGGCGGCGCTCACGAGCGACGGCATCGGTTCGGAGGCACACATCTCCGTGACGACGACGGCGTCGACCTCGGGGCGGATGAACGGTCCGCCTTCACTGAGGTTGTAGGCGGTGCTGCCCGCCGGGGTCGCGACGAGGACACCGTCGCCCTGGCTGCCGGTGTAGAGTTCGCCGTCGACGCGGACCTCGAAGGAGGCCCCGCTGCCGTGGCCGCGCTGGGGACCCTGGACGACGATTTCGTTCATCCCGGGGTCGAGGGTCCAGCTGTCGCCCCTCGCCTGCAGGCGCATCATCTTGCGGACGTGCGGTGCGCCAGTCTCACGGATGTGTTCGACCTCGTCCTCGACCGCGTCGAGGGCGTCGTCGGGGGAGACGGCATTCAGGAAGCCGACTTCGCCGAGGTTCACACCCATGATGGGTGCGGTCCCGGCCCCTCGTGCGGTGTAGAGGAACGTCCCGTCACCGCCGATACTCACGACCAGGTCACAGTCCTGCATGGCCTCGGGTGAGACACCGTCGATGCCGAGGGCCGTGGCTGTGGCCGTGTCGACTGCTATCGTCACGTCGCGCTCGCCGAGCATCTCGCGGAGTTTCTCCGCGAGGTGGGCCGCACGAGCGTTGTCCTTCTGGGCGACCAGCCCCACCTTCATGCTCGTGGCTATCGCGTACGAACGTAAAAACCCCTCCGACAGCAACAAGGTTAATACCTGCGCAGGGCGTGGCCTCCGGTGTACGAACGGCGCGGTCGGCCGTGTGTGCCCGACCCGCCATCACGATAGTTATGCCCCCCTCCGAACAGTCTCGTGCCGGCCACGCCGCGATGCCCCGTTCTGGCGTCGCAGCGACACGTCCGCCAGTCAGCGGCAGGCGGTGGGGGACACCATGAGCGAGGAGGACTGGTTCGAGCGGGCCATCCGAGAGCGGAACGAGGACGACGGTTCAGCTGCTGCCGACGACGAGACGGCCAACTCGACAGACCACGAGGCAGCCGCACCGACAGAGCCGGACTCCGAGGACACGGTCGACGTGAACGACTGGTCCAGTGGTCCCACGGCCGAGGACGCTGCTGCCGACGCCGTGGCTGGGGCCGAGACGGACCAGGACCCACAGGAGAATGCTGGTCCTGGCTCGACGGCGCAGACGGACGCAGCCCCCGGTCAGAACCGGGACGTGGACACCGGGGATGCCGGAGACGAGGACACGTCGGCGTCGCTGTTCAACGATGACTTCGGTGCGGCGATGGAGAACGTCCAGCTGCCCGACATCGACGACGGAGACGACGGGCAGACCGACGCAGGCGGGTCGTTCGACGTCGGCGGCAGTCCGTTCGACGTCGGCGACGGCGAGTTCGACATGGCCACCGACGACTTCGGGATGGGCGGCGGACTCGGCGGTGACGACTTCGGCGGCGGTGGTCTGGGCGGGGGTGGATTCGACGCGGAGGAGTTCGACTCCGAACTGCCCCGAATCAACCTCGGCATCAAAGGGCTCGACGAGATGATAATGGGGGGCGTGCCCGAACGGTCCCTGATGGTCGCCGTCGGCTCCGCCGGGACCGGGAAGACCACGTTCGGTCTCCAGTTCCTCGACCACGGGATGCGCCAGGGCGAGCGCGGCATCTTCATCACGCTCGAGGAGAACCGCAGGCGCGTCATCAACTCGGCCACCGAGAAGGGGATGCCCTTCGACGAGTACGTCGAGGACGACCTGCTCGCAATCGTCGACATCGACCCCATCGAGATGGCGAACAGTCTCGGCTCCATCCGGTCGGAACTCCCCCGACTCATCCGCGAGTTCGGGGCCAGTCGACTGGTACTCGACTCGGTCTCGCTGCTGGAGATGATGTACGACGACCGGGCGAAACGCCGCAACGAGATATTCGATTTCACCAAGAGCCTGAAGGAGGCCGGTATCACGACCATGATGACTTCGGAAGCCAGTGAGGACTCGCCGTACGCATCCCGCCACGGCATCGTCGAGTACCTCACGGACGCGGTGTTCATCCTCCAGTACGTCAGGCCCTCTGACTTCCGGGAGACCCGCCTCGCCGTCGAGATACAGAAGATACGCGACGCGAACCACTCCCGTGAGACCAAACCCTACGAGATTACCGACGAGGGTATCTCGGTCCACCGGCAGGCCAACATCTTCTGACGGACACCCTCGAATATCCGGCCATTCGCTTTCCCCGTCCGCGACGTAACCACGGTATGTATCCGACAACCAGTGGGTCACCGTTCGCAAGTCTCCAGACCGCCCCGTCCCGGAGGTGCTGACCGATGGGACTCCTCGACTCGCTGGTCGTGTTCGTCGTGAGCTGGGTAATCGGGACCGTCGGTATCGTTGCGGGGGCGAAAGTCATCCTCGAACGTGGGACCGACTTCGGGTACGCGGCTATCACCGCTCTCTTCGGAGCCATCGCCTGGGGCGTGGTGAGCTTCTTCCTCGGGTGGATTCCGCTCCTGGGAATCGTGCTCGTGCTCCTCGCCTGGGTCGGCGTCATCAACTGGCGCTATCCCGGCGGCTGGAAGGTCGCGGCCGGCATCGGCGTCGTCGCGTGGCTGGTCGCAGTCGCGGTCGTCTGGGTGCTCTCGGCTGTCGGAATCGTCGCGCCGGACGTGCTGGGGATTCCGGGCGTGTAGAATCGAGTGAAACCGCCCAGCGAAGAGGCAGGGGGGACCCTAGTTCGGTGCGGGCTGGTTCCGGCGCGAGGTGTTCGCGGTCCTCGTATCGAGGGGGTCTTCCAGTTCGCCCATGACGGCTTCGAGTGCGTCGGTCGCGGTGACCAGACCGACGACCTCGCCATCGGCGAGGACTACCGCAAGCTCCTGGTTCTCGGCCTGGAACCGGTCGATTGCGTCGCTGACAGAGGTGTCCGCCGAGACCGTCATCGGCGGCGCTGCGATGTCCGCGAACGTCGTGCTCCCATCCCGCAGCGCGTCGATGTTCTCGATGACCCGCGGGACGTAGACGATACCTTCGACCTCCTCCGGCGTGTCGCCGACGAGCGGATACCGGGTGTGCTGGCTCTCGGAGAGACGCCGGAGGTTCTCCCCGGGAGACGCCGCCGTCGAGAGGAACACGGCCTCGGACTCGGGGACCATCACGTCTCGAATCTCCATCGTCCCGGCGTCGAGCGCGCTCAGCACCTCGTCGTGGCGCTCGCCTTCGACGTCCCCCCGTTCCAGCAGCGAACTCAGGCGGTTGCGAAGCTGACTCCGGGACTCGATGACGTCTTCCTCGGCTTCGAGCCACGCACCGGACATCTCGATGCCGAACAGTCGGAGCGTCCACTTCGCGACCCAGTCGCCGAGCTTGATGAGCGGCGAGATGACCACGTAGAACCAGTAGAGGGGCGCAGCCCCGTACCGGCAGACCAGCCGGGACCGCTCGACGCCGAGGTAGGTCGGCGTCTGCTCGCCGTGGGTCAGGTGGATGAGATTGATGATGAGGTACGCGATGAGTGCGCCGGCCCCGATTCTCGCCAGGGGGGTACCGCCGAACAGCGGCTCGAAGATGGCGGCGAGTGCGGGTTCGGCGACGATACCGACGGCGATGCTCGAGGCGGTGATACCCACCTGGCACGTCGTCAGGTACAGTTCGAGGTCGTTCGTCATCTCCCACGCCCGCTCAAGGCGCGAGTCCCCGTCGACGAACTCCTCCTCCGTGAACTGTCGCGCACGCGTCAGCGCGAACTCGATGGCGACGAAGAAGCCGTTTGCGAGGATGAGCAAGACACCTGCGAACAGGCGAATCACGATCTCGAGCGTGTTCATCTGTCGTTCGTGCCTCCCCGTTCCCGTTCGAGACGGGAAAAAGTGTCGAACCGTCCTCGGATTTAAGTATATGATTTGCAGAAACGCAACCACTTTCTCGGCAGGTGTCACCTCGGCAGTCTGGTGTGGCCACGCTTTTAGGGACCCAGCCGAACGATGTTGGTAGATGACGATTCGAGAACTGGACGACCTCGACCGACGCATCCTCCACGAACTCCAGTCGGAGGCCCGTCACACGTCCTCGAGCGACGTCGCGGCGGAACTCGACGTCTCCGCGAGTACCGTCCGGAACCGGATCCAGCGACTCGAAGACGACGGGGTGCTCCGGGGCTACCACGCCGACGTTGACTACGAGCGAGCCGGCTACCAGCTGTTCACCCTCATCGTGTGTACGGCGCCGATTCCGAACCGCGAGGAACTCGCACGGGCGGCAGCCGAGGTGGACGGCGTCGTCGAGGTACAGGAGGTGATGACGGGCGAGGCGAACGTCCTCGTTCGGGCTGTCGGGGCCGACGGCGACGACCTGACCCGGATCGGAGAGGAACTGGACGAACTCGGGCTCAAGGTCTCCGACGAGGACCTGATTCGGAGCACGCACCGGAGTTCCTATTCGGGGTTCGAGACAGCCAGTGAGGAGTGAGTTCCGGGTAGACGGCCGGGTCGAGTGCACAGGAGACAAGCGCCACAGCGGCCTGGAGAACGCGTTTTCGACGACCGAACGACGGAGCAGTCAGTGAATCGGAAGCCAGGCGGATCGCTGGTCCTCGTCGTCTTCGGTCTCCCTCGCCGGCTTCTCTGCCTGTGGACCGCCCGGAAGTATCTCTCTCACCGTACCACGGTCACCGGACAGGTCGCGTGCCGGATGACGGCTTCGGCGACGCTGCCGAGCAGCATGCGCGAGACGCCCGAGCGCCCGTGGCTCCCGGTGACGATGTGGTCGCAGTCGTGTTCGTCGGCGTAGGCGACGATGCGTCGGGAGGGCCGGCCGACGACGATGTCGGTGTCGACCTCGACGCCGGCCTCGGCGGCGAGTCGTGTGGCCGCGGCGAGATGCTGGTCGGCCTCCGATTTCGTCTCCTCGTACCACTCCTCGGGGAGACTCGGGATGGTGAGTTTTCGGCTGTAGCCTGCGGCCGCGGGGTCGATGATGGTCAGCAGTGTCATCCGTCCTGCGTCGTCGAACTCGTCGAGGGCTAACCGCAGGGCGTGCTCGGCCTGCGGGGAATCGTCGTAGGCGACGAGGACGTGGTCTGCCATTGGTAAGAACTAACACACTCTGTCGGATAAATCCATCTCCAGCGTGGCGGTTACACCGTTTCGGTGCCGAAACTGCCCCGTCAGCGCCCGTGGTTCGTCACGCAGGTCGAGAGGCCGATGCACTCGACGGGTTCGGAGTTGTCGGGTGAGTAGACGACCATCTGGCCCTTCTCCATGTAGGGGACCTTGCTCTCCAGGTTGGCGGGGATGTTGACGCTCTTGATGGCGTCCTCGTCGCCGAGGTTGAGGACGACCGTCGTGTTCACCTGTTTGAACACCGGGTCGGCGATGTCCTGGGGGTCCTGCGTGATGAGGAACAGGCCGAGACGCTCTTTACGCCCCTGTTTGGCGGCTTCGGTGAACTTTCCGATGACCTTTCGCGCCTGGACGGTGTCGGCGTCGGTGAGGAAGTTGTGGGCCTCGTCCATCGCCAGCACGACCGGCGTCTCCTTGATGCGGTCGTAGAACGGGTCGTTCGACAGCTTCTCGTCGACGAGCAGGCTCGACAGGGCGAGGACGACGACCTCGGTCGCCCGGGTGTCGTTGACGTGGTACGTCGGGACGACCGTGACGCCGCCGGGGCGGACGAACTCGGAGACGAGTTCGGTTATCGGCTGTGCGGACTGGTCGAACACGTCGCCGAAGCCGCGGACCCGGCGCAGGATGGCGTCGAACGTCGCTTCGTGGACCCGACCGGACTCGTTCAGTTCCTCTTTCAGCGCGGGGTCGTCGAGGAACGAGAGGAACTGCTGGTAGGTGCCATCGTTCCCGTGGGTACGGAAGAACCGCGGCAGGAGTTCGTTGGTCAGGGCCGGGTACTGGTTCTCGTTCAGACCGCTCCCGGCGACGAGCCAGGGGTTGCCCCGGACCATGGAGAACGGGATGGTGAACTCGCGTTGTTCGGCGCGGTGGTGGTCGGCGGCGTAGCTCGCGTCCCCCACCTTCGGAATCAACGCCAGTGTGTCGTCGACGCCGCCGTGGGCGATGTCCTCGCGCTCCAGACGCCGGGCGAACTCGTCGGTCATCTCGGGGTTGTCGTCGTGCATCTGGGCGTACTCGTCCTGCGGGTCGAAGACGACCATGGCGGGGCGGACGTCGCGCCCGTCGTCCATCGGGTAGGTACGGTCCGACGCGAGGTACTGCCGGAGGATGTTCTTCGCGCCGTGGGTCTTCCCGGAGCCAGTGCCACCGGCGACGAGCGTGTGCCGGAAGACGAGGGGGTCGCCGGCGTCGTAGTCGTCCTTCAGGCGGTAGTCGATGGTCGGTGGCTCCGCGTTCGTGCGGACGGTCTCGCCGCCGACCGAGAGATGTCCCAGAAAGACGCCCTCCTCGGGCATCTTCAGGCCGGTCTTGATCTCGGTGGTGTCGGTCGCCTCGCGGACGACGGTCTCCGGTTTCGGGACGCGGTCGACCATGCGTCGTTTCAACTCCCCACCATCAGAGAACAACACCGCCATCGGCTCCAGCGTCGCCATGAACTTGTAGTCGGCCTCGTCGATGCCGTCCCGGCGCATCGCGCGTCGGGCGTGAATCTCGGTCGCGTCGTCGGCGTGGAACGCCTGAGCGTACTCCAGACCGGTGATACGGGCGAACAGCTTCTCGCCGTCGGGGTACGGCGCGAGCAGGTACGAGCCGATGCGGACGTTCGGCCGGTTCCCTGTCGTGACGTACGCCCGCAACTGGGTGTCCTCTTCGCGTTCGGCGATGCGCAGGCCCTCGGAGACCGCGATGGTGCCGAGGCCGCGGTCGTTCCCACTCGGGCGAACGTCGAGGCGCTGGAAGTCGTCGTCCTGCTGGCTGGCACCGGTCGTGTTCGGGTCGCTGCCTGACGACGTACTCACCGCGCCGTCGGGTTCGTCGTCGGTAGCGTCCCCGGCTGGCCCGTCGGCGTCGGCTGGCCCGTCGGCGTCGGCTGGCTCGTCGTCCACGTCGAAGTCCCCGAAGTCACCGAGGTCGGTCATACCCACGGCAAGGAATCGCGACGTGAAACCGGTTTCCCTCGGTCGGGTGTGCGCTCCCGCCGAGTCTAGGGCGTGGTCTTATGCGGGTCCATCGCCTACACTCACGATATGTTGTTAGTTCGCGGGCAAGCGGCCGGGACCGAGTTGACCGGCACCATCTACGAACGGGGTGAGGACGCGCCGGAGTTCCGTGGCGCGCCCGACGAGGACGCCCCGTACGTCTGGGTGTGCGACGAGTTCTACGAGGTCGAGAGCGGTGGGACGGTTCAGGAGGTGAACGGTGAAGAGATTCACATCGCCTTCGAGTCCCCGATGCCCCGCGGGTTCGACACCAAAGACCAGGCGCTGACCGCCGCGAAAGAGCACCTCCGGACCCAGTTCGCACGCGTCGGCGTCGACCCGGACGTGGTCGAGATTTCGGTCCAGAAGGCAGAGACTGCCTGAGGGATTCCCGGCCGCGGATACGGCCCGATTCCATCAGTGCTCGTGACGTTCCATGGAAGAGAGAAACACGAAAACACGTCCTCGTAGTGGGATAAAACACGTTCGCTTTTCAGGTATTGCGTTTTCAGGTTGTACGTTTAACGGGTGAGAGAGTGAACGCCCGGGTGCAGTTCGGCTCCAGCCCAGGACCTGGCTCGCCCCCCGGTTCTTCCAACCATCGAGTTCGGTCTGTTGGAGCAGAACTGCTCTCTCGTCGACGAACGTCCGACACGGCGACAGAGTCTCAGCTCCAGCGCGTGTCGTCGTAGTCGCGCGTTCGGCGTGCGTCGAACGTCTCTTCGAGTGTTTCGGTGAGCGCGCCCTTCTCGTCGCGGCTGATGCGGGCCAGTTCGTCGGCCTTCGCGACGGCCAGCGGCGGCCCGCCTTCGGCGGCGATCTCCTGCAGGGCGAACAGCCGGAGGGTCTTCCGTACCTCCTCGTCCCTGGTGAAGGCGTAGGGGGCTTCGAGCCGGTAGACGAGGTCGTCACGCGGGTCGTAGATTGCACAGAACGTCACCTCGTACTCTGCGGCGTCGAGACGACGCTCGACCCCGAGTGCGTCACCGTCTCGCGAGAGCGGGTGGTCAGCACCGCCGCGGGAGACGAACCAGTTCGTGCAGGTGAGTTTCTTCGTGTCACGCTCCCAGCGCTCGGTGTCGTGGTCGAACGAGCCGTGTTCGAGGATGCGGGTGAAGAAGGCCGAGTCGTCGACCCAGGGGGCGTGGCCGCCTTTCCGTCTGACCGTCCGGGTGATGACCTTCGTCGCCGGATTCTTCACGAAGCCCACGAGTGGCACGTCCCGCGTGACGAATTTCTCGACGAGTTCGACGTAGTTCCTGACCACCTCTTTCGGCTGTTCTTCTTCCTCCAGCAGCGCAGCTAACTCGGGGTGCTGGTCGGCCCACTTGAACAGCCCCTTCGGGTAGAGCGGGCCGTCGAGCACCAGCAGGTCGTCGACGATTTCGGCCTGTGTGAGTGCGTGTTCGGACTCGGCGAGGTAGAGCGCCAGCGCGTGGACGACGCCCTCTTCGTACCGGTTGACGTGTGGGGCGTGGCGAATCTGCGAGCGGATGTAGCCGTCGTCGTACATCGTCCACTCACCCTCGTCCACGTCGACCGTCGCGTCGTTCGTGTGGACGGTCATCACGAGGGTCCGCGCCCGGTGCAGGTCGAGGTCTGACGGGGTCGCGGACATCGCGGCCTGGGCGATGTCGAGCACTAGGCCATTGGTGAACGTCGTCGGGTTGATGGTGCCCGAGTCGAGCCCGTGGACCTCCTCGTAGGGGACCGCCGCCAGCGCCACGTCCTCGATGGGGGCGACGTGGCGGCCCTGCTCACCCAGCGATTCGAGGACCGTCCGCCCGTCGTCGACCAGCGGGTCGAGGAACTCGTCCCACACCGTCCGGGCGAAGTCGCGGTGGTCGTCCTCGCCCACGTCGTACCTGATGCGGCGGGCCAGCTGCGCGATGCCCTCGAAGTGCACCGGGTCCAGCGTCATGTCCAACCGAATCCGCCCCGCCGTACTAAACCCGACGGTCGGCGTGGTCATTAACTCGATTCCGTGTTCAAATTTATCAAGAGATTTATATGAATGGGCGGTCGAGTTCGACGTGATGACGGAGCGAACCGCGAAAGCGGTCACCGAGGACGAGCCGGCCTACGACTGGACCCGGACCGAAGGCGGCGTCCGTATCTACGACCCCGAGAACCCGGACGCGTGGGTCGAGATGGAGTTCGAAGCCGGCGTCCCGCCGGAGAAGCGCCTGTTCATGGTCTGTGACGAGTGCGGGGCCGTGGCGGCCCAGCGGACTCGCCCCGGCAACTGCTCGGTCTGTGGCGAGTGCCGGACCGAATTCGCGACCGAGTAAGGCGTCGTCGACTGTTTCTGGCGGTCTCCTGAGAGCTGGCTCTGTGTTGCAAAGTCGGGTTTCTGGCGGTTTCTGATGTTTCGTTCGGTGGTCTGGGTGTCCTGGCGGGTCACTCCCGCTGGTGGTCTCTACGGTGTCGATTCGAGAGGTTGGGTAGAGTAGCAGGGCACCCGCGCTGGTGGCACTGGAACTGCAACCGCACAGCACCGCACCCACCCCCTCCCCAGCCGACTTCCTCCACTCCACTTCGCTACGCTCCGTTTCGTTCCGGTCGTCCCTCGCGCGACTGTGACTCGTGGCTTCGCTCACGCTCAGCACTACTCGTCAGCGCGCGCCAGAGCAGACGTTCGGCAACTATCGAACCCATACTAAGACGACCGGCGCGCGCGGTCGGTTGTCCGAACGAAGTGAGGCCACCGACGAAAGCGCGCGAGGGACGAGACGCGCAGGCGGAGCCGAGCATCGAAGTCGGCTGGGGAGGGTGTGGTGCGGTCATCGCCACCAGCGCGAGTGGTGTGATTGTCGTCACTCCCAGCTGTCGTACCAGCCACGACACTCAGCTCGCGAAGAACGCCTGATTCCTCATCGTCTCACTGTCGCGAACGAACCTTTCTTTGTACCGACCCGCGACCCCTCTGACATGGACGCGGCACTCATCATCCTCGACGGCTGGGGGCTCAACGACGACCCCGGCGACCATCGCGACGCGGTCGCAGCAGCGCACACACCCGTCTTCGACCGGCTCAGGCGAACCGGGGCGTACGGCCGGCTGCACGTCGCGGGCCGGCGCGTCGGCCTCCCCGACGGCCAGATGGGCAACTCCGAGGTCGGCCACCTCAACATCGGCGCGGGCCGGGTCGTCATGCAGGAGTACACCCGCATCGAGGATGCCATCGACGACGGTTCGTTCTTCGACAACGAGGCGCTCGGGTCGGCGTTCGAGTACGCCGACGAGAACGACGGTAGAGTCCACCTCATGGGCCTCGTCAGCGACGGCGGCGTCCACTCCTCGCAGCGACACCTCCACGCGCTCATCGAGATGGCGGCCGAGCGGGAGGTTCCCGCGGTCACCCACGCCTTCACGGACGGCCGCGACACCGCGCCCCACGGCGGCGAGTCCTACCTCGCGGACCTGGAGGCCCACGCCCAGCAGTACGGCACCGGGCAGGTCGCGACGGTCTGCGGGCGCTACTATGCGATGGACCGCGACCAGAACTGGGAACGGACCCGCCAGGCCTACGACGCCATCGTCGAGCGCGATGCCCCGCACCACGCCGACAGCGCGGTCGAGGCCGTCAAGCAGAGCTACGAGCGCGGCGACACCGACGAGTTCGTCGAGGCGACCACGGTCGGCGAGCACGAGGGGCTGGACGATGGCGATGCGATAATCTTCTTCAACTTCCGGTCGGACCGCGCCCGCCAGCTGGTCCGGCTGCTCCAGTCGGTCGAACCGGAGGAGGACTGGCCCGAGCCGCCGGAGACGAAACTGGTGACGATGACGGAGTACGACCAGACGTTCGACTTCCCGGTCGCGTTCGAGCCGTTCCAGCCCGAGGACACCCTGGGCGAGGTCCTTTCGAAGGCTGGCAGGACCCAGCTCCGGATGGCCGAATCGGAAAAGTACGCCCACGTCACCTACTTCCTCAACGGCGGCCGCGAGGTCGAGTTCGAGGGCGAACAACGCGAGATCATCGAGTCACCGGACGTGCCGACCTACGACGAGACGCCGGCGATGAGTGCGCGCAAACTCACCGAGGCGGCGGTCCGGCGCATCGCGACCGACGACCCAGACGTGCTCGTCCTCAATTACGCGAACCCCGACATGGTCGGACACACGGGTGACTATCGCGCCGCCGTGGAGGCGGTCGAGGCGGTCGACGTCCAGCTCGGGCGGCTCGAAGCCGCGGTTCGCGCCGCGGGCGGGCACGTCCTCGTCACGGCCGACCACGGGAACGCAGACGACATGGGGACCGAGGAGGACCCGCACACGGCGCACACCTACAACGACGTGCCGTTCATCTACACGACGCCGGGTGGCGACGACGGCGGGAAGCAGGTGCGAGAAGGCGGTTCGCTCTGTGACATCGCGCCGACGTTGCTCTCGCTCGTGGGCGTCCCCAAACCCGCTGCGATGACCGGCGAGAACCTGCTGGTGCCGGAGCAGACCGGTCCGCAGGTCGAGCAGGAGGCAGACCTGCTCGACGACGAGTAGGCCGGTCAGTTCGACAGCAGGGGCTCAGCGGACGGGCGAACGCAGGTCGGAAGCTTCCTCTTCGTCGTCGTCTTCGCCTTCTTCCTCCTCGTCGTCCCCGTCGTTACCTTCCTCGTCGTCCTCTTCCTCACCAGGTGCTCCACACCCCGCGAGCAGGACGAACAGCCCGGAACCGGTGAGCGCCAGCAGTCGGCGCCGCGTCGAGTACCGTGTCATGTCGCTTCTACGACGGCGGTGGTATTGAGGTGTCTGGGGCGACTGTCAGGGTCACCGGGACTGGCGACCGGGTCGGGTCAGTCGGCCTCCCGACCCGCAGGCACGAGCGAGAGGCTCCCCGAGAGCCGAATCGAAGCGACGCCCGCGAGTAGCACCATCGACAGCCCGGCCAGCCCGAGCGCGAGGTACTGTGAGCTGTCGGCGATTCGACCGACGGCCACCCCGAAGGGGATGGCGACCACCGCGTTCACCATCGAGACGCCCGAGAGGACCGTCGCCCGGCCCGCGGACTCGATACGGTCGTTGACGTACTGGGTGGCGAGGGTGTTCGTCGGCCCGTTCATCGCCCGGAGGAGCACGAACGCGGGCATGGCGGCCAACGGTGCGACGAGCGCGAGCGCCAGAACGACCCCGATGACGGCCGGTGCGACGGTCACCCACCCGAGCAGGCCGAACCGCTCACGAAT
The DNA here is from genome assembly GCF_051801355.1 of Haloarchaeobius ordinarius. Lineage (GTDB taxonomy): Archaea > Halobacteriota > Halobacteria > Halobacteriales > Natrialbaceae > Haloarchaeobius. Next base: position 389,691 of record NZ_CP196560.1, on the reverse strand, counting down.
CCAGTCGGCGCGGTAGCTCGCACCGGCACCGAGCAGGGTGAACCCGCCGTAGAGCCAGCCGAGCCAGGTCTGGGGGACGCCCAGGCCGACCGCCACTGGCTGGGTCAGTCGCCCCGTCGCGCTCGCGATGGCGAGGACGACCGCGACCCAGAGGACGAACCCGCGCAGCTCGACCGAGAGGAGGCGCTCGCGGAGGATGGGGAGCGCGTCGGCGGCGGTGATGCGGTCGTCGTCCTCGACCGAGACGCTCGGGAAGGTCAGCAGGACGAGCACGCCGACGGAAAAGAGCACGCCGGTCGCGTAGAACGGCCAGCGAAGGCTCACGTCGCCGAGGTAGCCGCCGACGACCGACCCGGCCGCACCGACCGCGAGCGTCAGCGACTGGCCGCGACCGCGGATTCTGGTGAAGTCGTCGGAATCGCCGTCGTCGCCGCGGTCGAGCACCTCGTACAGCCAGGCGTCGGTGCTGCCGGACTGGAGCGTCGCACCGAGCGCCCACAGCAGGTAGATACCCGCGAGCGCCCAGAAGGTGCCCGAGGCGCCCATCGCGACGACCGCGACCGCCCGGAGGACGTTCCCGACGACGAGACTGTTCTTCCAGCCCATCCGGTCACCGACGTAGCCGGTGGGGATTTCGCCCAGCGTGATGCCGACCCACCAGATGGCGTCGAGCACCAGTATCTCGGTGAAACTCAGGCCGTTGGCGCGAAGGAACAGTACCCAGATAGGCGTCGCGAGGCCCACAGAGGCGGTCGCCTTGTAGGCGTAGTATTTGAGTACGGGGAGGGGAGGGCGGGACCGGAACACGGACCAGAATCGTCGTGGCAGGTCCTAAACCGTTTTCTGAAGGGAATTCTTGTAGTCGTGTTGTCAGTCTTCTCCGGTCCGGAACGAGTAGTCCAGACTCGCCGCCGAGTGCGTCAGGGACCCCATCGAGATGACGTCGACGCCGGTCGTCGCGTAGTCGGGGACGGTCTCCAGCGTGATGCCGCCAGAGGCCTCGGCGAGCACCCCCTCGGGCAACAACCCGACCGCTTCGGCCGTCGTCTCCGGGCGCATGTTGTCGAGCAGGACGATGTCTGCTCCAGCCTCGGCGGCCTTCGGCGCGTCTTCGGGTTCCTCGACCTCGACCTCTATCTTCGTCGCGAACGAGACGCGCTCGCGGAAGTGTTCGATTGCCCCTTCGAGGCCCATCTCCGCGACGTGGTTGTCCTTCACCATGACCATGTGCGAGAGGTCGAGCCGGTGGGTGTCGCCCCCGCCGGCCACCACGGCGCGCTTCTCGATGCCCCGGAGTCCGGGTGTGGTCTTGCGGGTCGCCGCGATTCGCACGTCGTCGTCGACCTCGCGGGCTGCATCCACGGCCTTGCGGGTGCGGGTCGCCACACCGGAGGCGTGCCCGACGACGTTGACGGCGATACGCTCGGCCCGGAGGACGGCTTTCGCTGGTCCTGCCACGCGGAGCACTCCGTCACCTGCCTCGATTCGGGTCCCATCCTCGGCCATTTCCACTACGTCGACACCGACGTAGTCGAAGACGCGCTCGGCGGCGTCCATCCCGGCGACGACACCGGGCTCTTTGGCGACGAGGCGGCCCGTCGTCTCGCCGGGCACCTCGTTCGTCACGTCATGGTGTCCGAGGTCCTCGCGGAACCACTGCTCTATCTGGGAATCGTGTATCATCGTGGTACCATCAGTCGTCGGCGGTCGCGGCGGCTTTCTCGTCCTCGCTCACGACGTAGTGACAGCCGACGCTCTCCTCGTTTCCAGCCGCTGCCCGCGCGACGAGCAGGGCGGTGACGCTCGCGTTCCGGAGTTCGTACAGGTCCCGCGCGGTGCGGGTCCGGCTGTAGGCGTCGACCTCACCCTTGAGCCGGCGGAGGACGCCCTGTGCCCGGGCCATCTCGGTCGGGTCGCGCCGGAGGCCGAGGTACTCGTCCATCACGCGACGTAGACGGTGGAACTTCTCGGCGGCGAACCGGGGTGGGAGGTCCGGGTCGCGGTCGAGCAGGTCCGGTGCCTCGACCGGCTCCGGCTCGACGCCGACCGCGTCCTCGCCGGCGCGCAGGCCCCAGACGAGCCCTTCGAGCAGGCTCGTGCTGGCGAGGCGGTTCGCGCCGTGGACGCCGGTGCGGGCGCACTCCCCGACGGCGTAGAGCCGGTCGAGGGTGGTCTTCCCGCGGTCGTCCACGTCGACGCCGCCACAGAGGAAGTGTTCGCAGGGTGCCACCGGGATGCCGGATTCCCAGTCCACGTCGTGTTCCTCGCACTTCGCGGCGAGGTCGGGGAACGCCTCCTCGAACGGCTCGTCGAGAGTGGACACGTCGAGGGTGACCTCGCCCGTCGCGTCTATCTCGTCCTGGACCGCCCGGGCGACCACGTCCCGCGGCGCGAGTTCGGCGTCCGGGTGGTAGTCGGGCATGAAGCGTTCTCCCTCACCATTGCGGAGCAGGCCGCCTTCGCCGCGAACTGCCTCGGAGAGGAGGAAAGGCTCGTCGCCAGCATATGCCGTGGGGTGGAACTGCACGAACTCCATGTCGGCCACGTCAGCCCCCGCGAGGGCGGCCATGGCGATGCCGTCGCCGGTCGAGCCGTTCGGATTGGTGCTGCGCTCGTACAGGTCACCGATACCACCGGTTGCGAGGACGGTCGTGCCTGCGAACACGGGCTCGCCGGTCTTCTCGGTGTCCAGCATCGCGCCGTGGACTCGGCCCTCGTGGGTGATGAGCTGGAGCGCGGCGGTGTCATCCAGAATCTCGACGTTCTCGTGGTCGTCGAGGTAGTGCAAGAAGGGCCGGAGGATGTGCTTGCCCGTGGAAGCGTCGACGTGGAGGATTCTGTTCTCCGAGTGTGCCGCCTCGCGGGTGTAGTCGAACTCCTGGGTCTCCGAATCGAGGTCGAACTCGACGCCCAGCGTGTTCACCAGCACGTCTTCGACCGCCGCATCCGCGTTCTCGACCAGGACGTCGACCGCGGCCTCGTCGGCGGTGTCCGAGCTGGCCGCGAGGATGTCCTGTTTGAACCCCTCGGGGTCGGTGCCCGTCGTGGAGATGCCACCCTGTGCCCAGTCCGAGGAGGCGTCCTCGGGCCGCTCCGCCTTGGTGACGACGAGGACGTTCGCGCCCTCGCGAGCCGCGGCAAGTGCGGCCGCACAGCCCGCGATACCGGTGCCGACGACGAGTATTTCGGTTTCACGCATGATTCAGACCTCCAGCATGCGGTCCAGCGCAACCTTGGCCAGTTCCTTCTCTTCGGGCGCGACCTCGATGACGTTGCGCTCGCGACCCTCGACCAGTTCCTCGAGCACCCACGTCAGGTAGTTCGGGTCGATCTGGCGCATCGCGTTGCAGTCCATGCAGGCGTCGCCACACAGCGGGAGGACGTTCACCTCGGGGTGCCAGCGCTGCAGGTGCCGGGTGAGGTGAATCTCGGTGCCGATGGCCCACGTCTCGCCCGGCTCTGCGTTCTCGATGGTCTCCGTGATGGCCGCCGTGGAGCCCGCCTTGTCTGCGGCCTCGACGACCTCGCGGCGGCACTCGGGGTGGACGATGACCTTCGCGTCGGGGTGCTCCTCGCGGACCTGCTCGATGTGGTCGACGCGGAAGCGCTCGTGTACCTGACAGTAGCCGTCCCACAGGATGATGTCCGACTTGGCGACCTGTTCGGCGTCTTTGCCTTCGGGGTCCCACGGGTCCCACTCGGCCATGTTGTCCTGCATGCCGAGTCGGTGAGCCGTGTTCTCGCCGAGGTGTTTGTCCGGCAGGAACAGCACCTTGTCACCGCGCTCGAAGGCCCACTCGAACGCGCGGTGAGCGTTCGAGGAGGTACAGACCAGCCCGCCCTGCTCGGCACAGAACGCCTTCAGGTCGGCGTAGCTGTTCATGTACGTGATGGGGATGATATCGGAACCTGGGGCCGCACTGGTTATCTCCTCCCAGGCGGCGTCGACCTGCAGCGCCTCGGCCATCCCGGCCATCGGACAGGAGGCCTCCATGCTCGGCAGGATGACGGTCTGGTCGTCGTCGGTGATGATGTCCGCCGACTCCGCCATGAACGTCACACCGCCGAAGATGACGTACTTCGCGTCTGCGTTCGCCGCCTCCACGCTCAGCTGGTAGGAGTCGCCGATGAAGTCCGAGTGCTCGACGATCTCCCGGCGCTGGTAGTTGTGGCCCAGGATGACCACGTCGTCGCCGAGTTCGGCCCTGGCCGTCTCGATTCGTTCCGTCCGTTCTGCTTCGGTCAGTTCGCGGTACTCAGCCGGGAGCTGTTCAAGGTTATCGTACTTGAACAGGCTCAACTCCGTCTCGAAGGTCGCGGTTTCCATCTTGGGCACGGTCTGGACACCTGTTGTTACCTAGCCGTCAGCGGGCCGTATTGAAGAAATTTTCTCTTCGATAGTCTGGTATGGGGGATTACTACCGCTTGATAGTGCTATCAGAGCGCATACTTCCGGATACACACCGCTGCTTGAACAATAAACTACGAAACGCGTGAGCGATGGCTACTGGTGTCTGGACCGTGGTTCTGGAGAATCAGGTGGGAGTCACGCGTCGAGCACCTCCAGCTGTGCCGTCTTCGCGACCACGTCAGCGAGACAGGCGACCGTGAGCGTCATCCAGAGGAACGGCACGAGCCCGTGCTCACTCGGGTCTCCGGTGACGAGGAAGACGAGGAGTATCATGGCGAATCGCTGGACGAACGCCCGGCGCGTGACAGGTTCGTTCGGTGGGAACCGATGTCCGTAGTAGGTGACGTAGTACGTACTCGTCCCGGCCCCGAGTGCCAGCGCCACCAGTAGCAAGGGGCGGCCGAGCGAGAGGCTGGCGGTGGCGGCCGACCCGATACCGAGGAGGAGCGCGAGGACAAGTGCGAGCCAGCGCCGCTCGCGAACGGGAGAGCGGAACGAGGGAAGCACGACTGAAGTTTCTTCTAACCGACACAAAACTGCTTCGATGAAAGTGGTCGGTGGTGGTCACCGACTGTCGTACACGACCTCACCGTCGACGACCGTCATCGACACGTCGATGTCCCGAATCGACTCCTCGTGCTCCCACGGCGAGCCCTCGAGTACGGTGAAGTCGGCCTGCTTGCCGACCTCGACCGTACCAAGACGGTCCTCGGCGAAGCCCGCGTACGCGCCCCCGAGGGTGTACGCGCGGAGGGCTTCAGTCACAGTGAGCCGCTGGCTCTCGGCCGGTGCGTTCACCGCGTAGTCGACGCCCAAAAGCGGGTCCATCGGCATCACGTCGCTGGAGAACGCGAGATGCACGCCCGCATCGAGCAGGTCGCGGTAGCGGTTCGTCTGTTCGCGGCGCTCGGTTCCGAGCCTGCTCTGGTACAGCCCCTCCTCGCCGGCCCACTGGAGGAAGTTCGGCTGGCAGGAGGCGATGATTCCCGAGTCGGCGAGGCGCTCGATGTGTTCGTCGGTGACCAGTTCGACGTGTTCGACGCGGTGGCGGGCCTCGCCCGGATTCTCGGTATCCTCGAAGGCGTCGAGTGTGACCGTGATGGCCTCGTCCCCGATGGCGTGGACGGTCAGTTGCAGGCCGGCCTCGTCGGCCTCCTGTGCGATGGCGTGGAGTTCGTCGGGCTCGACGACCCACGTGCCCGTCTCGCCCTCGGCGTCGGCGTAGGGCTCGGAAAGCCTGGCGGTCCGGCCGCCGAAGCTCCCGTCGGTGAAGGACTTGATGGCCCCGACCTCGACCGTCTCGCTGCCGTGATTGGTCCGCAGGCCCGCCTCCGTCACGGCGTCGAGGTGGTCGCTCCAGTAGTTGATGCGGACTCTGATGTCCAGTTCGCCCGCCTGCTCCAGTTCGCGGTAGGCCCGCGGCGCGTGGCTCTGGCGGACCATGTCGTGGACCTGCGTCACGCCGCGCTCGACCGCGTACTGCTGGGCGGCCCGGAGGAGTTCCCGCGTCTCGGCGGGGTCGGGGTCGATGGCGTCCCACACCGGCTCGATGGCGTCTTCGACCACCACGCCGGTCGGTTCGCCGTCCTCGGTCCGGACGTCCTCCGCGGGCATCTCGTCGCGGAGGCGCTCCAGAGCGACCGAGTTCAGTGCCGCGGTGTGCATGTCCACTCTGACGGCGGCGACGGGCCGGTCCTCACTCACCGCGTCGAGGTCTTCCCGGGTGAGGTAGCGGTCTTCGTCCCAGCCGGACTCGTCCCAGCCGAACCCGAGAATCCACTCGCGGTCGTCGTGGGCCTCACTGGCGAGCAGGTCGACCGCGTGCTCGGCCGAGTCGGCCGCGCTCAGGTCCGCGTGGACCTGGTACTGCCCGAGCTGTTGCATGTGGGTGTGGGCGTCGATGAATCCCGGCAGGACGGTTCGCCCGCCGCAGTCGACGACCTCGGTGTCGAGGCCGACGAGGAAGTCGACTTCGTAGGCGTCGGTGACCCGGACGATGCGGCCGTCCCGGACCGCGACCGCTTCGGCCGTCTCGTCCGGCTCCGTCAGGGTATGGACCTCCGCGTTCGTGAGCACGAGGTCCGCGGCGTCTGTCATAGTTCAGGAGGCGACGCGCTGGTGGGTAAACGTTTGGATGGCCGGTGTCGAGGACGGTCTGAAAGGGTAACCGGTATCAACCGGCACCGAACACCTTCTCCTATGACCGACCCGGCGACGCTCGCGGACCGTGTCCGCGACGGGGAACTCCGACTGCACGAACTCGAAGACCACGTGGACCACGACACGGCCACCGAGGCCCGTCGGCTCCTGCTCGAAGACGCGACCGACGCCGACCTCGACACCGTGGGTGAATACGCCTTCGACGCCGAGGTCGCCGAGTCCGCCATCGAGAACATGATCGGCGCAGCCCAGATTCCGATGGGCGTCGTTGGGCCCGTGACGGTCGACGGCGGCGCGGCCGAGGGCGAGTACTACCTCCCGCTGGCGACGACCGAGGGGGCGCTGCTGGCCAGCGTGAACCGGGGTCTCTCGGTCATCCAGTCTGCCGGCGGCGCGGACGCCCGGGTGACCAAGAGCGGGATGACCCGCGCCCCGGTGTTCCGCGTCTCCGGCGTCGTCGAGGCCGCCGAGACCGTCGAGTGGGTCCGCGAGAATATCGACCAGCTGCGCGAGGCAGCAGAGGCGACGACGAGCCACGGCGAACTGCTCGACGTGACGCCCTACGTCGTCGGCGATTCGGTGTACCTGCGCTTTCGCTACGACACCAAGGACGCGATGGGCATGAACATGGCCACCATCGCGACGGGGAAGGCGTGTGACGTGGTCGAGGCCGAGACGCCGGCGTCGCTGGTCGCGCTCTCGGGCAACCTCTGCTCGGACAAGAAGCCGGCCGCGGTGAACGCGGTCGAGGGCCGCGGGCGCTCGGTGACCGCGGACGTACTCGTTCCGGGCGACGTCGTCGAAGAGCGCCTGCACACCACGGCGGCGGCCATCGCGGAAGCGAACACGCGCAAGAACCTCGTCGGCAGCGCGAAGGCGGGCAGTCTTGGCTTCAACGCACACGCCGCCAACACCGTCGCCGCGGCCTTCCTCGCCACCGGGCAGGACGCCGCTCAGGTCGTCGAGGGTGCGAACACCATCACGACCGTCGAGGAGCGCGACGGCGACCTCTACGCCTCCGTCTCGCTGGCGTCGCTCGAACTCGGGACCGTTGGCGGGGGCACGAAGCTCCCAACCCAGTCAGAAGCGCTCGACGTGCTCGGGCTCGCTGGCGGTGGCGACCCGGCCGGGTCGAACGCCGACGCACTCGCGGAGGTCATCGCGGTCGGCGCGCTCGCCGGTGAGCTGTCGCTGCTGGCGGCGCTCGCGTCGCGCCACCTCTCGTCTGCACACGAGGAGTTGGGGCGGTAACGGTATCCACCCGGGCGCGCCCTTACCTTTAGGTCGTCTCCGGGTGTCGAACCGGTCATGGAACACGTCCCGAACGACGCCGTCGACCCGACCGAGGCGGTCGATGGAGTCCATCTCTCGATGCTCGCCGGTGGGGAGCGCATGAACGTCCAGCACTTCTTCGTCGAGCCCGGCTCGACCGTCCCCGAGCACAGCCACCCGCACGAGCAGGCCGGGTTCATCTACGAGGGGACGCTCACCTTCCTCGTCGACGGCGAGGAGTACCACGTCTCCGCGGGCGGCTCCTACTCGATTCCGGGCGATGAACCCCACGCCGCCGAGAACCGCGGCGACGTGCCGGTGAAAGGGCTCGACATCTTCAGCCCGCCGCGGGAGAACCCGGCCTGGCAGGGCGACGACTGAGCACCCGGGCCGTTTTCGCCGAACTCTCCCGACACAAGCTTGATATAATTCTGTTATGAATGGCTGCGTATGAATCTCGCAGCCCTCAAACCGTACCTCGTTCGGTACACCCTCGTGGCCGGTCCCCTGTTCGCCGCGGTCGTCCTCGGGACCGCCGTCGCCGCCGGCATGCCCCTCCCGACCATCTCGTTCTTCTTCGGTGGCGCGATGCTTGCCTGTGCCCCGCTGCCGTTCGCGGCGAGCGACGCCGGGCTGGACACCGCGGCGGCGGGTGTGGCGGGCGGGTTCGACGTGACCGACCCGACTTCGTTCAAGCCGCGGGGCGTCCCTGGCCGGCTCGGGCTGGCGTTCACCGCCCTCGGGGCGGGGTTGACCTCGGTCGCCGTCTTCCTCGCCGCCAGCGGCGTGCTCGGGTGAGCATGCTCAGAGCCTGCGGTACCGCCCGCGGCTCTCGCTGACCTCGCCGCGCCGGACCAGCTTTTGCAGTGCCTTCTCGACGTAGTCGGCGGGGACGCCGTGTTCTGCGGCGAACGCGACGACCTCATCTTCGGTCGGCCGGTCGAGTTCGCGCAGGGCGGCTTCGACGGTCTCTTTCCGGTTCATCGACCGCCCCCCGCCGCTGGCCCGGTCACCGGCTTCGGACACCTCGTCGACGTCCAGCCCGGACGCTTCGAGGAAGCCCTCGTCGTCGATGACGCCGTCGGCGACCGCGTCGTCCAGTTCCGCGAACGAGTCCACCTGGGCGAACGCCTCGCCTTCGCCCTGCCGATTCGCGAGCATGGAGGCACGGACCTCACGGGCGTGGTCGAGGTCGTCGGTCTTCACGAACGAGCGCACCTTCTTGAACTTGCGTCGCTTCCCACACCGGCCGCACTGGGTCGTCTCCGGCCGGCCGTCGATGATTCGCAACGCGCCACAGTCGCTGCACCCGACCACGTGGTACATACCCGACGCTCGTGCTGCCAGGGCTTTGAATCTTCGTTCGGTTGGGCGACACGCTCAAGACACCGGGTGGCGACGTTCAGGCAATGACACACTCGTCCGGTGCACGACCGGCCAGGTTCCGCGACGCATCGGCCGACGACTCACGTACCGTCCTCCTCGTCGCGGCGACCGACGACGACCCACCCGACGGGCTGAGTGAATTCACCGTCAGGCGTGCGGAGACGCCGTCGCGTGTCGAGGACGTACTGGCCGGTGACGACGGACGTATCGACTGCGTCGTTCATCAGTCCTCGCTGGGTGCCGTCTCCGACACGCTATCGGCTGTCCGGTCGGTCGGCGACGTCCCCTACGTGCTGTTCGGGGCCGACCCTGCCCCAGACGTCCTCGAGACGGTCCTCTCCGCACCCGAGACCGAGTACGTCCCGCGACTGGACACCGAGGAGAGCGACCTGCTGGCGACGCGAGTTCGCCGCGCCGTCGGGCGGGTTCGCCGCGAACGCGACCGCCAACTCAAAGAACGGGCACTCGACCAGGCGGGTGTCGGCATCACCATCGCCGGGCCGGACGAATCGCTCGTGTACGTGAACCAGGGCTTCGAGGAACTGACCGGCTACGACGCCGAGGCGGTCCTCGGCGAGAACTGTCGGTTCCTGCAGGGCCCCGACACCGACCCCGAGCGAGTCGCGTCGATTCGCGCCGCGCTCGACGAGGAGGAGCCTATCTCCATCGTCCTCAGGAACTACGACGCCGGCGGTGACCTGTTCTGGAACCAGCTCGACATCGCCCCGGTGTTCGACGAGGAGGGTCGACTCACGCACTACTTCGGGTTCCAGAAGGACGTGACCGAACGCGAAGAACTCGCGGAAGAACTCCGCCGGCAGAACGAACGGCTCGACGAGTTCGCGGGCGTCGTGAGCCACGACATCCGCGGCCCGCTCAGCGTCGCGAAGGGTCACGTCGAGACGCTTGCCGACGAGGAGCCTTCGCCGGGACTGGATGCGACCCTGGCCGCACTCGACCGCATCGAGCGCATGGTCGGCGACGTGTTGACCCTCGCACGTGAGGGCGAGGCCGTGGCAGACCCCGAAGCGGTGGGGCTCGAATCGGTCGTCACGAAGGCCTGGCAGACCGGCAAGACGGGCGAGTTGCGCATCGACCTCGCCGGCGACCTCGGGATGGTCGAGGCCGACCCCGAGCGATTGCAGACGCTGTTCGAGAACCTGTTCCGGAACGCACACGACCACGCGACGGGCGCGACCACCGTCACGGTCGGCCGGACCGACGCCGAGGGCGATAGCGGGTTCTACGTCGAAGACGATGGGGCGGGAATTCCGGAAGCCGACCGTGATTCGGTGTTCGACCAGGGCTATACGACCGACGCCGACGGGACCGGGTTCGGCCTCGCCATCGTCCAGACCGTGGCCGAAGCCCACGGCTGGTCGGTCTCCGTCGACAGCAGCGAAACTGGCGGTGCCCGGTTCGTCGTCTCGGGCGTGCAGGAAGCGTGATTCAGACGGTGTAGCCGTCGGCACGCAGGAGGTCGACCACCCGGTCGACCTGGTCGCCCTGTATCTCGATGCGGCCGTCCTGGACGGTCCCACCGGCACCAGCGGCGCGCTTCAACTTCGATGCGAGTCTGTCGAGGTCTACCTCGGCAGGGAACCCCTCCACGATGGTCACCGGTTTCCCGTAGCGCCGACGCTCGACCCGGACGGAGAGTTCCGCTTCCGCACGGTCGAGGTCGCCGAGCAAGTCGATGTCGAGGTCGTCGAAGGCTGTCGAGTCTTTTGCCACGTGGACTGTAGGCCGGCAGCAGATAAAGCCGTTACCGGCCGGTCACGCCACCGACGAGTACTCTCTGGCGACGAAAGGGATGCCTGCCGTTGCACACGCTCGGAAGAACGTATCACGCCGCTCGGCGTCGGGGAACCTGACGAAGAAGTGCCACTCGTCGGTCCCCCGCCCGTCCAGTATCGTACCGCCACACGCGTGGATGGCGCTGACCAGCGGGGTCGCTTCTGGACGCCACCAGAACCGGTAGAGGCGTCGTCCGGGTGAGGCATCGACGAGTGACAGCCGCTGGACCTGTTCGAGCGACAGAGCCGCGCGTTCGAACCCCTCGAGGTCGTCACCGACGACCCAGAGGAGCGGGGCGACCAGCCCGTCGACGGGCACCACCCGAACGAGTTCGACGGCCGCTGCTGGCGTCTGTGCCGTGAGCGCACCGAGTGGAAAGTCGGTCGCTTCGACCGTGACGTCGACGAGTCGCATCCTCGTCTCTGGATAGGTCCCTCCGTCGCTTCTGTGTACACCCGGTGCAAACAACCCAGTTAAATACCCCTCCCACCAGTCGCTGGCTTCGGGTCAGGCCGCCTCGTCTGCCAGAACGACGACGTTCGCGAGTTTGTCCACCGCGCGTCGGAGTCGTTCCCCGGCTGCCTGCTCACTGATGCCGAGTTCGGCGGCGACGTCGGAGAGTTGTGACGCTTTGGGGACCTTGTAGTAGCCCAGACTCGACGCGATTTTCAGTGCTTCCCGCTGTTCGTCGGTGAGTCCGAAGTCGTACTTCCGTCCCTGGACGTCCGCCAGGGTGTGCAGCCGGCGGAGTTCGAACGGCACGTCGTTGTCCGAGCACCACGAACTGAACGCCGAGAGGTCGCTGTGGTCGTTGAACCGCAGGCGGAACAGCCACTTGTGGTTCCCGTGTGCCTCGAGGATGGTCGCGCCGAGTTCGGCGATGACCGAGACGAAACTCACCACGTCCTCTCCCCACGTGACGCGATACAGGACCGCGTCGTCCAGTCTATCCAGTGCGGTCAGTTCGTCGACCGAATCTAGCCTCTCTGCCCGTCGTTCGAACGCGTCGAAGTCTCCCCCCTGTGCCCAGAAGAACGGGATGACCGTGTCGTCGGTGGGTACCACCCGCTCGAGTTCGATTCGCATCCCAGGTTCTTCGAGTGTCAACTGCCCCAGCGGGAACGCATCTGACGCGATCGTCACTTCCGCGATGATCGCCATCGTCGGAGGAGACGCTCGCGAGCACGATAAGTATGCGGACCGGGGTTCTCTGGAGAACTACGCGAACTACGGAGGTTCGAGACGGGCCGTGTGTCCGGGACTGGCGGCGCGGCGAAAGAAGTGAGAACGGGTGCGTGCGAGCGGGTCGTTTACGCGAGTTCGTGAATAGTCTCGGAAATCACAGATTCCCGAGCGCTCGAAACGCTGTCTACGACAGCGCTTCGATGTTCTCGACGACCTTGTCGGCGAACTCGCTGGTGGCGAGCTTCGTGCCGCCCTCGATCTGGCGTTCGAGGTCGTACGTGACGTAGCCCTCGGAGATGGCCTTCTCGACGGCGTCGCGGATGAGCTGGCCGGCGTCCTTCCAGCCCATGTACTCGAACATCTCGCGGCCGGAGAGGATCATCGCGGTCGGGTTGACCTTGTCCTCGCCGGCGTACTTCGGGGCGGAGCCGTGGACCGGCTCTGCGAGACAGCGGGTCTCACCGTAGTTCGCACCGGGGGCGATGCCGAGGCCACCGATCTGTGCGCCGGCGGCGTCGGACATGTAGTCGCCGTTGAGGTTCATCGTCGCGATGACGTCGTACTCGTCGGTCCGGGTCAGGAGCTGCTGGAGCATGTTGTCGGCGATGCGGTCCTTGACGACCAGCGTGCCCTCGGGGGCCTCGCCGTCGTATTCGTCCCACAGCTCGTCCTCGGTGATGACGTCCTCGCCGTACTCCTCCTCTGCGACCTCGTAGCCCCAGTCACGGAAGGCACCCTCGGTGAACTTCATGATGTTGCCCTTGTGGACGAGGGTGACGGAGGGACGGTCGTTCTCGATGGCGTAGTCGATGGCCTCGCGGACGAGGCGCTTCGTGCCGAACTCGGTGATGGGCTTGACGCCGATGCCGACCGGGCCGTCGTGGATGACGCCCGTCGCGCCCATCTCGTCCTCGACGAACTCCTTGACCTGCTGGACCTCGTCGGTACCGGCTTCCCACTCGATGCCGGCGTAGACGTCTTCCGTGTTCTCACGGAACGTGACCATGTCCATCTTCTCGGGTGCCTTGACCGGCGACGGGACGCCGTCGAGGTGGTAGGTCGGGCGGACGTTCGCGTAGAGGTCGAGCTTCTGGCGAAGCGCGACGTTCAGGCTGCGGAAGCCAGCGCCGACAGGGGTCGTGAGCGGGCCCTTGATGGCGACCTTGAACTGCTTGATCGCTTCGACGGTGTCCTCGGGGAGGTTCTCGTCGTATTTCTCTCGGGCGGATGCACCGGCGTAGACGCGCAGCCATTCGATGTTACGACCAGTCGCCTCGGCGGCGGCGTCGAGGACCTTCTGGGCGGCAGGTCCGACGTCCGTTCCGATTCCGTCCCCGTGAATGATGGGGATGATGGGGTTCTCCGGGACGACGAGTTCGTTGTCGTCACCGACCGTAATCTGCTCCCCCGCCTCGGGGACGTCGATCTTGTCGTAGTCGTAGCTCATGTCGTATAGAGCGTCGAAGTTCCCGACTAAAAGGCCTGCCATTTGCGTGCGAGCGCAAGTTTTGCGGCCTTTCAGTGTGTCGTGTGGTGGCGTGTCACGAACTATCAACGCCGGTACTGTTGTCAGCCAGTCGTCAGTCTCGAAGCGCACCGAGCATCGCCCGGAGCTGGGCGGGACCACGGGTGAAGAGTCCACGAGGGAGTCGTCGCCTCGCACCCTCCAGGGCGTCGTCGAGCGCGTCGTCGGCAGCGTCGAACACGCCCGTCCCGTGGCCCACGAGGATTCGTTCGGGCCGCCAGCCGGCGAACGCCTCCCGCGGCGGGAAGAACCGGGCGAACAGGAACATCCCGATTCGTTCGTCGCCGACGCAAGATTTCATCGCGGTGCTCAACACGTCCGGGACGTACAGCGTCCGGTCGGCGTCGCGATAGCAGACGGCCTCCTGCCAGCCCGGCAGCGGGTCGACCCGACGGACCACGAAGCCGGAGGACCCCAGTTCGCCGTCGTAGCGTTCGACCGGGGCGTCGACCCGGTCGTCGACACGGTCCATCCACTCGGGGACGAAGACCGACACGTCGTGACGACGGGCGAACACGCCGGCGTCCCGGGCGTGCCAGCTCGAACAGACCGCGACACCAGCGACCTCGCCGAGGTCGGCGTACAGCTGCTCGACTTCGGCGGCGTCGATGGGGTCGAACAGCCACACACGGCCCTCTTCGCCGCGGATCGCGTGACTGGTGCGTTGTCCCTCCTCGTCGGGGTGGGCGAGCCAGCCGACGCCACCGTCGAACTCGTCGACGACCGCGTAGTCGGTCGCGTGCCGTCGGTCGTACACAGGCATATCGTGTGGGTTGACAGGTTCGGTGGAAGTAGCTTGTGTGTCTGTGCTCCGGGGTCGGTTCGGTGGTGGGTCGGTTCGATGGCGAGTTGCGACAGGCTGGTCACTCGCGCTGGTGGCGACGACCGCCACCGCCCCCACTCCCTCCCCAGCCGCCTCCAGTGCTCGTTCCGTGGTTCGAGAGAGCAAGGTTCGTCATCACGAAACGGCTCTGTCGTTTCGAACGACTTCGCTCCACTGTGCGCTTCGTCCCTCGCGCGACACTGGCTCGCGGCTTTCAGCACGCTCTCCAGCGCGCGCCACGCCGGGTACTCGACCACCGGCCCCAACCGCCAGCACTTATACTCGTTCGCCCGGCAGGGAGGGGTATGCACGTCATCGTCCACGGAGGCGCGGGCGCGAGCCCGGACGACCCGGAGACACGACAGGGAGTCCTCGACGAGGCCGCAGCGGCCGGTTCGGACGCAGAGACGCCGCTCGACGCGGTCGAGGAGGCGATTCACGTCCTCGAATCGTCGCCGCGGTTCAACGCGGGGTTCGGCGGAGCAATCCAGTCAGACGGCGTCGTCAGGACCGACGCGGGCGTCATGACCGACGACCGCGAGACGGGCGCGGCCTGCTCGATGCCGGGCGTCGAACACGCGGTCAGCGTGGCGCGGGTGGTCATGGAGGAGACGCCGCACATCTGCGTCTCCGCCGAGCACGCGGTCGCGCTGGCCGAGGACTTCGGCGTCGAGACCGACGTCGACCTCCTGAGTGACCGGACCCGGGAGCGCTGGGCCGAGGAAGACGTTCCGGAGGGTGGCCCGAAAGAACACCTCGCGTACCTCCATGAGCGGTTCGGAGTGACGGACCCCGATGGCAATCCTGCGGCGATGGACCACGACACCGACGAGGAAACCTCGTCGAGCAGTGAACCGCTGGATCACGACACAGTGGGCGCGGTCGCCTTCGATGGCGACTCCTTCGCTGCTGCGACCTCCACGGGCGGACGCTGGCTCGCACTCGCCGGACGGGTCGGGGACGTCCCACAGGTCGGCAACGGCTTCTACTGCGCTCCCGCGGGCGGTGCCTCGGCCACTGGTGCAGGCGAGGACATCGCCCGGGTGACGCTCTCCCGGCGCGCGGTCCGCCACCTCGAATCGGGACACTCCGCACAGGAGGCGGCCGACCTCGCCATCGCGGAGTTCGGCGAGCTCACCGGCTCGAACGCGGGCATCATCGTCCTCGACCGGGACGGGAACGCGGGAAGCGCGTTCAACTCGGACGCGATGCAGACTGCCATCTCGCGCTGAACACTACGAACCGCCCTCTTCCGCGCGCCCGATGCTCGGGGGCCGAACGTCGACCCGGGTCCCGCCTCAGCGTCCACGTCGACCTCCCCCGGACCGGGTGTCTCTGTGCCTGATAGTTTTTCCCCCGACACGACGTAGTACGAGTGTGGAATCGGTTCTCCCGTTACTGTCACTGGTGACCTACGTCGCCGTCGTCGTCGCCGCGGCCCCAGCGGTCGCGCTGGCGTTCCTCCTCGGGCGCTGGGTCCCGTTCGAACAGGGGTTGGCCCTCGTGGTCGGTGTGCCCGTCCTGGTCAGTGTACTCGGTGTGCTGGTTCTGGGTGGTCCCGTCGCGGCCATGGTTGTCGCAGCCACCGCGCTCGTCGTGGTGGCGGGACCGCTCGTCGTCGGGGTCGCGGTCGTTTCGACACGTGCCGATGGGGACACCACGCTGGCTCTCCGACGCGTCGCGTTGGCCTGGCCAGCGGCGTTGTTCGCGAGTGTAGCCGTCTTCTTTTCCCCCGGGGGTGTGACCCGGTACAACGTCACCTTCCTCGACGGCCTCGTCAGCCTGCTTGCACTCGGTTTCGTCGTCGCCATCGTCGTGCTCGGCCCCGGACTCATCGGGGCGTTATCGCTGAGGCGTGGCACCAGATAGCACGAAATATTCGACATATGTCGTACTCTATATTTATTGTCGTCGAATACCTCAGTTCTACTATGCTCGAGCAGACCCAGCACGGCGACACACGTCGCTGTCCCGAGTGCGAGGTAGAGACCGTGAACGTCCAGGGTGTCGACGCCTGTCCGCAGTGTGCGTGGGTAGACGACGACTGATTCGTTATCGCTCGTCGGGGAGATTCGGTGGCCAGACGTTCTGGTCCGGGTCCTGAACCGCCGACCGTGCCTGTCCCATCAACCGTTCCTGCATGTTGACGACCGGCCCCCCGTCCGGCGGGTGACGCTGGTCGTACGTGCCGTCGTGGTTCATCTCCCAGCACTTGCGATTGTCGGCCTGGTTCAACTCGAGGATAGACCACAGTTCCTCCTGTAACTCGGGGTTCTCGACCGGCGTGACCGCCTCGATACGATTGTCGAGGTTCCGTGTCATCCAGTCCGCCGACCCGATGTAGAAACCGGGGTCGTCGTTCTCGAAGTACCAGATACGGGAATGTTCGAGGAACCGGCCGACGACGCTGTACACGTCGACGTTCTCGCTCACGCCGTCGAGCCCCGGGCGGAGCCGACAGATGTCCCGCACGAACAGGTCGATGTCGACGCCTGCGATGGACGCCTCGTACAGCTCTTCGACGATACCGGGGTCTTCCAGCCGGTTCATCTTCGCGACGATGCGGCCCTCGCCACCGTCGCGGGCCACTTGCGCCTCGTGGCGAATCATCTCCTCGAACTCCCGGCGCATGTTGCCCGGCGCGATGAGCAGGTCGCGGTACTGGTCGTGCATCGAGTGTCCCGTAAAGAAGTTAAAGAGTTTCACGAGGTCCTGGCCGATGTCCTTGTTGGCGGTCAACAGGCCGATGTCGACGTACGTCTTGGCGGTCTCGGAGTGGTAGTTGCCGGTGCCGACGTGGGAGTACAGTTCCACGTCGTCGCCTTCCTCGCGGACCACCAGCGTCGTCTTCGTGTGGGTCTTGTACCCGGGCGTCCCGTAGGCGACGTGGATACCCTCCTCTTCGAGTTTCTTCACCCAGCGGAGGTTGTTCTCCTCGTCGAAGCGTGCTTTCAACTCGACCATCACCGCGACCTGCTTGCCGTTGCGGGCCGCTTCGATGAGGCTCTGGATGACGTTCGAGTCCCTCGAGGTGCGGTAGATAGCTGCCTTGATGGCTAACACGTTGGGGTCGTGGGCTGCATCGTCGATGAACCGGTGGACCGTCTTCGAGAACGAGTGATAGGGGTGGTGGACCAGCATGTCCCGGTTCTGGATGGTCTCGAAGATGTCCCGGTCCTCGTCTTTCATCTGGGACTCCAGCAGGCGCGGGTGCGCCTGTGGCGTCCACGAGTCGAGTTTGAGGTCCGGGCGGTCGAGGTCGGTCAACCCCATCAGGTCGCGGTAGTCGAGCGGCCCCTGCCGCTCGAATATCTCGCGTTCGGTGACGTCCAGGTGTTCCTTCAGCAGTTCGCGGACCCGCTCCGGCGTGTCCTCCTCCAGTTCGAGGCGCACGACAGTGGCGAACCGGCGTTCCCTGAGGACCTCCTCTATCATGTCGATGAGGTCTTCTGCGACCTCCTCGTTCCGCCGGACTTCGGCGTTCCGGGTCACCCGGAACATCGAGTGGTCGAGGATCTCGACGTCGGGGAACAGCAGGTCGAGGTTGGCCGCGATGATGCCCTCCAGCGGGACGTACGTGTGACTGTCGTCGACCTGGACGAGCCGAGGTCGATTCCCTGGAATCTTGATGCGCGAGAACTTCGGCTCGGCGTCCGGGGTCTTCCGGGTCAACACTGCCAGCGAGAGCGACAGGTTCGAGATGAACGGGAACGGGTGTGCCGGGTCGAACGTCAGCGGTGTCAGCGTCGGGAGTATCGACCGCTCGAAGTACTCCCGCAGGTTCTGCTGTTCGTGCGTTTCGAGGTCGTCGTGGTCGACGATGTAGATACCCTGGTCCGCGAGCGCGGGTTTGACCGCTTCGCGGTAGCAACGGGCCTGGCGTTCGAACATCGGCCCCGTCACCTGCATGATCTCCTCCCACTGTTCTTCTGGCGTGCGGCCGTCGGGCGTGGTGTCGGTCACGTCGACCGCCATCTGTTGTTTCAGCCCTCCGACGCGTTTCATGAAGAACTCGTCGAGGTTCGAGGTGAAGATGGAGAGGAACTTGACGCGTTCGAGCAGCGGGTTCCGTTCGTCGATCGCCTCGTGGAGGACGCGGCGCTGGAAGGCGAGTTCGCTGAGTTCGCGGTTGAGGTAGTACTGTGGGTCGTCGAGGTCGTAGTCGTGGTCCTCGACGGCTTCCGCCGGGGCGGTTTCTTCAGACATCAGTCACTACGCTGTCTTGGGCTTCGGCGGAGTAACGATTTTCGACGATTTGCGGCCTTTCCCGTCGCGGTCGAGCGGGACGGTGACGAACTCGTCCGCCCAGTAGTCGTACGCGGTCAGTTCGCCGCCGTAGACGCAGCCGGTGTCGAGGCCGACGGCGTACTCGCGGTGGACCGGCTCTGCGAGCACGGTGTGCCCGAAGAACACTTTCGGGGTCTCGTCGTGCCGTTCGAACCAGAACGGGCGGTCGTAGCTCCCATCGGGGGCGAGCGAGCGCATGTTCTGGACGTCGTCGACGCTGTGGTCCGCCAGCGGCTTTCGCGGGTCGATGCCGCCGTGGACGACGAGCGCCTCGTCGAACGAGAGCGCGACCGGCATCGAGGCGATGTACTCCATGTCGACCGCACTCAGTTCGTCGAGTTCTTTCTCCCCGCGGAGCAGTTTCTCCTCGTTGTTGCCGCGGACAGAGAGCATGTTGGGCGACTCACGGACCAGCTGGACGACGCCGCGGCTGTTCGGGCCCTTGCGGACGAGGTCGCCGACGAAGACGACGAGGTCGTCCGCACTCGGGTCGATTCGCTGCAGGAGACGCTGCAGCGCATCGAAGCAGCCGTGGACGTCGCCGACGACGTAGATGTCGTCCCAGTCGTCCGCGTCGACGGTTCGATGCCAGGCGGCCTCTGTGTCGCCAAAGGATGGTTCTGGTGCGCTCATCGTGGTATCTTACGTGAAACAGGCCGTCACCGACATAAACAGTTTCTAAGATATCTATATATCAGAACATACGCCAATTCTTCCCACGGCCGGCGAGCGCAACCTCTTTTTCCACGGTGGGCAAACCACGTGCCATGAGCGAGACCGAGGTCGACCTGGACGCAGAGAAGTACGAGAAACACCGCGAGGCCGGTCGTATCCTCGCCGAAGTCCGCGACGAGGCCGCGGAGATGGTCGAGGTGGGCACGAAACACATAGCGGTCGCGGAGTGGGCCGAAGAGCGCATCCGCGAACTCGGCGGCCAGCCCGCGTTCCCGGTGAACATCTCCATCGACGAGGAAGCAGCCCACGCGACGCCGAGCATCGACGACGACTCCGTCTTCGGCGAGGACATGGTCAATCTCGACATCGGCGTCTGCATCGACGGCTGGCTGGCCGACACCGCCGTCACCGTCGACCTCTCTGGCAACCCGGAACTCGCCGAGGCGTCCGAGGAGGCGCTGGATGCGGCCCTGGACGTGGTCGAGGCCGGCGTCGACACCGGCACCATCGGTGCCGAAATCGAGGACGTCATCAAGGGCTACGGGTTCAACCCGGTCGTGAACCTCTCCGGGCACGGGCTGGGCCACTGGGAGCAGCACACCGACCCGAACATCCCGAACCGCGCCGTCTCGCAGGGGACGACTCTGGAGGTCGGTGACGTGGTCGCCATCGAGCCGTTCGCCACCGACGGGAGCGGGAAGGTCTCGGAGGGTTCTGACGAAGAGATCTTCGCGCTCGAACGGGAAGCGTCAGTTCGCGACCGGAACGCCCGGCAGGCGCTCGAACAGATAACCGAGGAGTTCAAGACACTCCCGTTCGCGACCCGCTGGCTCGACATCGCCCGCCCGGAGATGGCCCTGCGTCGGCTGAAGATGAACAACATCGTCCACGGGTACCCTGTGCTGAAAGAGGACGACGGCAGGCTCGTCAGTCAGAAAGAACACACCGTCATCGTCACGGAAGACGGCTGTGAAGTGACCACCCGGTCACGGTAACCGCGTCCACCCGAAAACGTCCATCCCCGAAGTACCTTTCCCTGTTCGTGTGTCGGTTCGTGTCGAACCCTGCTGGAGCCCCGCTCAGGCGTTGTTCATACGCTGGCTCGCGCGTTCCCCGCACCGCTGGCACTCCGTCACCCGGTAGGGTTCGCGCGAGAACTGCGCGTTCTCCTTCTTCGTGCTCTCGGTCACGAGCTGGACAGACACGCTGTGCAGCGTGTCCGTTCCGCAGCTGTCGCAGTGTTCGGTCCGCCCGTCGATTGAGTTGTCAGTCGTCGCCATCCACTCTCCCAGATGGAGGATACCAGCATAAAAAGAACCGACCGTTTAATCGGTTAAACATAGTATTTACAAGCACCATTGGTTATTTTCAATGATATGGCGATTTCAGCAGTTTCGAAACGTCTATTTGGTGAATGAGGGGTCCTTGTAACCGGGATATTCCCTCTTGAAACCGGGATAGGGGTGCTTTCGTATATGATATCCGAGCACTTCGGTGACGTGGGATTGAAAGCATCAGCGGCCAGAATACCGGTATGGAGCAGGTGTTCGCACCGTGGCGAATCGAATGGGTGGAACGTGACGACAAGAACGAGGACACCGAGGGCTGTGTGTTCTGTGAACTCCCGGTGCGTGACGCCGACCGGGAGCATCGCATCGTCGCGCGGAACGACCACGCGTTCGTCATGCTCAACAACTACCCGTACAACCCCGGGCACACGATGGTCATCCCGCACGAGCACACGGGTGACTACGGCGACCTCGACGACGACACGTTGCTCGGTCACGCCCGACTGAAACAGCGCACCTTCGACGCGCTCGAAACCGCCATGGGGCCGAACGGGTTCAACGCGGGCTTGAACCTGGGTGGCGGTGCCGCTGGGGGGTCCATCGACGACCACCTGCACACGCACGTCGTCCCACGGTGGAACGGCGACACGAACTTCATGCCTGTCGTCTCGGACACGAAGGTCATCGTCGAGGCGCTGGACGACACCTACGACCGGGTTCACGAGGCGTTCGCGGCACAGGAGGGTGCGACGGTCGCCGACCCGGACACTGCAGTCCAGTTCTGACTTCGGGGACCCAGGCGCTGGCCGTCGCTCGCCCCCGCAAAACAGCAACTCGATTTAGGCAAACCGAAAAATTATTTTCCAGATGACAAGTGTTATGTTCCCGGGCGAGTGAGATTCGACTGTACACGATGGCGCTCCTCGAGAATCTGGTCCTGGTGTTCGTCGCGGGTCTCATCACTGCGCTCGCGACGGGGCTGGGTGCGTTGCCGTTTTTCATCATCGACGACATCAGCGACCGATGGAACGTGGTGCTGTGGGGAGTCGCATCCGGTATCATGGTCTCCGCGTCCGTGTTCGGACTCATCTTCGAAGGGGCGGCCGCTGGCACCCTCCCGGCGGTCGGCATCGGGATGCTCGCGGGAGTCGTCCTGGTCGTCGTCGCCCACGAGGTCATCGAAGACTACGAGCCCGACCCCGGTGCGTACGCCGAGGCGGACTTCAAGAAGCTCCTGCTCATCCTCGGCATCCTCACCGTCCACTCGTTCCCCGAGGGTGTCGCCGTCGGCGTCTCCTTCGCCGAGTTGAACCTCCCTGGCCTCCAGGACGGCATCTCGTTCCTCGGTTTCGGCGTCCCGGTCGTCGCCGTGTTCATCACGGTCGCCATCGCCATCCACAACGTCCCCGAGGGCGTGGCCATCTCCATCCCGCTGCGTGCGATGAACGTCAGCGAACCGAAGATGGTCTGGTGGGCCGTCTTCTCCAGCCTCCCACAGCCCATCGGCGCGGTCATCGCGTTCGCGTTCGTCCGCTACGCGCGGGAGTTCCTCCCCTACGGCTACGGGTTCGCCGCGGGCGCGATGATATTCCTCGTCGCGACCGAGTTCATCCCCGAGGCCCTGGAACTCGGTGAACACGTCGACGGCGGTGGCCGACTGGAACTCGTCTCCGGCGTCGCGCTGGGCTTCGCCGTGATGGTCCCGCTCGCGTTCATCTGACGACAGTACACGACAGGTCCTTTTACCCCCCGTTCGTATCCCGACCACGAATGGCACGCGGCAGCACCGTCAGGCGAGTTGGAGCCGTCATCGTCGCCGCGAACGTCCTGCTCGCGGCGGTGAAAGGCGTCGTCTACTGGCAGACGGGCAGCCTCGCCGTCGGGTCCGAAGCGGTCAACAGTCTCGCGGACTCGGCGTACAGCCTCATCGTCTTCTTCGGCCTGTACCTCACCACCCAGCCGCCGGACTTCGAACATCCTCACGGGCACGAACGCATCGAACCGTTCGTCTCCCTGTTCGTCGCCGTCGGCGTGTTCGGTGCGGGTGGCTTCGTCCTCTGGCAATCCGTTACGACGCTGCTTGCCGGCGACTTCGTGGTCCGCTACTCCACCTCGGCGGTGGCCGTCCTCGTCGCGTCCGGCGTGGTGAAACTCGGGCTCTACCGCTACTGCCTTCAGAAAGGTGACGACTACAACTCGCCCGCGCTGGTCGCGACGGCCCTCGACAACCGGAACGACGTGCTCACGGCCGGTGCAGCACTGGTCGGGGTCGTCGGGTCGGGCGTGGGATTCCCGGTCCTCGACCCGCTCGCGGCCGGTGTCGTCTCGCTGGCCATCCTCTGGACCGGCGTCGAAATCGTCCGCGACAACGTCAACTACCTCGTCGGCGGCGCGCCACCGGACGACCTCCGGGCCGAAATCGTCTCGCGGGCACTGGCACATCCGGAGGTCCACGGCGTCCACGACGTGGTCGCCCACTACGTCGGCCCGGAGATAGACGTCTCGTTGCACATCGAGGTCGAGGGCGACCACACCCTGTTCGAGGCCCACGACATCGAGTCGGCAGTCGTCCAGGCGATCCGTGACATCGAGGAAGTCGACGACGTGTTCGTCCACGTCGACCCCAAGGAGCTGGGCGAGTGGAAAGACGACTGGGCGACCGAGCAGCTGTTGGGGAAGTCGGATGGGGAGTGATACAATACTGGTAGGGTACACCTTTGTATAGCATGCAGTAGTGGGGTGGCATATGTCCGAGCGCAGTTCTCGGGTTATGCCCGAAGCCTTCGACGACCTCGAACAGGGAATCATCCTGCACGACCCTGAGACCGGAGAGATACTCGATGTCAATCAGGGTCTGGTCGACCTCTACCGGTACTCGGCCGACGAATTCCGCTCGATGGACGTCGGGGACTTCACCGCGGATTCGTTCGACTACACCCAGGCAGAGGCGGAACACCGAATTCGACGGGCGGCCGCAGGCGAAGAGCAGTCCTTCAAGTGGTACGTCAGGGTCGCAACCGGCGAGTTGCTGTGGGTCAACGTCACCCTCCGCCGGACGACCATCGAGGGCAGCGACCTCGTGCTGGCGGTCGTCCGTGACATCACCGAGTACAAAGAGCGTGAACGCCGCCTCCGCATCCTCTATCGCGTGCTTCGGCACAACCTGCGCAACGAGATGACTATCGTCCTCGGATACGCCGACCAGCTCGTCGACGCGGTCGACCGCGACGAACTCGAACGAAAGGCAGAGATAATCCACGACACTGCGGAGACGGTCGCCGATTTGAGTGACTCGGTCGAGGAACTGCAGGCGATCGCGGGTCGTGACGCCACGGACCGGGGGCCGGTCGACCTCGGTGCGTTGCTCGCCGACCTCGTCGACGACTTCCAGACGGTGCATCCCGACGCTGTCTTCGATGTCTCGCCAGCAGACACCGTCGTCGTCGGGGACGAGGGCCTCCGGAACGCCATCGAGAACGTGGTCGACAACGCCGTCGTCCACAACGACCAGCCGTCGCCCCACGTGAAAATCAGTGTCGAGGAGGACTACGCTCCGAACCAGGTTCGGCTCGTGGTGGCCGACGATGGGCCGGGAATCCCACAGGTCGAACTCGACGTACTCTCGGAACAGAAGGACATCACCAGCCTCCAGCACGGCTCGGGTCTCGGGTTGTGGGTCGCGAAGTGGTGTGTCGAATCACTGGGTGGTCAGCTGGTCATCGAGGAGAACGAGGCGCGGGGGAGCTCGGTCGGGCTGGTCCTGCCCCAGTGGCAGGTGTCTGACTGACCGTGCCCGGGTTCAGACCGGCGTCCCGAACGCGTACACCGTGTTCTGACTGGGAACTCCTCGATACTACCCGCGATCAGATACGTTCTCGTCTCCTTCGGTCCGCTCACGTCGTGTTGGAAACTTCCTAACGTCAGGGTACCGTGCTCACGATTCGGAAGCTCACACGCACCACGAAATTTCGTTACGGGAATTAACTTGGTGGTGTCTCGGTTCCCCCTGATTAGCGCGACTACTTGCCCGAGGCGGACCTAGTGATATGTGCAAAGAGAGGGAAATCGAATGAAACCGAAAAGTGCTAGCCGAAGGAGATTCTTGCGGTATTGCACTGCAGGAATTGTCAACTTTCACATAGTCGCAACTGTGGCGGCCGACACCGGAACGCGGGAGGTGTCGAATCAACCACGAAACTGGGGCCAGCAAGGTCGAGGACGTGGCGGGGGTCGTACGTTCGGACGCGGCCAGTACAGTCAGTGTTTCAGGGACAGGAGAGGCGACTTGTGGTGTCGGATCGACGAGTACGGTGGCTCCGGCGACGACTCCTACGACCCCGATACGGAAGACATGGACCAGGATACGCTTCCGGACTCGAGAGACAACTGTCCGGCAGAGTGGGGTCTCCGCAGTAACGGAGGCTGCCCACAACCGAGCTTCGGTGACTCCGACGGAGACACAGTGCCGGACTCTAGGGATGTCTGTAAATACCAGCCCGGAAATCCAGCAAAAGCGGGCTGTCCGGTCGTCAAGGCACCTGATGGAACCTATTACAGTTCACCCCGTCGTAGTCGCAGTGGGCAGAGAGGGAGAACTAGCCGGTCCCGATAATCGGCAGTGGGGCGATTTTCTGTTTTCGTCACTGGAGCAGTCGAGTTCTGTCCCGAGTCAGTAGTGAGTGGCACAGTCGCAGAGAGGGACGACAGGACCGGGGTTATACAGGCTCACCGAACGCGTACACCGTGTTCTGTCCCGTCACTTCGAGGTCCACGAAGTCGCCGGGTTCGAGGCCGTACTCGGAGGCGTTCTGGACGATTATCTGTCGGTAGGCGGCGTCGCGACACTTCACCGAGTCGGCGGTCCCTTCCTCGACGACCAGTACGTCCTCCATCGTCTGCCCGACCATCGCCTCGTATGCCTCACCGACGACGTGCATCTTCAGTTCGGACATCT
Organism: Haloarchaeobius ordinarius; assembly: GCF_051801355.1. GTDB lineage: Archaea > Halobacteriota > Halobacteria > Halobacteriales > Natrialbaceae > Haloarchaeobius. The sequence continues at coordinate 363,927 of NZ_CP196560.1, read as the reverse complement.
CCTTCGACCGTTCCTTCTTCAGGGTGCCGCCGAGGCCCTTCATGTCGGCGGCATCGGTGCCGGGGCGCTTCGAGAAGCGAGTGACGTTTATCTTCTCGGGGCGGGTCTCGCGCAGGAGGGCGAGGCTCTGGGCGTGGTCCTCGTCGGTCTCGGTGGGGAAGCCGACGATGAAGTCCGTGCTCAGCGTCCAGTAGTCGAGCGCGTCGTCGAACGCCTCGACCACTTCGACGTACTCCGAGACCTGGTGCTGGCGGCGCATGTCGCCCAGCACGTCGTTCGAGCCGGACTGGACCGGCGCGTGCAGGAAGTTGTACAGTTCGTCGTGCTTCGCGAACACGGCGGCGAGTTCGTCGCGGATGCCGTGGACACCCTTCGGGTTCGCCATGCCCACGCGCACGCGGAAGTCACCCGCTATCTCCGAGCAGATGCGGTCGAGCAGCACGTGGAGCTTGCGTTCGCCCTGTTCCCAGCCGTAGACGCCGGTGTCCTGCCCGGTGATACGTATCTCCTTTGCGCCCGCGTGGACGAGCGCGCGAGCCTTCTCGACGTTCTCCTCGACGGGCGGACTGTCGATCTTTCCGGTGGCGTGCTTCGTGATGCAGTACGAGCAGTCGCTCATACAGCCACGGGCGATGGGGAGGATGCCGACGACCCCATCCAGGACGGGCTCGACGCCGGGGCCGGGGGTCGGGCACTCGCCGTTGGTCACGGCCTGCGGGACGTCGTCCCAGTGGAGAATCTGGGCGTCGATGTCCTCGTTCGCGAACTCCTCACCCTGTGCGAGCGCCATACAGCCAGTGATGATGAGGTCGGCGGTCTCGGCTTCGAGTTCTTTGGCCCGGCGGAGCATGTTGCGCTCCGTCTTCTCGACGACGGTACAGCTGTTCATGATGGCGACGTCGGCGGCTCCGGGGCCGTCCACGCGGTAGTGGCCGGCGTCCCGGAGCGCCGACTCGATCTGCCGGCTCTCCCCGCGGTTGGAGGTACAGCCGTACGTTTCGATGTGATACCGGGCCATGCTATCGGTCTTTGCCGGTGCGCGGGCAAAAGCGCCACGAAAGCGCGTCGGTGAGACGTGTCTGTGCGGTCTGGAACTCGTATAATCAGTGTGGCACTTGTTCACGATACGAGTGCTCCGCCGCGGCAACTCAGCCGAGATCTCCGCGTCCGTGGCGTGATTCGCCCGTCTCCGCCGGACTCCGCCACACACGTAATTACCGAGTATATATAATTCCGATGCCACTTGAAACGGGGGAATTATAAGGTTGGCTAGAAGATACCCGCCTGAATGCGTTCGAAGAAACAGACAGCGCTCGTTCTCGCTGTCACCGCACTGCTCCTCGGGAGCGCCGTCGGCAGTGTGATGACGGTGGGAGCGTCCCCCGCTGGTGAGGCCTCGGCTGCGAACGTCGGGGCACTCACCCAAGACGATTCCCTCGAACCGGCAGACGAAATCTACGTGAAAGAGAACGGTGACGCCGTTCTCGTCTACGACACCGGTGGGCAGTCCTCCACGACCGGGCACTACGGTGTCGACCTCTCACAGGGACTGATGCACGTCCTCGTCGAGGACCAGACGCCGACCCAGTCCAACGTGACTGGTGAGGGGTCGTTCGTCCTGCAGCCGGAGTCGATGTCCGGTGACGGCTCGTTCCAGATGCCGACGCCCGATGCCGTCCAGGACCTCACCTTCGATGCCTCGGTCACGCAGACCGCGGACGACGCGACGGCGTCGGCCACCTTCGACGGGACCTTCTCCAGTCAGTCCGGGTCGCTCGGCCAGAGCGCGTCCATGCTGGAATCCGTCTCCACCGAAGGGACGATGACCACCACTGCGAACAGCTTCACGACGAGCGGGTCGGTCGACGTCGCGTTCGAGCAGAAACCCAGCACGCTCGCGAACCAGCACCACGAGTTCACGTTCCGTGAGACCGACGGTGGCTACACCGTGACCGCCACCCAGAACTACGAGGTCGGCCAGTACGTCGCTGACAGCTGGAGCACGCGCGCGAAGGCGAAACAACAGCTCCAGTCGCAGTTCGGTACCCTCACCCGCCAGCTCGGTGGGGAGGTCTCGGTCACCGTCGACTCGTACTCGTTCGACTCCGCGAACAATCGCCTGGACATCTCGTACACGGTCCAGCTGAACGGCGTCGACGAGGCACTCTCGAGCCAGCTCGCGCAGGTCATCGCCTCCTCCCAGCAACTCGACCTCTCCCAGAGTGAGGCCGAGGAGCTGGCCCAGCGTATCCAGAAGCTCGAAGTGACGAAAGTGTCCGCGACGGTCGACGTCACCGACACCAACGCGAAGGCGTCCTGGGACGTCCAGCTCGACGAGTACGACGAACCGGTGAAGGCGATGCTCGACCTCGCCGCCGCCTCCGAGATGCAAGACGAAGAGGCCATCGAGCAGGCTCGCGCCGCGTTCGAGGCACAGCAGGCGGCCGACTTCCAGCAGACGGTCACCTGGAGCGGCAGCCTGTCCACGCCTGACGAACAGACCGTCCGCGTCCAGTTCGACGGGAACTACGAGACGGAGAACTGGGGCGCGTACGTCTCCGAAATCGAGTCGCGGACCGACCAGTCGCTCGGCTCGATGACCGCCGAAGTTCACGCCGAGACGAACGACGGCGAACTCGAGACGACGATGTCCGCCGAGCTGAAACAGCAGGACTTCCTCGACAGTGCCATCGACGGTATCGTCCAGTCGGCACAGGGGTCCCAGATGGACCCGCAGGCCAGACGGATGCTGGAGGCGTTCAAGCGCTCGGGCTTCGAGAAGGCCAAGATGGACGTCTCGATGGACGAGGGAACCGTCTCGCTCGAGGCCGGTGCCTCGTTCGACAACCTCTCGGCGTTCGAGGACCTGATGGAAGAGCAGTACGGCGACATCAACGTCGTGAGCGCCTACGGGAACGCTGGCAGCGACGGGAAGACCTACGTCCGCCTGAAGGGCGCGGTGTCCGAGGGTGCGAGTGAGTCCGACGTCCGGTCGCTCGCGGTGGTGGACAGCGAGACGACCGTCCACATGCCCGGCGACTGGAACCCCGACGAGAAGTCGTTCCCCGAGATGGACCACGACGAGGTCCGGAACTACATCGGTGTGAACGAGGGCAACGGCGGTATACTCGGTAGCATGCCCGGCTTCGGTGTCGGCACTGCAATCGTCGCCGTCCTCGGTCTGAGCCTCGTCGCGCTTCGGGTGCGCGACTAGCCACCGCACCGACCACCGCGAACTGTCCTCCACCCGTTTGGCGTCGATACGCGTCGGTTCGATTGCCGCCAAGAAACAACGCCATAATTTTTCTGCCACGTTCCCGTCGGTAGAGAGAAACGTCGATTCTCGAACACTCGGTTAGGTCGGCTTAGTCTCCGTGTTTGTTTCTACAGACTCACCTGATTGGAGACTCCCAAATAGTGTCAGATTATACGAGAGTCTTATCGAACCGAGCGCCCAAGGGTACTCGTAATGCCTTCCAATACCAGGACAGCACTCGTCGTCGCTGTCACACTCATGCTCGTCACGAGCGCGGGCGTCGCGGGGGCGGCGTTCGGGACCGCGACGAGCGCAGACATGGACGAATCGTCGGTCGAGGCGGCCGACGAGATATTCGTGTTCGAGAACGGGGACGCAATCCTCGTCTATCGCGGTGAACACGAGGAATCGACCGCGTCCGGACACGCCGCACTGGACGTTACGAACGGCCTCGCGGCCATCTTCTTGACCGACAGCATCGACCCCGAGGCGAGCGGTCAGGGGACGGTCGTACTCACTCCTGACATGGTGGACGCGAATGGCGCACTCGCGATTCCGACGCCCGAGTCCATCGAAGACCTGACGTTCGACGTCAGCACGTCGACCAACGAGACGGCCAGCACTGGCTCGCTCTCGGTCGACGCGACCTTCAAACAGGCTGCAGAGACGACCGACGACACGTCCGAGACGACCGAGACGGCGCCCGAAACCATGAACGAGGTGCCCGAGTCGCTGACCGAGGACGTATCCACGACGTCACCCGACGAAATCGTGGCGACCGAGGGTGTCATCACCATCGGGTCTTCGCTCACGAGCCAGGGGTACGTGTTCGTGGGCTCGCTCCCAGAGTCGACGGCGGACGAGACGAACACGGCGGACGCTGAGGTGTCCGCCGAATCCGACACCGCCGCCGAATCCGACTCCACCGCAAAAACTGTCGAGGGCGAGTTCTTCCAGATTTCGCTGACCGAGGAGGACGACAGTTTCGTCCTCACTGGCTACCAGTCTACCGTCGTCGACGAGTTCACGGCGGATAGCTGGAAGACCAGCGAGGCGGCCGAGCAAACGTTACTCGACACGTTCAGCACTATCGCTGAGAACCTCGAAGGTGAGGCGACCGTCACGGTCGACGAGCACGAGTTCGACGCAGAGACCGGTCGGCTCACTGTCTCCTACACCGTCACGTTCGATGGCATCCAGGCAGCCCTGTCCGAGAAGCTCGCAGACGCCATGGCCGCCAAGCAGGACATCGAACTCACCGAGGAACAACGTGCACAGATCGCCGAGCGCATCAGCGCCGTGAAACTGACCGACATGACGGTCCTCTTCGAGAAGACCGACACGGCGACCGCGTTCGCCTGGAACGTCCAGCTCGACGAGCTCGACGAACTCATGACCGCGAACATCGAAATCGCGGCTCTCGCCGGCGAGGACGACGCGCTCATCGAGACGGCCAGAGCGAAACTCGAGGCCAAGCAGGCGGCCGACCTGACGATGACCGTCGACTGGGGTGCCCTGGTTTCGAACGCCGAAGCCGACGAGCAGATGACCAGACTCCAGCTCGTGATGAACGTCGACCACGAGAACTGGGAGTCGTTCGTGTCCGAACTCGACACCCGTGGTATCGACGTCGGGACGTCCAGCGTGGAGATACACGCCGGGACCGAAGACGGCGTCCTCTCGACCGACGTCGCCGTGACGGTGAGCCAGAGTGACCTCGTCGACATGGCGATGCAACAGCTCCTCGAACAGAGCGCCGACAGTGCGGACGACGGTATGGACCCGCACACGGCCAAGATCGTCGAGGCCCTCGAGCAGGGTGAGTTCGAGAAGGCCAAGCTGGACGTGAACATGCAAGAGGGAACTGTCACCATCCAGGCAGCCGCGAAGTTCGCGAATCTGGAGGCGCTCGGTGAACTCATCGACGAGGAGTTCGATGGACTCCACGTCGAGCAGCTCTACACCAGGGCCGACGCCGGTGAGACCACCACCTACGTCAAGGTGAGCGGCGCGACGATGGCGAACCCGACCATCGACGAGGTGCAACAGCTTACCGAAGTCGGTGCAGAAACCGTCGTCCACATGCCGACCGAGTGGGACCCCGAGACCACCACCTTCCCCGAGATGGACGCGACCGAGATCGGCGCGTACCTCGAACTCAGTGAGGAGGAAGAACAGGCCGAAGAGGAGCCGGTGGCTGGTGAAGAGCCGATTGCAGAAGAGGAGCCGGTGGCTGGTGAAGAGCCGATTGCTGAAGAGGAGCCGGTGGCTGGTGAAGAGCCGATTGCAGAAGAGGAGCCGGTGGCTGGTGAAGAGCCGATTGCAGAAGAGGAGCCGGTGGCCGGTGAGGAGAAACCGATGGCGGACGACGAACCGATAGCGGGTGAAGAGAAAGAGCCCGAACCTATCGCGGCGGGCGTCTCGGGCCTCGGAGTGGTCGCACTCCTCGGTGCGGCGCTCCTGGCTCGCAGACACCGGTTCTGAGTACGGGACGAATTCCTTCGACCCGCCCGTTTTTTCGGCTTTACTCGACGTTCTCGACGTAATCCTCGACGATAGCGACGCCACTCGACGCGCCGATTCGGACAGCCCCGGCGTCGAACATCGCCTTCGCGTCGGCCCACGACCCGACGCCGCCGCTCGCCTTGACGGGGAGGTACTCGCTCATGAGTTCGACGTCGTCGACCTCGGCACCGCCGTCGGCGAACCCGGTCGAGGTCTTCACCATGTCGGCGTCGGCTTCCGCCGCGGCCGCGCAGGCGGCGTGTTTCTCCTCGTCGGTGAGCAGGGCCGTCTCGATGATGACCTTCACCGGGATGGGGACCGCGGCGACGAGGTCTGCGAGTTCCGCCTGGACAGTCTCGGTGTCACCCGCCTTGAGCCGGCCGACGTTGATGACCACGTCCAGTTCGTCCGCCCCATCGTCCCACGCCTGGACTCCCTCTTCGCGCTTTATCCGGGGAACGTGTTGCCCGTGAGGGAAGCCGACGACGGTCGCCAACGTCACGTCGGGTGCGTACTCGGCGGCTTCGGCGACGTAACACGGCGGGATACAGGCGTTCATGCCGTACTCGGCGGCGGCGTCGAGGACGTCCCGAACGTCGTCGAGGGTGGTCTCCGGTCCGAGGACGGTGTGGTCGATGCTCGCGGCGAGTTCCTGACGGTTCATGGCCCGGTGTTGTCGCGCCGGGATAAAATACGGCGTGTTCTCGGGCGGCGCGGGGGCGTGGGCACTGTCGGGCACTTTTTGTTCGCTCCGGATAGAGGTGTAGGTATGAGTTCCCCCACCGTCCACCCCGACGTGGCCGAGACGGCCGACGACATCGCGACCATGGAGATTCGCGGGGCGGCGACCATCGCCGACGCCGCCGCGGGTGCGCTCGCGACACAGGCCGAAGAGAGCGACGCGGACACGCCGGAGGCACTCCGTGCGGAACTGCGAGAGGCCGCGAGAGTCCTCTACGAGACCCGGCCGACCGCGGTCAGCCTGCCCAACGCCCTCCGGTTCGTGATGGCGGACGTGAAGGGGGAGACCGTCGCGGACCTCCGCCAGTCCGTGCTCGACAGCGCGTCGTCGTTCCAGCGTGACCTCGACCAGGCCCAGGACAGACTGGGCGAAATCGGAGCGAACCGCCTTCGAGACGGCGACACAGTGATGACGCACTGTCACTCGACCGACGCCCTCTCGTGCGTGAAAGCCGCCCTCGACCAGGGCAAGCACATCGAGGCCATCGTCAAGGAGACCCGCCCCCGCAACCAGGGGCACATCACCGCCGCCCAGCTCCGCGAGTGGGGCGTACCGGTCACGCTCGTCGTCGACAGCGCGGCGCGGCGCTACCTCAACGACGTGGACCACGTTCTCGTGGGTGCAGACTCCATCGCCGCGGACGGGAGCGTCATCAACAAGATCGGCACGTCCGGACTGGCGGTGAATGCCCGCGACCGCGGGACGCCCGTCATGGTCGCCGCCCAGACGCTCAAACTCCACCCGGACACCCTGACCGGACACACCGTCGAGATAGAGATGCGCGACGAGACGGAGGTCATCTCCGACGAGGAGCGTGCCGAGATACAGGGCGACCCGGACGGCTTCGACGTGGTGAACCCGGCGTTCGACGTGACCCCGCCACGGTTCGTCGACGCCATCGTCACCGAACGGGGACAGTTTCCGCCCGAGAGCATCGTCGTGTTGATGCGCGAACTATTCGGCTCTGAGACCAATCGGCCCTGGGAGGCCCAGTAGGCTCGCAGTACCGGAACCTTCTTTCTGTTCGCCCTCACGATATCGGACATGTTACCTGTAGGGGCAGAACTCCCCCCACTCGTCTATCTCGTCCCACTGGTGCTTGCGTTCCTCGGGGTGGCCGCGTTGACCTGGGTCGTCCACCCACCGGTCACCGACTGGACGGCGATCGGGTTCGCCCCGTGGATGATGACTGGAGCGGTCCTCCACGTCCTCTACCAGCTCGATGCCTACCCCGAAGCTATCGCACCCCTGTTCGGCACGATAACGGTCTACGTCACGGTCGCGACCTTCACCGGCCTCGTCTGGATACTGATGACGTTCCTGGCGGCCATCCGGAACAACTTCCACGTCGACCGCGCCGTCGGCACGGCGGGGACCGGTTTCGCGGTCATGTTTCTCATCTTCGCCGTCCTCCTCTCGCTCAACGCGGGCGAGTTCACCCCGTTCTGGTCGGTCATCGGGGGCGTCGTCGCAGGCATCGTCGCGGCAGTCGCCTGGCTGTTGTTCAGCCTGAAGTACACTGAAGTCGCGGCCCACGTCGGCAAGACCGGCGCGTTCGTGGTCTTCGCCCACGCCCTCGACGGCATCACGACGGCAATCGGCTACGACGTGCTCGGGAGCAGCGAACGCGTCGCGCTCTCGCGGTACGTGCTCGAAGCCGGTGCACGCCTCCCGACCGCCGAGTTCATCGGTGCCGGCTGGCTGTTCGTCGTGGTGAAGGTCGTCCTCGCGCTCGTCATCGTGGTCGCGTTCAAGGAGTTCGTCGACGAGGAGCCACGGCAGGCTCGCCTCTTGCTCACGTTCGTGGCCGCAGTCGGGTTCGGCCCCGGCGTCCACAACCTCGTGCTGTTCGCGGTCTCCGGTCAGGGAACGGTCTCGGGGCTGCCCTTCATGTCGGTGCTGCCGGTGGTGCTCTGAGATGGTGCGCGTGCTCACCGCGGGCCACGTCAACTGGGACGTGACCCTCCGCGTGGACCGGCTCCCCGAACCGGACGGCGAATCCCGCATCGACTCCCAGCACGCCTCGGGCGGCGGGAGCGCCGCCAACGTCGCGGTCGCGCTCTCGCAACTCGACGTGGAGACCGAGTTGCTCGGGAGCGTCGGCGACGACGAACACGGCCTGCTCGCCCGTCGCGAACTGGAGGCTGCGACCGTCGACCTCGATTCGCTCCTCGTCGTCGACGACGCGGAGACCACGGTCAAGTACCTCCTCGTCGACCAGAACGGCGAGGTCGCCGTACTCGGCAACGACGGCGCGAACGAGGAAGTCACGCCCGCCGACGTCGACCCCGACGCGGTCCGGGCCGCCGACCACGTCCACCTCACCAGCCAGCGGCCGGACACCGCGGCCCACATCGCCGAGGTCGCCGCCGAGGCGGACGTCACGGTGAGTTTCGACCCGGGCCGCCGTCTCGCCGACCGCGACTTCTCGGCCGCCCTCGCGGCGTCGGACATCGTCTTCCTCAACGACAGGGAGGCGAAGACCGTCCTGGAGAACGAGTACACCGAGTCCGCGTTCGCGGACCGCACGCTCGTCATCAAGCGCGGTTCCGAGGGTGCGGTCGTCCACACCCCTGACGCGAGCTACGACCACCCCGGCTTCGGCATCGACCCGGTCGACACCACCGGCGCGGGCGACGCCTTCGCCGCCGGCTTCCTCTCGGCGTTACTGACGACCGACGACTACGAGCGGGCGCTGGAGCGTGGCAACGCCTGCGGGGCCATCACGGCCGCACAAGAGGGGGCGCGGGCTGCTCCGACGACCGGGGAGGTCGAGGCGTTCCTGGACGAGCAGTTCTGACGGTGGCTCACCTCGTGTTCGAGTTCCACCACCCCTCCACGTCGAAGTACTTGATGAGGGAGGTGGCGACGAACACGGCAATCACGAAGAGCGCACTGAACTGTATGGCAGACACGAGCGTCACCGATTCGCGACGACCCACCGCTGGGAGACCAACCAGGCCATAGTAGTGGATGACGGTGGCCAACATCCAGATGAACAGTGCCCTCACCACGGCTACCCGGAGGTCCCGGTCTTCGGGAGTTGGCATAGAACCTGTAGATTTGTGACCATGAAGACGGTTCCGGCCGGGATCGCGGCGACAGGTCCCCCGACCAGATGACTTTTCTCGCCGTCACCCAACGATTCTCGCATGTCCGCGGTCGATACGTTGCTCGTCTGTACGCTGGCCGGTCTCGTCGGCGCGCTCGCGATGGACCTCCCGATGGTCCTCATGCCGGAAGGGTTCACGCCCGCCTACGTCGCCGCCGCGAAGCTCACCCGCCAGCCCATCGACGAGGTGTCACAGGTCACAGCGCAGGTCGTCCACCACGCGACAGGCGTCCTCGGCGGGGTCGGCCTCGGTGTCGGCGTGGTCGTCCTCGAACCCCGGCTGGGGCTCTGGTCGACGGTCATCCTCACCACGACCGTGCTGACCGTCTTCATCATCAATTTCTTCGGCTTTCTGGTGCTGCCGCGAGCGGGGTTCGATGCGGACCGGCGCGAGGCAGTGTTCCAGCAGTGGCTGTTCTCCGCCGTGGTGTACGGCGTGGTCGTCGCCGCGGTGGTGTTGCTCTTGCTGCCGGAGTGAGACGGGTCGCCGAGAGAACGGTCCTTTTTTGCTGTGCTTGCGCGAATCCGCGCACATGACGCAACCGCATCTCCTCGTGGACGAGGGCGACGTGAACGACATCGCGCTGATTCCGGGCGACCCCGGTCGCGTCGACCGCATCGCCGGCCACTGTGACGACAGTGAGGTCGTCGCCGAGAACCGCGAGTACAAGGTCGTCAACGCCACCTACGAGGGCGTCGACCTGACCATCTGTTCGACCGGTATCGGCTGTCCCTCCGCCGCCATCGCCGTCGAGGAGCTCTCGAACGTCGGCGTGGAGACGTTCATCCGCGTCGGCACGACCGGTGCGCTGCAGGAGGACGTCGAGATCGGCGACATGATCGTCGCGACCGGCGCGGCCAAGAACGAGGGCACCTCGAAGCGCTACGAGGCCGTCGAGTACCCTGCAGTCCCGGACTTCGACGTGATGAACGCACTCGTCGCCGGTGCCGAGGCCAACGACGAGGACATCCACGTCGGTCCCATCGCTTCGGACGACGCCTACTACGCCGAGACCGACGAGTACGTGACAGACTGGAACGACGCGGGCATCCTGAGCGTCGAGATGGAGGCCGCGACCGTGTTCACGCTCGCCCGCCGCAAGGGCCTCGCCGCGGGTGCTATCTGTACCGTCGACGGGAACCTCGTGCTCGGCACCCAGAAGGGGACCGACACCGAGGACGACGAACTGCCGGAGAAGGCGAAGAACAACGTCGGCCGTGCCATCGACATCTCGCTGGAAGCGGTCCGCGAACTGGCTGAATAGACGAGTTTCGGTGTTTCTGTTCTGGGGGCGTTCTCGTTTGTCCGCTGTCCAGTGGTCCTGAGAACCGAGTCTACTGGTTCTGGTGGTGGTGACGACGGGTCTCTGACTCGCGCTGGTGGCAACGGAGACCCCCTGCGGTCATCGCCACCAGCGCGAGTGGACTGCCCGGTCTCACGAACACCACTCACAGAGACGCCACCTGCCGAAAATCACGCACCCGCCCCCCGATTCACGCGTACCCGCCCCCCGACTCACGCGTCCAGGTCCGTGTACGCCCCGAGTTTCATCGACCAGTCGTACTCGGAGTACGCCAGTTTCGGGTTGGCGTCGGCTGGTACCACGTCGTACCGCCGTAAGAACGCCAGAATCCCCGATTTCCCGCCGAAGTCGCCGCGGTACCACGAGAACAGTCTGGGGACCCGAACCACGTTCGCCTCCCGGTCGTAGTCGCACTCTGTGCCCAGATACGACCCGGTCGCTACCGCCAACTCGTCGTCGATGGCTGCGGCGGTGTACGCCGCCACTGGCGGACAGGAGGCGGCCCCGCAGTTCAGCGCGAAGTGGATGCGGGGGTCGAGTTCGTCGACGCGGTGCATGCGTTCGAACGACCCGGCCCACAGGCGTGAGACGTACCCGAGCCCCCACGTGGTCTTCGACCGCCGGAGGATGCCGTGTTCGACGTCGTCGAGACTCAGTTCGTGGCCGGCGACGGTCACGAGGTCGTCGGTGAAGATGGGGCGGGTCGGCAGGATGGCGCGTGTCTCCCACAGCGAGGGGTCCTCCCGGAGCAAGGTCTGTGCGAAGCCGTTGTAGACGTTCAGCCAGAACGCCCGCTTCGCGTCGTCGTCGGCCACGCGCTGGCGCAGGACCCGGCGGTCCAGCGTCGCCAGTCGGCGGCGGTACTCGGCTGCATCGTCGCCTCTCTTGACGGCACGCAGGAACGAACCGCTGAGTTCGACCGGGTCCGGGACCTCTCGGGTACTCATGCGGAGTCCTAGCGACCCGACCCGGATAAACCGCAGGCAACCAGGGGGTAACCGGAAGAAACCTCGTTTCGTCGCGGGAACGGGACGACCCGGGAGCGAACCGAACGAACCGCTTTACTGGGTGGCGAGGGAACCGGTGGACGTGTTCGAGGACCTGCGGGCGCGCTATCATTCCATCGTCAGCCGTCTTCGCCGTGCCGAACGGCGCGAGTGGCGGGAGTTTCGACGGTGGGTCGAGGACACCAGCAACCTCGTCCACCTGTCGGTGCTCGTGTTCGTCCCGTTGCTCATCGCCGCCGTGACGGCCATCGCCAACGCCGAGGACCTGCTTCCGTTCGTGTTGTTCCCGCCACTCGCCTCCGGGACGTACTCGCTGTTCGCCGACCCGGAAGGGAAGTACTCCTCGCCGGTGACGTTCGTCGGCGGCCTCACGGCGGGGGCGCTCTGTGGCACGACGGCCATCTTCGTCGCGGTCCACACCAGCCTGCGGAATCCGCTCGTGAGCGACGTGTTCTACATCTCGCCCGTGACGGCGGCCATCGCGGTCTTCCTGACGGGAGCGGTGACGTGGGGGCTCACCGTCGAGCAGCCATCGGCGTTCTCGACCGCGTTGCTCGCGCTCATCGCCCCGGTGTTCACCGACACGAATCACATCTGGACGTTCCTGCTCCAGTACGCCGGGTCGGTGTTCGTCGCGTCGGGCATCGTCGCCAGCACGTTCTACCTGTGGAAGCGCAACTTCTACCAGCAGCGTGCCCGGTACCTCTACCAGACCACGAAAGGAGACGACCACGTGCTGGTCCCGGTCCGCGGCGAGACCGCCGAGGAGACGGCGATGTTCGCGGGCCGCATCGCCGGGGCGCACGATGCCGGCAAGGTGGTCCTGCTCGACATCGTGAGCGACGAGGAGATCGCCTCCGCTGCCGACGCCATCTTGCAGCGCGACGCGGCGGCACCGGTCGCCACTGCCCCCGGGACCGACTACGGCGATTCGACGGTCGAGAGCGAAGCCGAAGAACAGGTCGCCGGACAGGCAGCGATGCGACTCGAACGGCTCGCCGGACGCATCCGGACGAAGCTTGGGGTTCCCTGCGAGGTCGTCGTCGCGTCCGAGATGGGGAGTCCCGCGACAGTCACGCTTCGAACCGCCCGTGAGGTGAACTGCGACCTCGTCGTCACGCCCTACGAGGAGGAACACGGCAGTCTCTCCCCGTTCGTCAAACAACTGTTCGACGACCCACTGGACGTCATCGCGTTCCGGTCGTGTTCGGGGCGGACCCGCTGGCGACGGGCGCTGGTGGCGGTCGCCCGTGCGGGACAGAACGCCCACGCGATGCTCGACTTCGCCCAGCGGGTCACCGGTCGTGCCGGCGAGTTGAGTGTCTGTACCTGTATCGACCACGAGAGCCAGCGCCGCACGGCCGAGTCGATGCTGTTGGACCTCGTCGACCCGTTCGACGCGACGTTCGAGACGCGCGTCTCGAACTCCTCGATTCGACGGTTCCTCACGGCGAACGCGCCCCAGTACGACCTCGTCGTCGTCGGCGCGAGCACCGACCGGACTGCGGCCTCACGGTTCATCGCGCCGCCGACGTTCGAGAAGATACGCGACATCGACTGCGACGTGGCCATCGTCCACCGCGGGGCGTGACAGGCGGTCGCCTCGTGGACCTGACAGGGTCGCGCTCATATCCCTCTGGTGCGTACCATTACCATGAAAACGCCAACCACACTCGAAGAGGAACTCGTCTCGGCCTGCCGAACAGGACTCGGTGATAGCCTGCGCTCGGTCATCGTGTTCACGCCCGACGACTGGGACGTCGTGTACATCCGCAAGGACCTCCGCGAGGCCGAGGAGGACCTCCGCGAGGTCAAGGCCGAAATCGTCGAGAACGAACGCATGGGGTTCACGTCGCAGGAGACGTACGGGACGCTCGCCGCTCGTGACGACGTGGGCAGTTCCCTCGGACAGTACCGCCTCACCATCCGTGTGTTCGACCGCGGCTACCTCAGCCGGGTCATCGTCGGTGGCCGCGGGGTCATCGCCACTACCGACGAGATGGACATCGACGCCTTCGAGGACGTGGCGACGACGGTGCGGAAACTGCTCGAAGCCTAGGAGTCGGTTGCCGCGTCGGCCCCGGAGTCGTCGGTGTCGTCTGCGTCTTTCGTCTCGAGTATCTCGTCGGCGATGCGTTCGGTGTCCTTCCCGCTGAGTGCCGACTCCACGAGGAGGTGACCGCCGATACTCGCCGGGCTGATGACGGTGTCTGCCCCCGCACGCCGGAGTTTTCCGGCGTTCTCGGTGTCGGTCGCGGCCGCGACGATGCGAACGTCGGGTCGGAGCTGGCGAGCCGTCAGCACGGCCAGTGCGTCCTCGGCGTCGTTGTTCGTGGCCGCGACGACAGCCGTCGCGTCCTTCAGTTGAGCGCGCTGGAGCGGTTCCTCGTCGCTCGGGTCGGCCGTAAGGACGTTCATGCCGCGTTCCGAGAGTTCGGCGGCCCGCGTCTGGTCGGGCGTGATGACGACGAACGGGACGTTCCCGGCCGTGAGTTCTTCGAGAATCGGTTCCGTCAAGTCACCGTAACCGAGGACGATGACGTGGTTTTCGAGGAGTTCGAGCTGTGTATCAGTCATTCTACCGAGTGCGCGTGCGAACCGTGCTTCGATGATTGGTGAGAACAGTGCACCGAGTGCGACCGCGAAACTGGCCGTCCCGAGGACGACCACGGAGATGGCGAACAGTTCGCCCTGGAAGCTATCGGGTGTGACGTCGCCGTAGCCGACCGTACTCGCGGTCACGATGGTGAAGTAGAAGGCGTCGAGCAGGCCGAGGGACCCCTCGCCGATGCGTGGGAACTCGTCACGGAGGGCGTACCCGCCGATGGTCCCGTAGAACTGGACGCCGACCAGAGCGAGGCCGGCAGCCTTCTGGGTCGCGGTGAGTTCGACCTCGCGGTCGAACCGGCGGCGGTTGAGAAACAGGAACGGGATACTCACCAGCGAGAGCGCGATGAGGGGGACCGAGAACCTGCTCGCCTGGACGACGCCCTGGATGGCCGTCACCGGGAAGAGCACCAGCGCGAGGTACCACGACGACCGGAGGCCACGCCGGAGGCCGTACGCGCCGACCAGCATCACGAACCCCGTGAGTGTCCCCGTGAATCCCGCCGTCTTCTGGACCGACGCCGGAAACCAGCTCCCGAAGAATATCGGCGTCGTCTCGACGGCCATGTTGGTGATACCGGTGGCGATGGAGAGCAGCGCGACTGCTGTCGTCAGCGCGACGGGAGCGCGGGCACCGAACAACCGACTCGTCGACACCATTGTCTATCGTGTCTCGTTCGCGCTGTCGGATAAAGAACGCTATCCCGGATGTGCCTGTGAGCGTCGATTTTGGGTTGCCTTTGGCGATACTGGTTTATCGTCGGCGAGTGATGCGTCCGCCATGGCGTCACTTCCGGCCGATATCCTCATCGGACTCTATCTCGGTCTGCTCGCGGGCATCATCCCGGCGCTCGTCTCGGGCAGCCTCGGCTTCATCTTCAAGTACTTCACCGGGGTGACGGTACCCGGACTGGGTGTCGTCGTCCTCGCGACGGCCATCGCTGGCATCAACGGCGGGCTGATGGGCTTGCTCGAAGAGAGCGTAAAGAGCTCACCGCGTATCCTCACGGCTGCTGTGGTCGTGATGATGCTCTCGCTGTGGGCGCACAGCCAGGGCGACAAGCTCGGTGCCGAGATGCCCCGGCGGTTCTCCCTGTCGCGGCTACGAAAACGAACGCTCTCTGCGGACGTGGTGGACTTCGTCGGTGGCGTCGGCAAGGTGACTATCACGCCGACGGGCCCGATTCGTGACATGGAAGGGTATCCACCGCTCCCCACCGACCTCCGTGAGACGCTCGCGGAGGGGTCGTGGGCGCTGCCCGCCGACCTCCCGCTGTCGGAACTCGAGACGCGACTCACCGAGCGCCTGAAGACCGAGTACGACCTCGCGGACGCGGCGGTTTCACTCGACTCGCGGGCCCGGGCGAGCATCACGGCGGCGCCGCCCGCCAGCGGCCTCTCCCGACGTGTCCCGACCGGCAAACGAGCCGTCTCGGTTCAGGCGCTGGTGCCGACGGGCTGTGCTCGTGGCGACGACGTGACGTTGCACACCGACATCGGCCGGACCGACGGGCGACTCCTCAGTGGCGACTCCGGCGGCTCGAAACCGTCGAAAGCGGAGGAACCGACGGACGCGACCGCTGCGACCGACGGCGGTACCGACGAGGTGCCCGCTCACACCCCGTCGACCGCACCGACGACGACCGGCGGCGAAGGCCGACTCACGGTCGCGGTCCCCCGGCCCACGGCGCCCGACCTGCTTGGCGTCGACCGGGCCCGTGTCACCGTCCGGTCGCGTGGCACCCGCCGCGAGTTCGAACTCGTCTCGCTGCTCCGGCGCTCCGGCAAGCGGTTCCGGAAGGTGACCGTCCGTACCGGCGGCCCGCTCGACGGCAAGACCATCGGCGAGGCGAGCATTCGAGACAGCTACGACGTGGCAGTCATGGCGATTCGAAAACCACCCGCCGAGGGCGTGACAGAGCAGAACCGCCGGTGGGTGTTCTCGCCGCGCGGGTCGACCGACCTGCAGGCCGGTGACGAACTGTTCGCGGTCGGCCGTCGACCAGCCCTCGATTCGTTCTCGGAGGTGGTCGCCTGATGACGGCCGTTTTCGCGATTCCCACGCAGATCTTCGTGCCCGATACCGTCACCGCCAGCCAGCTGTTCGTCGCCATCCTCCGGATTCTCAGCCTCGGTGCGCTCGCCGCCGCAGTCAGCGGCCTCGTCGCGGTCGTCTACCGGTGGTACACCCGCGAAGGGGTCCCAGATGGAGTCGCCCTCTTGCTCGGTATCGGCGCCGTCGCACTCGTCCTGAACACCGAGGAGACCCTGGCGAGTACGACTTCTATCGACACGATATCGGCGGCGACGACCGTCATCAGCATCCTCGTCAGCGGTATCGGGGCCGACCTCGGTCGTCGCGGTGGCGACGCGTTCGCGGCCAACGCCTTCGCGGTCACCGGTGCCGCGAAACTCGACCGCGAAGTGTCCCAACTCGTCCGGGCGGTCGGCCGCGCGGTCACCGTGACCCTGCCCGACGAGGTCGAGGACATCGACGGGTACGACCCGGTCGACCCGAAGACGAAGGAATCGCTCGCCGAGACCACCTTCGTCTTCCCGCGGCGCATCACCGTCGCGGAGTTGCGCGACCGCATCGTCTCTCGACTCAAAGACGACTACGGCGTCGGCCACGTCGACATCGAGGTCGCCGAAGACGGCACCGTCTCCTACCTCGCGGTGGGGTCGCGAGCGGCCGGTCTCGGGCCGACGCTCGCGCCCGGCACCGTCGCCGTCGCCATCGAGGCCGACCCCGCCTACGCTGCCAGTCCGGGCGACGTCGTGCAGGTGTGGGAACACACCGAGGACGGCCTCCAGCGCCGTGCCACGGGTGAACTTCGCGCCACCAGAGGAGACGTGGTCACCCTCGCCGTCGACGAGACCGACGCCGAGGCGCTCTCGGATTCGACCCAGTACCGCCTCGTCACGCTCCCGGCCGAACCCAGCGCCGACCGCGAGTTCGCCTCCCTGCTCAGGGTCGCCGACGAGACCATGGGTGCGGTCGCCATCGACGAGGGTTCACCACTGGCCGACCTCACCGTCGGCGCGCTCGACGTGACCGTCGCCGCCATCCGCAGCTCCGACGGGACCGTGACCGCGACCCCCTCGCGGAACACGCCGCTCCCGGCCGGTACTACCGTCTACGTCATCGCCCGGCCCGACGAGTTACGGACCTTCGAGACCGCCGCGAGGGCGGCTGCCGACACGGGACCGCACCAGCAGGCAGAAACGCTTTCGTGACTCCGTCGGTGAGTTCCGGTATGCACTGGAAGCTGTTCGCGGACCTCGCGGAGGTGGCCGGGACGAAGGAGGCCGACGTCGACGTGGCGAGCGACGATGCGACCGTCGGCACGGCGCTAGAGGCGCTGTTCGAGGCGCATCCCGGCCTCCGCGAGCGCGTGCTCGACGACGACGGGGAGGTAGCCCCGCAGATAAACATCCTGAAGAACGGCTCGAACGTCCAGATGGAAGGTGACGGGCTGGACGAACCCGTGACTGAGGACGACGAACTGGCGCTGTTCCCGCCGGTGAGTGGCGGCGCGTTGTAGCGGTCTGGCTGTCTGGCTGTCTGGTTTCTGGTTGTCGCCGTTCCGTTTGTTGCGTGCTCGAAACCGGCAGGGAACCCGACTTCGTCGACCCGCGCTGGGGGCGATGACCGCGACCGCACAGTACCGCACCTCGCCCTCCCCAGCCGACTCCCTCCGTTCCACTCCGGTCGTCCCTCGCGCCTGCAACTCCCGGCTTTGCTGGCGCAAAGCACGGGACTCGGCGCGCGCCTGGTGAATCGCCCGGCATCGATGACTGGTGGGTGGTCCGCTGTCGGCGCGTGCTGGCGGACCGCCGAACGCCAGTGCGGCTGGTCGGCGGAGCCGCGCGAGGGATGAGGACCGAAGCGAAACGGAGCGAAGCGGAGTGACTCGAGGGCCGCAGTCGGCTGGGGAGGCCGTGGTGCGGTTCTATTGCTATCGGCGGAGTGAACTGCTCGCCGTCACGTTCACCGTTCTCGACGCCTCACGAGTATCCGCAGAGACCACCCGAAAACCAACAGAAATCGAAGGCGAACGACCCGTTACCGCGAGCCGAACTGGCCGCGATAGTCGGCCGTCAAATCCGCGGCCATCACGAAGTCGGGTTCGTCAGAAATCCCCGCACGAAGCAACGACGCATCGGAGACGTACTCGACGGTCTCGGGGATGAGGACCCGGACGTGGTCGGCGTCGAGTGATGCGGCGTCGCGCTTCACAGCAGCCACCAGCTCCCGGGCCGCGTCGAGGTCGTCCCAGCCGGCGACGCCGTACTCGGCCCAGGTCTTCGGCTCGCCCTCCTCGTTCTCGCGCTCGTAGTCCCGGACCCGGTACGTGACGCCGCGAACGCCCGAGTCACTCGTTACGGCGGCGAGCATCTGGTTCTCGGCGGCGCGCTCGAACAGTTCGGGGCGTAGCTCGACGACGGCCCAGGATTCGTCCATGGCCAATCCGAGGCCCCGGAGGTGGTCGCGGGCGTCGCAGTCGGTCCAGTAGTTCCAGGCGACGTTCGGGTCGTCGGTCGTGTCGAGGGGACCTTCCGCCGCCGAATCGGGGTCGGGGTGCATCCAGCGGAACTCGGTCGCGGGGCCGAAGCCGACGCCGCGGGAGTGGCCCAGCCCCATCGTGTTCCACGAGAACACCATGTTCCGGGCGACGGTGGCCCCCTGCTCGCGGGCCCAGTCCCACATCTCGTGGGTGAGCTCCAGGCCGATGGCCTGCCCGCGGTAGTCGGGGTCGGTGCGCATCCCCTGACACCAGGCTTCGCGCCCGGAGAGCAGGACGGTCTGGGCGATGGAGACGACCTGCCCGTCGACCTCGGCGACGCAGGTGTACTGCCGGTCGTACTGGTCCTCCTCTTCGAGCCAGTCGTGGTAGATGCGCGGGATGTAGTCGCTCCCGTCGCGGTCGGCCCACGTGTCCTCGGTGAACCCGACCACGTCGTCGTAGTCGTCGTGGGTCGCGCGGCGGTAGGTGACTTCGGCGGCGGCGTCGACCATCTACGCGCTCCAGGGTCGGGACTGCTCGGTTATCTCACCGGCCAGCGGTTCGCGCATGGTCTTTGCGATTTCTGCGTCGTCGCGGTTCGCCAGCGCCCACATGAGCTTGACTTTCGCGACGGCGGGGAGCATGTCCTCGCCTTCGACGACGCCCGCGTCGAGCAGGTCACGCCCCGTGTCGTACACGCGGTCGCAGACCCGCCCTTCGAGACACTGGCTGGTCATGACGACGTGGGTGCCGTCCTCGACCAGTTCCTCGATGGTCGGGATGAAGTCGGTGTGGACGTGACCGAGGCCGGTTCCCTCGATGACGACTCCAGCTTTCCCCCGGCACGCCTCGAAGAACGCGGGGTCCATGCCGGGCGTGAACTTCACGAGTTCGACCTCGGATTCGAGGTCCGGGGAGATGGCGAGGTCGGCCTCGCCGCGGGGGTCGTACTCGCCGTGGAACTCGACGGTCTCGGAATCGTAGTCGACGATGCCAAGCGGCTCCGCCCCGATAGTCTGGAAAGCGTCACGGCGTGAGGTGTGGTTCTTGCGGACGCGGGTGCCGCGGTGGAGCGCACAGTAGTCGTCGCTCTCGGAGCCGTGCATGCAGACCATGACCTCGGCGGCGTCGGCCTTCGCGGCCTCGACGGCACACACGGCGTTCATCACGTTGTCCGAGGAGGGGCGGTCCGCCGAGCGCTGGCTGCCGGTGAAGACGATGGGGACCGGCGTGTCGAGCATGAACGACAGCGCCGACGCGGAGTACTGCATCGTGTCGGTGCCGTGCATGACGACGACCCCGTCGGCCCCGTTCTCGACCTCCTCGTGGACGGCTTCCGCGAGGTCCTGCCAGATGGGAACCTCCATGTTCTCCGAGAGGATGTTCGCGACGACGCGGCCGCGGTAGTTCGCCCGGCCCGCGAGGTCCGGAACCGCCCGGAGCACGTCCTCGGCGTCGAACTGGGCGGTCACCGCGCCGGTTCGGTAGTCGACGGTGGAGGCGATGGTGCCACCGGTCGAGATGAGTGCGATGGTGGGGAGGTCGGGGTCGAACTCCACTTCGGAAGTATCGCTGCCTTCTTTCTGTGCGTCCTCTATCTGGTAGACGTCCGACTCCAGCACCTCGACGTCGCTCTCGTCGCGGTCGATACCGACGTTGTAGCCACCGTCGAGTTTGACCACCAGCTGTGCGGCTGTCGACGACGGGAGCAAGACGCCCTCGTACTCGCTGTCCGCCCGCGTGACGCGGACGCGGTCGCCTGGGTTCATGCGAGGCGCTTCGCTACGCCTGCACCTAAAGGCATCCTTCTGGGTCATGCTGGAGTCCGGCGACACCCCGGCGAAGCCGTCATCGGACCACGAAAAGGCTCTTGTCAGTTCCTGCACTACTCTCGCGTATGTCCGACCGCGGCGACGAGAAGACGGTCGAGAAACCCCCGGAGAAGTCCACGGAGGACCTCCTCGCGGAGACCGAGGACCTCCTCGCCGGTCTGGAGGGCAATGACGACGGTGGGTCAGGCAGCGACCAGACGGGCCAGAAGCGCCGGAAACGCGACCGCCGCGCCAGTTCGGAGGAGGCGAACGCGGACCTCGACCTGGGACTCGACGACGAACCCGCGAGGAAACAGCCGTCGTCCGGCTCGAAGAGCGACGAAGGGCTGACCAGGTACTTCAACCCCAGGTCGTTCCTGCTCGCGAGCGTCCTGCTGACCGTCGGCTTCGTCGCCGCCGGGTTCACCCCGCTCCTCGGCGGCATCGCGAGCTTCGTCGGGATGGTCGGGGCCGCATTCGTCTACGGTCTCGCAACGTCCCGAAAACGCTACGTGGAGACGGGGCTCGCCGGTCTCGGAGTCGGTCTCGGCACCGCCCTGCTCAACAACTTCCGGTTCGCGTTCATCCCCGGCGGGGAGTGGCTCCTCGTCTTCGGTGCGGGCCTGGGCCTGGTCGGTGCGCTCGTCGGCTACTACTTCGGGAGCGACTTGCGAAACGGCCTCACCTCGGACCCGGACGACTTCGAAGACGACCTCTCCTGGTGAGCGGTTTCGTCGTGTTCGCGTTCGTCTGTAGAATCAGTCCGCCAGCGCCCAGCCCTCGCCCGTGTATCTCACCAGTCCGTTCTCCTGCAAGTCGGCGAGTACCTCCTCGACCATCGCTGGCGGGGCGTCGACCGAGTTGGCGATCTCGATGACCGACTTCGGCTCTGACCGGACCGCGAGCAAGGTATCCGCGTAGAGCCGGGAATCGGAGCCTGCACCGACCGTCTCGGTAATCTTGTCGAGCACGTCCGTCATGCGACCCTGCACCCACCGCTGTGCCATCGAGAGTTCGTTCTCTAACTCTTCGAGCCGGGAGAGGTCAGCGATGAGGTCCCGCGGTTCGTGTTCGTCTTCGGAGTACTGCACGTCGAGCTTGAGGTGGCGACACGCCGTCATGTCGAGGCTCTTCGAGGCCGGATAGGCGCTCTTGGTGGCGAAGCCGTAGGGGGAGACGTTCACCTCCAGTCGGAGGTTACGCGCGATGTGGAAGTACTTGCGGCGTTGGTCGTCGGTGTGGCTCTCGATGAGGCCGGCGTCCTCCAGCTTGCGGAGGTGTTCGATGACGGCCTTCGGGCTGACACCGAGGTACTCGCTTATCTCGGTCACGTAGCAGGGCTTGCGTGCCAGCAGACGAAGTATCCGCCTGCGATTCTCGTTCCCGAGCAGGTCGAGCAAGGCCGCTGAATCCATCTATGCCAACGTTGGCGAGGGGCGCGTAAAAGAATGTCTGTGCTCAGCGCCGTGCCGCGATACGGTCTGCGACGAGGCTGGGGCCGTTTCCGTTGCCGCCGCCGTTGCCGCCACCGCCGTTGCCGCCGCCATTGCCGCCACCGCCGTTGCCGCCGCCATTACCGCCGCCGTTGCTGCCACCGTTACCGCCACCGTTTCCCGGGTCGGTCGGCCGGCCCTGTCCACCGGTCTCGTTCCCCGTCGCGTTCCCGTTCCCGTTTCCCGGGGTCTCCTCGGGCGGGCCACCGTTGCCATTGCCGTTGCCGTTCGACTCGTTGTCGGTGCCCCTGTCCGGGCCCAGGCCGGGGATGTCATCGGGCGGGCCGCCACCGGCGAGTTCGCGGGCCATCGCGGCCACCTCCGGGCCGGTCAGGTTACTCGCGTTCGTCCGGAGTTCGTCGAGCCGCGTCGTGTTCACGCCGACCGTCTTCGCCCGGGTCTCCGTCTGGTCGATCGCGTCGGAGAGGGCGGCCAGCTGGCTCGTGATGGACGCGAGCTGTGCCCGGTAGGCGACCGGGTTCATCTCGTCTTTGCGCTCTTGCAACCGCTGTTTCTTCTTCTCGAGTGCCGTCAGCCGCGCGTCGAGCGAGTTCACGCGTCCGTCGACCAGCGCCCGCTTCGAGTCGTTCGTCGTCGAATCGTTCCAGGCTGCACTCCACATACCGGAGTCGACCGACGCGTTGGCGTCGGTCGCACTCGACTGCATGAACGTCGAAATCTGTGACCCCATGGACGCGTTCGCGTCCGTCGTCTCGTTCTCGGGTACCTGAACGTCTCCGTGCGCGTCACCTGTCGGCAGGGAGACTCCCGGCTGGGGCCCCGTCGCTGCGACGGTGACCGCCCCTGTGACGAGCGAGAGACTGAGCACCACGGCGAGTATACTCCGCATCACCTACTCCTACCCTTCCCACCACTAAAAAGTCGGGACACTGTTCGGACCGTTCACTGGGTGTTCAACGGTGCCTTTCGGTCCGTTCAGAACCGTTTTTCGGCGCGTTTCACGGTCGAATTGCAGGTCGATATAAGTACTCGCCACAACCCTTTTGGGTGTCAATGCCTCACACACATCTGCATAGCGATGTTCGAGGAATTCTCTCGCAGTTACTACCTCGGTCGACTGTACGTCACGCCGTCCGACGGGGACGGCGCCGTCATGGCCCGCGACCAGCACGAACGAGTGACAGAACAGCTCTACCACGATGGCTCCGGCATCACGCGACTCGACAGCCCACTCGTCGTGAAACTCGACACGGCCCACCTCGCCGTCCACGGCGACGGGGCCATCCCCGCGGACACACTCGCGATTCCGTCCCGACTGTTCGACCGACTCGACCTCTCGAACCCGCCCGCACTCACCGAGGTGTTCCTGGCGAAAGCCGACCGGGCGAGCCAGTTGCTCCAGTTCACGAGGTACAGTGAGGGCCTCCTGTCGGACGACGAGACCCCGGAGAGTGCAGACTCGTGGGGCGACGACTGGACCTTCGGGGCCTGACCGGACGCCGGAACGTAGAAGTGTCCGGCTCGCACGGTTCTATTCGATGCTCGACGAGTTGCTCGGCCGCGCGGAGCTGAAGACGCGCATCGAGGAGCTGGCAGACGAGAAAGAACGCCTCCGGAACCAGCTCGAGGCCGAACAGGAACGGCGTGCGGACGCCGCGACCGCGAGACAGGCAGCGGAGGAACGCGTGAACCGACTCGAAGACCGAATCGCCCAGCTCGAAGGCGAACTGGAGCGCGTCGGCAGCGACGAGGCCGACCTCGCGTTCCGGGGTGAAGAAGACCTCCGTGGCGACCGGTTGTCGGAGGTGCTCTCCCGGCTGGAGAGCGTCGAGACCGGGCCGGAAGGCGCGCTCTCCGCGATGGTGACCGACGAGGTCCCGGACGAGGCGGCCGACGCGCTCGGTGACCGGGCCGCGTTGCTCGACCGGGCCGCACCCTGCCTCTTCTTCGCCGACGACGCGGGGTTGGTCCAGGTCGCACTCGACCCATCCATCGCCCCCGAGGCGTTCTGCGAGTGGGGTGACGGGTTCCGGCTCGACCGGTCCTGGTTCGAGCCGACCGGGCGGTTCTCGCTGGCGCTCGTCCGTGCCGACCTGTTCGCACTCGGCACCTACGAGGGCCGCGAGCGGGTCGCCGTCTCCGGGTTCGAGAGCGACGTGAAGGGCAAGCACTCGAAGGGCGGCTTCTCACAGGCTCGCTTCGAGCGCATCCGCGACGAACAGATCGACTCGCACCTCGACGACTGCCGGGCCGCCATCGCCGACCGTGAGGCCGACCGACTCGTCGTCGTGGGCGACCGCCGCCTCGTCCGGGAGTTCGCCGACGAGGCGGTCGCGACCGCAGCCGTCGACGCCACCGGCGACCCGGCGGCGGCACTCTCGGACGCGTTCTACGAGTTCTTCTCGGTCCGGCTCCACCGTCTCTGACCGTCAGGAACGGTCCGGTGACGCTGGCGAGTCGCGCCGTGGTTCAGAATCGGCCGGTCGTGACGACTGGACGCGGTCCTCTGTGTCGTCGTCGTCCGCGGCGACCTGCACGCGCGGCAGGGTGACGGTGACGACCGTCCCGTCGTCGCCGGTGTCGAACGTGACGCCGCCACCGACCGCGTGGACGCCCCAGTTGACCACCCAGAGCCCGAGACCACTCCCGTGGTCCAGTGGTGTCTCCGCCTCGTTCGAGAGCGGTGCCCGCTCCGAACTCGGGATACCTGGACCGTCGTCGGCGACGACGACCCGGACGGTGTCGTCCTCGCACTCGAACGTCACACTGACGAGCTGTTCGGCCCCCGTGTTGTGTGCAGCCGCGTTGACGAGCAGGTTCTGGACGACCGTCTCACAGACGTCGGGGGCGGGGACCATCGCACGAGCGGGAACGTCGGACTCGACGGTCACCGCCGGGTATTCGGACCTGACGGCCGAGACGAGTGCCGTCACCCGTCCCGCGAGGTCGCCAGTCGTCTCGTTGTCAGAGTCGAGGACGAGCTGAAGCTCGCGGGCACGCTTCGAGATGGTCACGATGTCGGTGGTCACGTCGCGGATGTCGGCGGCAGTCGAGGCGAGTTCGTCGTCTTCGGCTCGCTCCTCGAGCAGCTGTGCGTAGCCGGCGACGATGGTCACGTCGTTCCGGACGTTGTGGCGGAGGACCCGGTTGAGGACTGACAGTCGTTTGTCGCGGCGGTGTCGTTCCGTCACGTCGGTGAGCACGAGGACGTGGCCGAGTTCCCTGTCGCGGTGGTCCGTGACCGGCGAACTGCTGACCTCGTACACCCTGTCGTCGACGACCGCCTGACGCTGTGTGGCTCCGCCGTCGGTGCGGGCGGCGACGGCGGGCAGGACTTCGTTCACCGGGACACCTGTCGCGGTCTCTCCGTCCTCGAACAGCGCCTCGGCGGCGGCCGGGTTCGCGTCGACGACCCGGTCGTCGTGGTCGAGGAGTACGACCGCCTCCGTCATGTGCTGGACCATCGCCTGCTGCCCGAGGTGGCGTGATGCCGGGGCCCAGTCGAACCCTTCTTCCTGGAGGATGGCGACGCCGAACGCCAGGCCGGTGAGCGCGAAGGCGTACGGCGTCATGTCGAGGCCAGGGTACGGAGCGTAGCCGAATATCGAGACGACGTTGGCGACGGCCGGGACGCTAGCACCGACGACGAACGCGGCGGTCTGGCTGCGATACACCCCATCCGCGACCACGCCGTGGCGCAACAGCAGCACCGTCCCGGCAGCCATGAGAAGCAGTTCGTAGATGTACATCGTCCAGAACAGCGGCGTGTACTGCTGGTCGATGAGTGTGAGGCCGCGTCGACTGTAGAGGTCGTACCCGCGCCAGAGGTGCGGAATCGGTTCGACCCAGAGGAGTGCGAGGCCGACGACCGGGACGATACAGACCGCCCCGAGGACCCGCCTGTCGAGCCACCCCTCGTGTCCGGTGTACTCGACCGCGAAGACGAACCAGCCGATGGGGATGACGGCGATGCCGAACCACATCACCCGCTCCCAGAACAGTCGAGCGGGTGGTGACCCGATCGGCGTCGAGAGCGCGACCGCGTAGGTCGCGGTGTAGAACGCGATGCCGAGCGCCATCACCCCGAATGCTGCCGTCCCAGGGGCTCTCTGGCGTCGAAACGCGAGGACGCTGAGTGCAACCATGACCACCGAACACCCACCGAGCACCGCCACTGGTGCAGTGAGGACGACACTCGGAAGCATGTCAGTATCTGCCACCCAACCTGTTTAATTTCTTTCGGCCGGTCGTATCCTCTGAAACAGACAAGAGGAATCGACACCTAGCAGCAGTATGGGAGCCAGTAGTACCGGGGGGAACGGATGAGCGTGCAGGACGTCGAACAGGTCGTCGGGGCGTGGGCGAGTGTCGACTGTCAGCCGATGTTCGGGCTCCCGTCGTTCACCGTCGACGGCCGACTGTTCGCCGTGGTCGACGACGACCGGCTCGCACTCACGAAACTCACGACGTCCGAGCGCGAGGCGCTCGCTTCGCTCGTCCCGGTGGAGCCGTTCGTCACCGACGGGTTGAGCGTGGCGGCGTGGGCGGTCGTCTCGGTGGCCGACCTCGGCGTCGTCGAACCGTACCTCCGGACCAGCTACGAGAACGCCCGGAGGAGGTAGTCTTTTTTCGCCCCACCTGAAACGGGCGGATATGCGAATCGCCATCCTCGCCCACGAGAAGTTCCCGGACCGTGCGAAGACCGCACTTGGGCTGTTACGTTACTCGGACGACGAGGTCGTCGCCGTCCTCGACCGCGACGAGGCCGGGTCGCGTGTCGCCGACTTCGTCGGTGACGTACAGGACGCTCCCATCGTCTCGTCCATGGCCGACGCGCCCGACTGCGACGCGCTCGTCGTCGGTATCGCCCCCATCGGCGGCGGCTTCGACGAGTCGTGGCGCGACGACGTACGGACCGCACTCGAACGCGGCTGTGACGTCATCTCGGGACTGCACTACTTCCTCGAAGAGGACGAGGAGTTCGCCGCCCTGGCGGCCGAGCACGACTGTGACATCTGGGACGTCCGCAAGCCCGACCCCGACCTGACCGTCGCCCAGGGCGTTGCCGGGGAGGTCGACGCCGAGGTCGTCCTCACCGTCGGCTCGGACTGCTCGGTCGGGAAGATGACCGCGACGATGGAGCTGTGCGAGGCGGCCCGCGAGGCCGGTCACGACGCGGCCGTGATTCCGACCGGCCAGACCGGTATCATGATAGAGGGGTGGGGCAACCCCATCGACCGCGTCGTGAGCGACTTCACTGCCGGCGCGGTCGAGGAGATGATACTGGAGAAGGGCGACGACCACGACTACCTGTTCGTCGAGGGCCAGGGCGCAATCACGCACCCGGCGTACTCCGCCGTCACCTGCGGCATCCTCCACGGTGCACAGCCTGACGCGCTCGTCCTCTGTCACCAGGCCGGCCGCGAGGTGGTCCACGGCTACGAGGACTACCCGCTGCAGGACGTGGAGACCTACGTCGACCTGTACGAGTCACTCGCCGCGCCGGTCCACGAGGCCGAGGTAGTCGGTGGGGCGCTCAACACGTCGAACGTCGAGTCCGACGAGGCGGCACGGGAGGCGGTCGACGAGTTCGCTGTGGCACTGGACGCCCCGGCGGTCGACCTGGTCCGGTTCGAGCCGGACGACCTGCTGGAGGCGATTCTATGAACGTCGACGTAGAGCGCGTCTCACTCGAACTCGCCGAGACGTTCACCATCTCGCGGGGCTCGCAGGACGTGGCCGAGAACGTCGTCGTCACGCTTTCTGACGGCGAGCACGAGGGTATCGGCGCGGCGGCCCCATCCAGTCACTACGGCGAAACTGCAGACACCGTCGAGGCCGTCCTCGACGGCCTGCGCCCCCGACTCGAAGCCATCGACGACCCGTTCCGCGTCGACGCCATCGAGCGCGACCTCCGGGAGTCCATTCGCGGCAACCCGGCGGCCCGGAGTGCGGTCTCGATCGCGCTCTACGACCTCGTCGGCAAGACGGTCGACCTCCCGCTGTGGCGGTACTGGGGGCTCGACCCCGACGCCGCGCCAGAGACGTCCTACACGGTCGGCATCGCCGACCCAGAGACGATGGGCGAGAAGGCGGCCCGGGCGGCCGACGCCGGCTACGGCATCCTGAAGGTGAAAGTCGGGACCGACGACGACCGGGCGCGAATCGCGGCGGTCGCCGACGCCGCCCCCGGGGCGACTATCCGGGTCGACGCGAACGAGGCGTGGACGCCGAAGGAGGCCGTCGAGAACGCGGCGTGGCTCGCCGACTACGACGTCGAGTTCGTCGAACAGCCGGTCCCTGCGACGGACCCGAAGGGACTTCGATACGTGTACGAGCACGCCCCGCTACCCATCGCGGTCGACGAATCGTGCGTCGAACTCGCCGACGTGCCGCGGGTCGCGGACCGTGCCGACGTGGTCGTGCTCAAGCTGATGAAGTGCGGCGGGCTGGTCGAGGCGCGACGGATGATTCACACCGCGAGAGCCCACGGCCTCGAGGTCATGCTCGGCTGTATGATAGAGTCCGACGCCGCCATCTCCGCGGGCGGACAGCTCGCGCCCCTGTGTGACTACGTCGATTTAGACGGGTCGCTCCTGTTGGCGGACGACGCGGACCCCTACGACGGGCCGGTCCGCGCCGGGGGAGCTATCGACCTGGACGACACGCCCGGTATCGGGCTTCGGTAGCTCGAGCGAGCGCGTCAAGAGAGCAGCGACGAGGCCATCGCGGCGACGTGGGTCGGTCCCCGCGTCGCCAGCCTGCTGGCCCGCAACTGGAGTGATTCTTCTCGCAGGAGTCCCGCACTCGCCAGTTCGTCGTGGCGCGCCGCGACCGTCGCTGGGCTGGCGACACCCGTCGAGGCGGCCCATCGACGGACGGCCGCCGGGTCTGCCTCGTTGTAGGCCGCGGCGAGCAACCCGACGGTCAGGGTGTCTACCCTGTCGTCGCTCCCTCTGGCGGTGTCCAGTGCACCGTCGATGGTCGCGAAGTCGGCCGCGGTCTCCGACCCGACCATCTCGGCGAGCGCCCGCTGTAGCGTCCGGTCCCCGTGGCCGTCGGTCTCCCCCAGCCGCCCCTCGACGGGGAGGCCGAGCCTGACGTAGAGTGCGTGGCCGAGGAGCCACGCGCCGACGACGAACGTGGCGACGAACAGGGCGCGGAGCGCGACCGGGACCGACGACTCGGCGGCCACGACGAAGACGAAGAGGCCGGCCAGCACGAGGACGGTCAGTTCGAGCCACGCGATGGCGAGGCTCGCCGCGACCTCGTCGTCAAGGTCGGTCAACCCGTCACTCTGTGTTGGGAACCGGACCTCGGCGAACAACCGGTCGTAGGGGGCGGTCGCGTCGGCCCGGGTTCGGCCGAGACCCCACAGCCCCACGGCCAGCAAGGAACAGAGTCCGACGGTGAACGCGCTCGCTGCCATTGTGCGTCGAGCGTCGGGATAGATAATTGACCTTTCGGCCGTTTTCGAGCCGACGTATAACGGTTCTGGCCGAACCGGCCGGGACTCACGCCCGCCCGTCGAACCGCGGGTGACGGCTGACCCGCTTCGGGAGGGTCCACCGTCGCCGGGGTGTCCCGTCCGTCTCGGCGAGCACCCGGTCGACGAGTTCGTCGATGGACAGGGACGCTTCTGTACCGGTTTCTCGCTGCTGGACTTTCAGCGGGTTCCCGTCCGCTTCGCGGTCCCCGACGACTGCGACGTACGGCACCCAGTCGGCGGTCGCATCCGCCAGCCGTGCCCCGACGGTCTCGTCGGTCCGGTCGTCCACGTCGGCGCGGAGTCCGGCCGTCTCGGCCGTCTCGGCCAGTTCGTCACAGCGTTCGAGGTGGTCGTCCTCGACCGGGACGAACCGGACCTGTGTCGGGCTGAGCCACGTCGGGAGCCGTGGACGGTCCGTGGCGGCGGCCCGCGCGAGCAGTGCCGCCATCGCCTGTTCGACGCTCCCGACCGGTTCGCAGTGGACGACTGGCCGACCGTCGTGTTCGGCGGCATCGTCGGCATCGTCGGAATCCCCGTCGCTGCCCCTGCCCGGTTCGAGCCGAACCGTCCCCGTCTGGACCGGCGTTCGACCCTCGGCGACGACGTCGAGTCGCGCCGCCCAGTCCGCCGACCCGGGGCGCAGTTCCAGCAGGACCGGCCGGTCGAGCGTCGAAGCGAGGTCGCTTCCCCACGCCTCGGCCGCGTCGTGGAACGCCCGGGTGGTACGGAGCACGAGGAGGGGTTCGAGGTCGAGCGTCTCGTGTGCCCGGGCGGTGAGCCGTGCCAGTGCCCGGAACTCGGTTCTGGCCTCGCTCTCGTCTCGGCACACGGTCGTCAGCGTCGGCACCGTCGCGGCTCCCCGGTCGTGGTCGGGGAGCGGAGGCGTACCGCCGCGTGCCGGTGCGGTCCGCGTCTCGAACAGCGTCACGGGGAGCGCCGAATCGGGTGCGTCCCACTCCTGCAGGAGGGCCCGGGTCGTGCCGTCGTCGGTGCCCGTCGGCACCCCCACGCCGGGGACTGACTCGACTGCCATCGCGCCGTCTTCGGCAGCCAGGTCGGCCACAACTGCTCGAATCGACTGCCGGACCAGACTGCCCCGCGGGGTGTACCGGACCGAACCGTGGTCCGAGTCGACGCTGGCGAACCCACCCTCGCGCAGACGGGTGGCGACGGTCCGGGCTGTCTGGTCGGCGTCTCCCGGAATCGGGTCGGCCGCCACCGCTCGCTCCACGAATCGTGCCATCGCGTCGGCTAGCGAGGCTGGCACAGCCCCCGGGTTGTGGCACCCGCCGTCGGGCGTCAGGATGCGCCAGTCGCTCGCACCGCGGTCGGGTTCCCCGGAGACGTCTGCGGCCGTGACGTGTCGAGACCGGACCGCGTGCGGGTGTCCCTTCGTCTGCAGGTCGACAGCCAGGAACCAGTCGGCAGGAGCCCGGAGAACGCTGTAATCGGCTTCGAGGGCGGCTCCGAGGGCGTCCAGGGCCCGGGCGGTCGTGTCCGAATCGGCGGCTGCGTCGCTCAGGTGGTCGGTGGCGACGAGAGCGACGTCCGGTGTGTTCAACTGGTCGGCGGCCGCCCGGACCTCGGCGGCCGCTTCCTCGGTCAGGCCGTCCGCGAGGTCACCGGTTTCGACGGTGACGGCGACGGTGAGGCAGTCAGAGAGTTCGCGTGGCGTCGGGGGCCCACGGGCCGCCGCGGCGTCAGTGGCCGCGGTGGCCGCCTCGAACGCGAACCGGTCCGAGTGGATACACAGCAGGCGCATGCCGACACCTCGCCGGGACGAGAGAAAAGGGTGCCGACGACGGGTTTTGGAGGCTCGGGCCCCTACCGGACCCATGCGCTTTCCGTCGGTCTCGGGCGAGAACCTTGAGGGTGTCCGTTTCGACCTCCCCGCGGACTTCGCGGGCGACCCGACACTGGCCGTCGTCGCGTTCCAGCGGTGGCAACAGCCCGCTGTCGAGTCGTGGCTGACGGCGGCGGCACCGCTCGCGGCCCGCTACCCCGAGTTCGAGTACTACGAACTCCCGACCCTCTCGCGTGGACACCGGCTGCTGGAACCGTTCATCCAGGGTGGGATGTACGAGGGCGTCCCGGACGCCACGCAACGCGCTCGGACCATCACGCTCTACGTCGACGTCGCGAAGTTTCGCCGGGCGCTCGACATTCCGACCGTCGACACGGTCCACGCCCTGTTGCTCGCCCCGGACGGGGCCGTCCGCTGGCGTTCGCGGGGTCCCTGCACACCCGGGCGTGCCAGCGAATTGCGTCGGGCGGTGCGGCGAGCGACCGCCTGAGGACCACGCTCACGACTCGCTCTCGTCGGTCGCCCGGTCGGTCTCGCGCAGGATGAACGGGCCGATAGAGAGCGTCCGCTTCGTCACGGTGGCGATACGGGCGACGTACGAGAGCAACAACGCGAACGGGACAACGGCGATGGCGACCGTCACGCCCAGGGTGACGAGCGCGTGACTCACCCCCAGCGTCTGGCCGGCGAGCAGCGGGGCGTCCGCGTCGAAGAACACGAGCATCGTGGTGGTACAGACCAGCGCGGGCACCGCGGCGTAGGCGATAGCCCGCGAGAGGTCGACGAGTTCCCACTGGAAGTACAGGGTCTTTACGTGCTCTCGGGCGGGGCCGTACAGCGACAGCACGTCTTCGAGGTCGGCGAGCGCCTGCTCGGCCGCCTCGGACAGACTGTCGGCGTGTTCGGCCCGGAGCCGACGGACGGCGTGTATCTTCCAGGAGTAGTTGTAATCGAGGGCCGCGAACACCACGTCGAACTCGCCGAAGGTCGCCCCGTCGAGGTCCGACGCGACCGATTCGGCGTTCTCGATCAGGCTGTCCGTGAGGTCGTCGACCCGCTCCCGGAGCGTCTCGTCGTCGCTGTCGGCGGTCGCCTCGCGGAGCGCCTCGGCGTGGTCCCGCGAGGTCAGGACCAGCGTCCGCAAGAGTGCAGACGGTTCGGCCGGGGTGACGTCCGACTCCACGACCTCGCGAACGTCCTCCCGGAACGACATCGCCCCCTGCATCCGGTCGCGCTGGTCGCCGACCGCGCCCAACTCCTGGGACAGCACCAGTTGATTGAGGGTCAACACGAGCGTGACACCGGTGATGATGGCGGTGACGAACGCCTGGAACAGCGTCTCGACCGGGTCACCGTCGGCGAGCAGGGTCCCGGCGTCCGTCGGATGGGCGATGCCGACCACCAGTATCGCGACGAAGACGAAGGCGACGATGCCTCCCGCGACGACGAGCCGGTTGGCGTCCATGAGGAGCCACAGTTTCAGGCTGCTCTCGTCGGCCCGACGACGGAGCTTGTCGCTCGGCTGGTCGCCGTCCCCGTCGCTCTCTGCGGTCTGGGACACGGTAGAACGTCTCGGCGCGGCGGGAAAAATCGGCCGCCTATTCCGCGTCTTCTGGACTGTCGACGACCGTGGCGCTGGCGAACTCGACCCCGGTAACCTCGAAGCGAGCCCCGCCGTCCGGCCGGTCGACGAGGGAGAGCTCCCAGCCGTGTGCTTCGGCGATGGAGCGAACGATTGCGAGCCCGAACCCGGTGCCGTCGTCTGAGGTGCTGTACCCGTACTCGAACACCTTCTCTTTCTCCTTCTCGGGGATGCCCTGCCCGTCGTCTTCGACGTAGAAGCCGAACCGGTCGAGCGGGCCGACCGAGACCGACACGTCCGAGCCGCCGTGTTCGACCGAATTGCGGAACAGGTTCATCAGCATGTCGTGCAGCCGTGAGTCGTCCGCCATGATGACCATCTTCTCCTCGGCCACCTCGAGCGTCGCCTCACCAGCCCCGACGTTCGACCAGGCCGTCTCCGCCGCGGTCCGCAGCGACACCGGCTCTTTCTCGCCGACGACCTGCCCCTTCCGGGCGAGTGCGAGCACGTCCTCGATGAGGCTGTTCATCCGCCCGAGCGCCCGTTCGACCTTCTCGAAGTACTCGTCGTCGCCGGTCTCGCGGCCCAGGTCGAGGTTGAGGTTCGCGACAGTCAGCGGGTTGCGCAGGTCGTGACTGACGATGCTCGCGAACCGTTCGAGACGCTTGTTCTGGCGTGCCAGTTCGCGACGGACAGCCCGGTCGGTCACGTCGCGGCCGACCCCGACGATGCCGAGGCACTCGCCGTCGGGGTCGGTGAGACGCGCTGCGGTGAACTCGTAGGGGACCTCGGTTCCGTCACCGGTGATGAGCGTCGATTCGACCCGGGCCGTCCCGCCACCCACGAGAACCGTCTGGAACGCGTTCGTCAGCGTCTCCCGGTCCTCCTCGACGACCAGGTCGGCCAGCCCCATCGTCTCGAGCGATTCCTTGCGGTGGCCGGTCACCGCGGCCAGCCGGTCGTTCCAGCGGACCAGGTGCAAGTCGGTGTCGAAGACGTAGAAGATGTCCGGCAGTGCACGCAGTGCGCTCTCGGTGAACGCTTGCTCCTTGCTGACCTCGTGCTCTCGGAGCTCCTGGAGTTCGAGCGACTGCCACCGGGCGGTCAGCAGCGTACTCACGCGTGCCCCGAGTTCTGCCTGGCTCGTGGGGATGACGACCCGGTCGTCGATGAGGTCCCAGATGTCGTCGGTGAGCTGGGACCGCTCGCGCTCTCGCATCACCATCAGGTACGGCAGGAAGACCGGAGACGCCTGTTTCTTGTACTGTTCGAGTTCGTCGTGGTGGTGTCGCAGGGTCGCGAGGTCGAACAGGCAGAGGTCGAACGAGTCGGGGAGTCTCCCGTCGTCGGGGAGTTCGACGTGGAAGTGCTTCGAGAGCCACTCGGTGAGGAGTTCACGATTGCGACGGTGGACGAGCAACAGGACGATGGTGTCCTGTGACTGGTCCTCGCTCGGAGCCAACTGGCTCATCAGTTCAGGTCCTCCAGGTCCGGGATGGCTTCGTCGTACCACATCGGGGTCCCGCTGAGGATACCGTGGAGGTTGTCGAGTTCGTCGCCGACGTGGATTCCGTCGGAATCGATGCTGAACGAGTGGATGGCCTTATCGAAGTCACTCGCGCGCTTTTTCAACACGCCGATGGACCGATGCAGGCGCGAGCCCAGCTCGAAATAGCCGAGGAAGATGATGTTGTCGGCGAGGTAGCTCGCCCGCCGCGAGGTG
The DNA here is from genome assembly GCF_051801355.1 of Haloarchaeobius ordinarius. Taxonomy (GTDB): domain Archaea; phylum Halobacteriota; class Halobacteria; order Halobacteriales; family Natrialbaceae; genus Haloarchaeobius. The sequence continues at coordinate 329,023 of NZ_CP196560.1, read as the reverse complement.
GGACGGAACTGGCCGGTGATGGTCTCCATCTCGCTGGTCAGGAACGTCGTCACACCGACGTTGCGCAGGTAGGCGACGACTGCGTGCAGGCGAGAGATGAGGTCGCGCTCTTCGCCGTTGATGGAGGCGACGTAGCCGTCTATCCCGTCGATGAGGACGTGTCGGGTGTCGTTCTCTTCCACCTCGCGACGGACCTGCCGCGAGAACTGCTCTGCAGAGTGTTCGTACGCTTCGACCTGCATCACGGAAATCATGTCGTCCTCGGCGAGTTGCTTGATGGACATCCCGAGGGCTTCGGCGCGCACGACGAACGTGTTCTCCGACTCCTCGAAGAGGTAGATGATGCCGCGCTCACCGCGCTCGGCCGCCGACAGCAGGAACTGCATGGCGACGGTCGTCTTGCCGACGCCGGTCGGGCCGCTGATGAGGGTCGTCGTCCCGCGTTCGACCCCGCCGTTGAGGAGGTCGTCGAGCGGTTCGCAACCGGACGAGATGGGGACGGGTTCGTAGTCGAGTTTGAACCGTCCCGGCCTGAGTAGTGGATAGACGTACATCCCGCCCTGCCGGATTTCGACGGTCTGTGGGCCCTTCTCGAACTCGCTCCCGCGCATCTTCGTCACCTCGATGTGGTGCAACACCTCCCCGTAGTACAGGAGGACGTTCCCGTCGCTGATGAACTGGAGGTCGTCGTCCGGGAAGTGATGCGTCGACTGAGAGGTGAACAGGGTCGTACAGCCCTTCTCTTTGAGGTACTGCAGGAACGAGAGCACCTCCTCGCGGAACTGGAACTCGTCGGGTGAGAGGTAGCGGAACTGGGTCAGGGGGTCGACGAACACACGACTCGGCTCGTACTGTTCGACCGCATCCGAGATGACGGCAGTGAACTCGCCGCGTTCGACCTCGGGCGAGGTGAAGATATCGTACATCTTGTTCTCGACGAAGAAATCAGAGGCGGGACTCAGGTCGAGGATGTCGACGCCGTCGAGGTCCAGTCCCAGCCCCTGTGCGTCCTCGCGGATGTCGGATTCGGGTGCGCCGAGGTTGATGAACAGCGCGTTCTCTCCTTTGTCGACCCCGTCGACCAGAAAGTGCAACCCGAGGAGCGTCTTTCCGACGCCGGGTTCCCCCCGGATGAGATAGCTCCTGTCCCGTATATACCCTCCATGCAGGACTTCGTCCAGGCCCTGAATCCCCGTAGAAACCCTCTCTGACATGATATCGTTAGTACGCGGGGAGAGGAGATGATTGTTTCTAGCACCATAAAGACAGATGAGATTGAGGAAACCCCGAGCACGGAGAAACGCGAAACGGTTCAGTCTTCGGCAGAACGCGGTCGGCTCAGTTCTCTGATTTCTCCTCTTCGACGTCTTCCAGTTCCGCCTCGACGTCGGACCCACTGTCGGAGCCGCCGGTGCCGTCGCCGCCGGCCTTTGCCGCCTCGGCGGCCTCCATCTCCTGTTCGAGTTCTTCGAGGTCGGCCGTGACGTCTTCGTCGCTCACGTCGGCTTCGGCCTCGCCGCCACCGCCGGAGCCGCCTTTGCCCATCTCTGCTTTGAGCGTGTCGAGTTCGGCGTCGACCTCGCTGGACGAGCCCAGCGACTCGAGTTCGCGGTCGATGGAGTCCTTGTCCGAGAGGGCGTCGTCGAACGCGCCCGCGTCGTACAGCTCGTCCATGGCGGCCGCGCGGGCCTCCATGTCCTCGGTCCGCTCTTCGGCGCGTTCGATTGCGAGGCCGACGTCCTCCATCTCGTCGCCGACGCCGGTCATCGCCTCGGAGACGCGGTTGCTGGCCTCGGCCGCCTCGTAGCGGGCCTTCATGGTCTCCTTCTTCGTGCGGAACTCCTCGATGCGGTTCTGGAGGGTCTCTTTCTTCTCGAGCAGCTGGTCCTGCGTGTTCTGGAGCTGTTCGATCTGGCCTTCGAGTTGCTCCATCTGTGTCATCTTCGTCTTCTTCTTCTCGAGCGCGCGACGAGCGAGGTCTTCGCGGTCCTGCCGGACGGCCTCACGCGCCTGCCGGTTGTGCTTCTCGACGTCCTCTTCGAGGCGTCGCTTTTGCATCTCCAGGCGCTTCTTCTGGGTCGTGAGGTCCGCGATGCCGCGTTTGACCTGCTGGAGCTGGTCTCGCATCTGCTCGTAGGAGTAGTCCAGCGTCTCCGTCGGGTCCTCTGCCCGGTTCAATATCGAGTTGATCTTGGACTTGATGACGTACGAGGCGCGCGAGAGTATTCCCATACCCGTTTATTTCATCCCACGAACTTAAAAACGTCACTGTGCGAATGTATCTACATGTCCGACGAACTGCTGGTACCCGGCGCACGTGACGTCCGGGCGACACTCGATTCGGCCGGCGAGGACGCGACCGCCTGCGTGGTCGCCTGTCCACCCCACCCACAGCACGGCGGGAACCGGAGCGACCGCCGATTGAACGCGGTTGGCGAGGTCCTGACAGACCACGGCATCGACTGTCTGCGAATCGACTACGGCGAGTGGGACGAGGGCTACGGCGAGCGCGAGGACGTGCGGAACGCGCTCCGGTGGGCCGCCGACCGGTACGAGACAGTCGGGCTGTTCGGCTACAGTTTCGGCGGCTGTCAGGCGTTGCTCGCGGCCGCGACCGTCGACGTGCCCGTCGCCGCCGTCTCGGTGCTCGCACCCGCCCCGCGACTCGCAGCCGACCTCGACGCGGTCGCCGCCCTCGACGACATCGACTGTCCCGTGCAGGTGTGCTACGGCGAGCGCGACGACCTCGTGGACTGGAAGCAGGTCGTCGACCGCGCCGAGGAACTCGGCCACGAAACCGTCGCCTACGGCGCGGACCACCACTTCGTCGGCCAGCACGAGAAGGTCGCGAAGACCGTCGGCTCGTTCTTCGTCGGGCGGCTGTAGGCGACCGCCCCGGTGGCGTGTGCCACCACGGACCAAACCCTTTCACCGTGGCCTTCCACACGATTCGTATGTCCCGGGTAGTCGGCGTCCTCGCGGTCGTGCTCGTCGTCACCACCGCCGGGTGCGGGTCGCTCGTCGGTGCGCCGGACGCGACCACGCGCGAGCCGTTCGAGGTCGAAGAGACGACGCGGGGGGAACTGCGGTCAGGGCCCGAGGTCGTCCCCGGCCTGGGCTGGCGCGCCGTGACCGACGCCGAGGCGCTCGCCGAGAGCCACCGGTCGGTCGTCGCGGGGAACTCGCGTCTCCTCCGCCAGGAGCATACGGTCCGGTACGAGAACGGCTCGGTTCGCGCCCGAACGGTCGGGGTGACCAGCGTCGGCGAAGACGGACAGGTCGTGTACACACTCCGGTCCACCGGCGCAGACGCTGGCGTGTTCGGTCTCCGGTCGACGAACTACTCGGCCTGGACGAACGGGTCCGTGACGGTGGTCCGTCTCGAGCGAGCGGGAGGCGTCGAGTACGAGGTCCTGACGGGAGCGCACCGCGTCCCGACCGATTCGACCGGCGCCGAGCGCGTCCGGGTGTTGTTCGAACGAGCGACGGTGAAGAACGTCACAGCCCGGTACTGGAACGGCGATACCTACTACCAGGTCGACGCGACCGTCGCGCCGGGAGACATCAGCGGGTTCGCCGACGACGAGCTGTACCGGCTCTCCGCGAACGTCGTCAACAGCGGCGCGGTCGCACAGCTGACCTTCCGGTACCCGTTCGTCCGGGAGGACGAGCGGTACCTTCGCGAGCAGGTCTGGTCCGTGGGTGCGGTGGGAAGCACCGTGGTCGAGCGCCCCGACTGGGTGGCGACCGCACTCCGCGACGCCGGGAACGCGACCGACGCCGCGTCCGCACGGGCGCTGGCACCGGCCGGAGGCGGGAACGAGGGGAACGGCTAACTGGCACCCGGGCGAACCGGCTCGTATGAATCTGCTCCGTCGGGCGGTTCCGGAACTCGGTGCATCCGCGTGGATGGTGGGCGTCGTCGTCCTGTTCTGGGCGCTCTTCTCGGCGGGCGTCGACTGTCGGAACTTCGAGACCAGCACGTGGGTCCCCGAGTTCAGCGTCGCGGGTGTCGAGGTGGTCCTCGTCCAGTGTGGGTCACACCCGTGGACGGCTGACGGCCGGCTCCTGGCACTCGGTCTCGGGCTGGCAGCCGTCGGCCTCTTGCTCGCGCTGGTCGGTCGTCGGGTCGCGCGTCGCTAGCCGTAGAACCAGCTTCGAATCTGGCGGTTTCGAAGGCGCATCTCCCGGGGCTCAGGCGTCCGCGGTGAGGTCGCCGAGCCGCGTCGCGGAGTACCCGAACACGTCCTCGTAGCCGTCGGTCGAGAGGAGCACGGGGTAGAACTCTGAGTCGGCGACCTGTTCGTCGCCGTCGGCGGCCGCGAACGTCGTGCCGGGGTCGACCCGCTGGAAGTTCTCGACGAACACCTCGTAGCGGTCGGCGGGCACCTTCGGGATGCGTTCGCGGAGCCGGAAGTGCGGAATCGGCTTCGCGGGTGCGTCGCCGGGGAGTGCGCCGGTCGCCGTGAGGAACGCCCGGGTCAGCCGGTCCGCGTTCTCCGCGGCCGCCTCGGTCCCCTGCAGGCCCGCCTCGACCTCGATGACGTCGACCGAGGTGGTGAGCCGTCCATCGACCGAATCGCCGGTCTCGACCACCGCCGCGACCGGGAGCCGCGGGATGACCTCCGTGACGTACTGGGTCATCTCGTCGTAGACGGCGAAGGGCTCGGCGTGTGAGCGGGTTGAGTGGATGGAGAAGGCGAGACAGTCGTCGACCTCGGCCTGGACGGCCGCGGCGAGTCGCCCTTCGTGGGTGTCGGCGTCCGGGTCGCCCGGGAAGGTCCGGTTCATGTCTGTTTCGAGGTAGCGGACGCCCTGCGCCAGCGCCTCCTCGTTCGCCACGACGAGTTTGACGGGGCGACGGACCGACGGCTGCTCGTCGACGAGTCGCTCGACGGCTCGCACACCACAGGGCTCGTCGCCGTGGATACCCGCGACGACGGCGAGCTCGGGCTCGCCCTCGCCCAGCTGTTCGACCAACATCACACGGAGACAACCGGTCTGTGTGCAAAAACGATGCGATTCGCCCCGTCTGGTCGCCTCACACCCCGCGTCGTCTGTCGGTTCACCGACCGGTGGCCGGGTCGAGTTCGGAGAGACGGCCGAGCCGCTGTGCACCGAAGCCGACGATGTCGTCGTAGCCGTCGGTCGACATGAGGACGGGGTAGAACGGCTCGGGCGCGCTGCGTTCCTCGTCGCCCCGGCGGGCGAACGGTTCCCCCGCGGCCACCTGTACGAAGTTCTGCCCGAGGAACTCGTAGCCCGCCCCCTCGACGCGCTCGGTGACCGAGAACACCGTCGGGTCGCGCAGTGTGACCGGAGCGTCGATGACGCCGTTCCCCGCCAGGAATCCGCGGATGATGCGTTCGGCGGCGTCGACGGCGGCGGCGCTCCCCTTGAGACCGCACTCGACGGCGACCCCATCGAGATACCCCACCAGTCCGCCCGGGACGTAACTGATGTCGACGGCCCGGTCGACGCCGGCCCGCTCCAGCACGTGGAACGTCTCGGGGGTGGTCCGCTGGTAGAGTGCGAAGGGTTCGGCCGTCGAGCGCGTCGAGTGCAGGTCGAGGACGCGCAGTCCGGCGAGTTCGTCGAGGAGGTCGGCAGCGAGTCGCCCCTCGTGGGTGTCCGCGTCGGGGGCGCCCGGGAACGCCCGGTTGAGGTCTTCGTCGATGTACCGACGACCCGCCGCGACCGCCTCCTCGTTCGCCACGACGAACTTCACCGGCCGGTCGACGGTCGGGTCGTTCGCCAGAAACCGGTCGAGGGCGTCCAGTCCGCAGCGTTCGTCCCCGTGGACGCAGACGACGACCGCGACCGCCGGGTCACCCTCCCCGAGTGAGATGACGCGCATGGCCGCAGGCTTGGACTCATCCGACTTATATCGTGTTGTTTGCGTCCGTCTGCTATAGAGAATCCTGCGAGTAGAGGCTGATAACTTTATTTTTCGGAGTCTATCAGTGTGATTCGTGGACGCGGGTAGGGGGTTTTATTACCCCCTGTGCGGAACCTGCGTCCTATGTCACGACACACCACTGACCGACGTGGATTCCTGAAGTACGCCGGTGCCGCCGCCGTGGCGGCCTCGACCGCGGGCTGTATCGGCAGTCTTACGGGGGGTGGCGACTCGCTCGAGGACTTCGAGGTGACCGTAACCCAGGGGAACATGCCCTCCGGCCTCGACCCGCACGACCACCGTGAGACCCCGACCGACGTGGTGATGCTCCACGTGTACGAGGGCCTGCTCACCCGCGACGCCAGCGGGAAGATGGTCGAAGGACTCGCGACCGGCTACTCCCGCGTCGACGGCGAACCCGCCGTCGAGTTCGAACTCCGGTCGGACGTGACCTTCCACAACGGCGACGACTTCACCGCCGAAGACGCCGCCTACAGTATCAACCGCATCGTCAAGGAGGACGTCGGCTTCGCCAGCCCGCAGAGCGACCAGCTGGCGGGCGTCACCGGCGCACAGGCCGGCGACGGGATGATAACCGTCAATACGGACGGCGTCAATCCCATCGTCTTCTCCGAGTTCGCGACCTACTGCGACATCGTCCAGCAGTCCTGGATAGAGGAGCGCTCGAAACAGGAGATCGCCCAGGACATGAACGGCACCGGCCCGTTCAAACTCGACACCTACACCGAGGACCAGGAGGTCGTCCTCGTCCGCAACGAGGAGTACTGGAACGACCCGGCGGAGGTCTCGCAGCTGACGTTCAAGGCGGCGAGCGAGTCCAGCACCCGCGTCAACCAGCTCCTGCAGGGTGAGACGGACATCGTCGTCAACGTCCCGCCCCAGGAGGTCAACCGCGTGAACAACAACGAGAACACGAGCATCGCGGCCTCGCCGAGTACGCGCATCATCTACAACGCGCTACGCTACGACGTGGAACCGTTCTCCTCGAAGGAGTTCCGCCAGGCGCTGAACTACGCCATCGACCTAGAGAGCATCGTCTCGAACATCCTCGGTGGGTTCGGTGCCCCGACGGGCCAGCCGACCCTGGAGAACTTCGTCGGGCACAACCCGGACGTGGACCCGTACCCGTACGACCCGGACGAGGCCGAGGCGCTCATCGAACAGAGCGGGCACGCAGGTGCAGAGATCGAACTCCACACGCCCTCGGGTCGGTACCTGAAAGACCTCGAAATCGCCCAGGCTGTCGCGGGCTACATCGACGAACTGCCGAACGTCTCCGCGACGGTTCGACAGCGCGACTTCGGGTCGCTCGTCGACGAACTGCTCACCGGCAACATCGAGGACAAGCCGCCGTGGTACCTCATCGGCTGGGGTGAGGCGACGTTCGAGGGCGCACTCGTCATGCAGGCGCTGCTCGCCAGCGACGGCGCGCTCACCACCTGGAACAACGAGGAGTTCGACTCGCTGCTCGCCCAGGCGGCCGACCAGACCGGCGACGCCCGGTCCCAGACGCTGCAGGAGGCGAACGCACTCGCCCACGACGAGGCCCCGTGGATCTTCCTCAACCGGCAGTACAGCGTCTACGGCGTGAACGACCGCGTCGAGTGGGAACCCCGCTCCGACGAGCGAATCGACGCGTACGCGATGAGCAAGAGCGACGAGTAGCACCACCATGTCCCTCGCCCGTTTTCTCACGAAGCGAATACTGCAAGGGCTGCTCGTCGTCTGGGGCGTCGTGACGGTCGTGTTCGGCCTGCGGGTCATCGCGCCAGGGAACCCGGCGAACGTCCTGTTGCCGCCGGACGTCGACCCGGAGGTCCGCCAGCAGGTCATCCGCGAACTGGGGCTGGACCAGCCGATACACGTCCAGTACGTCGAGTTCCTCGCGGGCATCCCGTTCGGCGACCTCGGCACGTCGCTCACGAACAACACGGCGGTGACCGACCGCGTGTTGCGGACCCTGCCGGCGACGCTCGAACTCGCCATCGCGGCGACGCTCGTGGCGGTCGCGCTCGCGATTCCGCTCGGCGTCGTCAGTGCGACCCGCCGGCACGAGTTGCCGGACTACGTCGCGACGCTGTTCTCGCTGGGCGGCATCAGCACGCCGAACTTCTGGCTCGGCGTGATGCTCGTCATCGTCATGGCCGTCCAGTTGAACCTGTTCCCGACGAGCCAGCGGGCCATCGGCTTCCCGGAAGTCGTCGGCCTCCTGTTCAGCGGCCAGATACCCGCTGCCATCGACGGCTTCGTCACGTGGCTGCGCTACATCACGCTCCCCGCCATCACGCTGGGGACGTACTTCACGGCGCTCATCACGCGGCTCACGCGAAGCGGGATGCTCGACGAACTCGGGAAGTCCTACGTCCGCGCCTCGCGGGCGAAAGGACTTCCGGAGGTGCTGGTCCGCTACCGGCACGTCCTGCGGAACACGCTCATCCCCATCGTCACCGTCGTCGGCCTGCAACTCGGGTCGCTCATCGGCGGGGCGGTCATCACCGAGTCCGTCTTCGACTGGCCCGGCCTGGGACAGTTGCTCATCGGGAGCATCCGGGCGCGTGACTGGCCGGTCGTCCAGGGCTCGCTCATCGTCATCGCCGTCGGCTTCGTCGTCGTGAACATCGCGGTGGACACGCTGTACGCCTACATCAACCCACGGGTGGGATTCGACTGATGCCTTCACTCGATTCACTGTCGAAACTGGTGCGGGGACTCTCCCTCTCGCCACGGACCGTCCGGAACCTCGAACAGGAACTGCGCCGGAACAGCCTCGCGAAGGTCGGCATCGCCATCGTCGTACTGGTCGTGCTGGTCGCGGTGTTCGCGCCGTTCGTCGCGCCCGACCGGCCGACCAACCAGAACCTGGACGAGGCGCGACTGCCGCCTGTCGGCTTCTCGGAGAAGTCGGTCCAGGAGGTCCAGGTCAAAGAGAACGGGAGCGTCGTCTTCGAGGACGGCGAAATCGTCACCGAGACGCGGACCGTCTACAACAACGCCTCGTGGTCGCATCCACTCGGGACCGACGGGAACGGCCGCGACATCCTCTCCCGGCTCATCTACGGGGCACGGGTGTCGCTGCTCGTCGGCGTCCTCGGGACCACCCTCGCCACGCTCATCGGCGTCACGGTCGGCCTCACCGCGGGCTACTATCGCGGCACGGTCGACGACGCGCTGATGCGGGCGGCCGACGTGATGCTGGCGTTCCCCTCGCTCGTGCTGGCTATCGCGCTGGTCGGCGTCTGGGGACAGGCGAAACTCGCCATCCCGGACCCGTTCGTCCAGTCGGGCCTCGTGGGCATCTTCCGTGACGCCGCCGGCCTCCCAGGGCCGATGCCCGAGACGACGGCGCTCCCCGGGACGGTCATCGTGGTCGTCGCACTCGTCAACTGGGTGTGGTTCGCCCGGGTCGCCCGCGGGGAAGCACTCAGCCTCCGCGAGGAGTCCTACGTCAAGGCGGCCCGGTCGATGGGCGCGAGTGACGCAACCATCCTGCTCCGGCACGTCCTGCCGAACGCGGTGACGCCCATCCTCGTGCTGGCGACCATCCAGGTCGCGGCCATCATACTGCTGGAGAGCGCGCTGTCGTTCCTCGGCTTCTCGGCCGCGAACGTCTCCTGGGGCTTCGACATCGCCCTGGGACGTGAGTACCAGACCACGGCGTGGTGGATCGCCGCCATGCCCGGCCTGGCCATCGTCGTCACCGTCGTCGGGTTGAACCTCGTCGGTGACTGGCTCAGGGACGCTCTCGACCCCGGTATCGAGGGGGAGGGTGGTGTCTGATGAGCCACACGAACCAGGACCTCCTGCGGGTCGAGGACCTCTCGACCCGCTTTTTCACGGAGGACGGGCAGGTAAACGCCTGCGAGCGCGTCTCCTTCGACGTGCGCGAGAACGAGATAGTCGGCATCGTCGGGGAGTCCGGCTCGGGCAAGTCCGTCACGGCGCTGTCGGTCATCGACCTCGTCGACTCGCCCGGTCGCGTCACGGACGGGCAGGTGTGGCTCCGTGACGCCGACCTCGCCGAGGAGTTCCGCGGGACGACGCCCGGGGCGGTCGATGGTGACTTCGTCGACCTCCGACAGCTCCCGGCCGGCGTCCGGCGGTCGCTGCGCGGCCCGACGTTCAGCACCATCTTCCAGGACCCGATGAGCACGTTCAACCCGTCGCTCACGGTCGGCGAGCAGATCGCCGAGGCGGCCGAGGTGCAACGGCGGGCATCGGCGAATCCGCGGAGTACTCGCACCCGCAGTCAGGGCTACGGCCTCGTGAACTACTTCGTCGACAGCCTCGTCCCGAACCGGGACTACACGTCCGAGGAGAGTCACGCCCGGGCGGTCGAACTGCTCGACCAGGTCGGCATCCCCGACGCGGCCGAGCGCGCCGACCAGCACCCACACGAGTTCTCCGGCGGGATGCTCCAGCGGGCGATGATCGCCCAGGCGCTCGCCGGCGAACCGGACGTGCTCATCGCGGACGAGCCGACGACGGCGCTCGACGTGACCATCCAGGCGCAGATTCTGGACCTGCTCCGGGACATCCAGCAAGAGCGCGGGATGAGCGTCGTGCTCATCACGCACGACCTCGGCGTCGTCGCGCGGATGTGCGAGCGCGTCGCGGTCATGTACGCGGGTGAGGTCGTCGAGCGCGGGTCGCTGGAGGCCGTCTTCGACAGCCCGACGCACCCCTACACGCAGGGGCTGCTCGGCTCGCTGCCGGACCTCGACGACCCGGAACCGCGGCTCGACCCCATCGAGGGGAACGTCCCGAGCCTGCTCGACAGCGAGATGGGCGACCGGTGTTACTTCGCCGACCGCTGTCCGAAGGCGATGGAGTCGTGTCTCTCCCATCCCGAACACCGACCGGTCGGGGACGACCCGGACCACGTCGCCCGGTGCGTGCTCGCCGACGGCGAGTACGACCCGGCGCAGGCGCTTCCCGACGACTACTTCGAGCGAGGTGATTCCGATGAGTGAGACCGAACCACTGCTTCGCGTGACCGACCTGGAGAAGTACTACTACGAACAGGACACCTTCGTCGACCGCCTGCTCGGCAACGAGCCACAGAGCGTCAAAGCGGTCGACGGCGTCTCCTTCGCGGTCCACGAGGGCGAGACCCTCGGGCTCGTGGGGGAGTCCGGGTGTGGGAAGTCCACGACCAGCGAGACGGTCCTTCGGCTCCGCGAGGCCACCGGCGGCACCGTGGAGTTCGACGGCGAGAACGTCTTCGAGATGGACAAAGCCGAACTGACGCAGTTCCGCCGGGACGCACAGATCGTCTTCCAGGACCCGTTCTCCAGTCTCGACCCGCGGATGACCATCGGGGAAATCGTCACCGAGAGCCTGCGCATCCACGGCCTCGCGGACCGCGAGGAGCGTATGCATCGCGCCGCGGACCTCCTCGAACGTGTCGGCCTGTCTGCAAACCACGTGGACCGCTACCCGCACGCGTTCTCCGGCGGCCAGCGCCAGCGCATCGGCATCGCCCGCGCCATCGCGCTCGACCCCGAATTCATCGTGCTGGACGAGCCGGTGTCGGCGCTGGACGTGAGCGTCCAGGCGCAGGTGCTCAACCTGCTCGACGACCTGCAAGAGGAGTTCGGCCTGACCTACCTGTTCGTCGCCCACGACCTGAGCGTGGTCCGGCACATCTCCGACCGCGTGGCCGTGATGTACCTCGGCGAAATCGTCGAGACCGGCCCGGTCGACGAGATATTCGAGGACCCACAGCACCCCTACACGCAGGCGCTGCTCGAGAGCGTCCCGCGGCCCTCGACCGACGAGTACGGCCGCCGGGGCGACGTGCTGGAGGGCGACGTCCCCTCGCCGCGGAACCCGCCGTCGGGCTGTCGGTTCCACACCCGGTGTCGGTACGCCACGGAGGCGTGCCGGGCCGAGACGCCGCCCGCGTACGAACACGGGCCCCAGCACGAGGCGACGTGCTACCGGCTGGACGATGGGCACGAGTACTGGGACAGCGACCCGCTGTCACACGCCGACGACTCTGTCACGGAGGAGTCGGCGGTACAGGGCGACGACTGACGGTCACGCCACCTGGACGTCCCGTTTCAGCCGGTACTCGAACTCCACACCGTAGTTCTCTCCGACTCGTTTCCGGACCACGTACCCCGCCCGGTTCACGTCCGCGAGCATGCTCGATGCGCTCTCGGCGGAGTAGTCGGTCCGGTTCGCCACGTCGTGGCAGTCCATCCACTCCTCTGTCGTCAGCGCGCCGCATACCCTTCCCCTGTGTGAATCCGCACGGACGGTCGGCATGGACTGTGTTTCGGTAGCGAGGAGCATAAGTTTCGGTCCTAATAGTTCAGGCCTCGTGCCACCTATCACGGGGAGAGCCGCTGCAGGTCGGGATGGTCGGCGACCGACGACCGTCCCGCGGACCAAGGCCGCGATGGAGTCGACACCACCCTGCCGGCGGTCCGTCGAGGAGCGGAGTTCTCGGGACAACGAGTCAGGAGAGGTCCTTCACGTACTCGGCTCGGGGGACCTCGAACTGCTCGTCCTGTGTCGTCTCGACGTGCTCGAACCCGACGGATTCGTAGAAGGCGACGCCGACCTCGTTGTCGGCGAGGACCGAGACGAACAGGCGCTCGAAACCCTCGTTCTGGAATCTGGCCTCCAGTCGGTCGAGCAGGGCGCTCCCGACGCCCTCGCCCCAGTAGTCCGGGTGGACGTAGATGCGGTAGAGGTCAGCGGTTCGCTCGTCCCCGGGGATGCCCTCTATGAAGCCGACGACGGTCCCGTCGGCCTCGGCGACGAAGCAGGGGCGCTCCTCGGGTTCGATGTCGTCCCGGACGAGGCGCTCGGGGTCGTACCAGTTCTGGACGATGTGGTCAGCCATCTCCTGGCCGAGGATGTCGTCGTACACCGCGTGGCAGGCGGCGTCGGCGACGTGCTGGACGGCCGGGGCGTCGGACTCGGTCATCTCGTGGAGGGTGACAGGGTCGGACACTCGCGGGAGTTCCAGTGCTGGGACCGAAAAACTACGGGTGGTCTGGCTGGTGGGCACGGACGCCGGAGCGTCCGGGGACGGCGGTTTCGGGGGTTCCTCTCGCCGCGCTGAAAGACACAGCGTGACAAGTCGCGCCTGCTCCGAAACCGTTTAGGGGGACTCTCGCGCACAGTCAGTATGCCGACCGATTCCGAAACGGGGTACGACCCCACACTCGGGAACAAATTCATCTTCGTGACAGGCGGCGTGATGTCCGGGCTGGGCAAGGGTATCACGGCCGCGAGTACAGGCAGACTTCTCAAGAACGCCGGGTTCGACGTGACCGCAGTCAAGGTCGACCCGTATCTCAACGTCGACGCCGGGACGATGAACCCGTTCCAGCACGGCGAGGTCTACGTGCTCAAGGACGGTGGGGAGGTCGACCTGGACCTGGGGAACTACGAGCGCTTCCTCGACATCGACATGACCTCGGACCACAACGTCACCACGGGGAAGGCGTACAAGCACGTCATCGAGAAGGAACGTGCCGGCGACTACCTCGGGAAGACGGTGCAGGTCATCCCGCACATCACCGACGACATCAAGCGTCGCATCCGCGAGGCGGCCAGGGGAACCGACGTGTGTATCGTCGAAATCGGCGGGACCGTCGGGGACATCGAGGGCATGCCCTACCTCGAAGCCCTGCGCCAGTTCGCCCACGAGGAAAGCGAGGACGACCTGCTGTTCGTCCACGTCACCCTGGTTCCGTACTCGAAGAACGGCGAGCAGAAGACGAAGCCGACCCAGCACTCCGTGAAGGAACTCCGGAGTATCGGCCTCCAGCCCGACGTGCTGGTCGGGCGCTGTGACGACAAACTCGACCCCGAGACGAAAGAGAAGATAGCCCTGTTCTGTGACGTACCGACGAAGGCGGTCTTCTCGAACCCCGACGTCTCCGACATCTACCACGTCCCGCTGATGGTCGAGGAGGAGGGCCTCGACGAGTACGTGATGGACCAGCTCGGGCTGTTCTCCCGGGCGCTCCCGAAGCGCGAGCGCGACAACTCCTGGCGCAACATCGTCACCCGCGACCGCGAGGGCGAGGTCGACATCGCGCTGGTCGGCAAGTACGACCTCGAGGACGCGTACATGTCGGTCCACGAGTCGCTGAAACACGCCGGCCTGGACCAGCGCGTCGACGTGAACGTGGTGTGGGTCGACGCCGACGAACTCGCCGCCGACGGCGAGGACAGCGAGCACTTCCAGCGCCTCGCGCAGTGTGACGGCGTGGTCGTCCCCGGCGGGTTCGGCTCCCGTGGCACCGAGGGGAAGATTGCCGCAGTCAGATACGCCCGCGAGAACGACGTGCCGTTCCTCGGCCTCTGTCTGGGCTTCCAGATGGCGGTCGTCGAGTACGCCCGGAACGTCCTCGGATTCGAGGGCGCACACTCCGCGGAGATGGACGAGGACACCCCGCACCCGGTCATCGACATCCTGCCCGAGCAGTACGAGGTCACCGACATGGGCGGGACGATGCGTCTGGGCGCCCACGAGACCGACATCGAGCCCGGCACGCTCGCGGCGAAACTCTACGGCGGCGACTCCTGCACGGAGCGACACCGCCACCGCTACGAGGTGAACCCCGAGTACTTCGAGGACTTCGAGGACTCCGAGATGGTGTTCTCGGGGACCGCGGGCAACCGGATGGAGATCCTCGAACTGAACGGCCACCCGTACTTCGTCGGCACGCAGTTCCACCCCGAGTTCCGCAGCCGCCCCGGCCGTGCATCGCCCCCGTTCGTCGGCCTCGTCGAGGCCGTCGTCGAGCAACAGCGCGAGAGCGAAAGCGAACCCGAAACGGAGACCGAAGAGGTCGAAGCATAATGGTAGACACAGACGAGTTCATCCCGGAGGCAGTCGCAGAGATTCAGGAGACAATCGGCGATTCGAAGGCCATCATCGCCCTCTCGGGCGGTGTGGACTCCTCGGTCGCGGCCGCGCTGGCCTACGAGGCCATCGGCGACAACCTCGTGCCCATCTACGTGGACACGGGCCTGATGCGCAAGGGCGAGACCGAGCAGATTCGCGAGACGTTCGACTACATGCACTCGCTCGACATCGTCGAGGCACAGGACCGCTTCCTCGACGCCCTCGAAGGGGTTACGGACCCCGAGGAGAAGCGCGAGATAATCGGCGAGCAGTTCATCCGCGAGTTCGAGCGCGAGGCGAAGGCGGTCGACGCGGAGTACCTCGTGCAGGGGACCATCTACCCCGACCGTATCGAGTCCGAAGGGGGCATCAAGTCCCACCACAACGTCGGTGGCCTGCCCGACATCATGGACTTCGAGGGCATCGTCGAGCCGGTCCGCGACCTCTACAAGGACGAGGTCCGCGAGGTCGCTCGCGCGATGGACTTAGAGGAGGTCGTCTCCGAGCGCATGCCGTTCCCCGGCCCGGGACTCGCCGTGCGCATCATCGGCGAGATAACCGAGGAGAAACTGGAGGTCGCCCGCGAATCCAACCACATCGTCGAGGAAGAACTGGAGGAGTACGAGCCCTGGCAGGCACTCGCGGCCGTCATCGGCAAGGCAACCGGCGTCAAGGGTGACAACCGCGTCCACGGCTGGGTCGTCTCGGTTCGCTCCGTCGAATCGCGCGACGGCATGACCGCCCGCGCCCAGAACCTCGACTGGGACACGCTCCAGCGCATCCAGTCCCGAATCACTGGCACGAACGACAACGTGGCCCGCGTCGTCTACGACGTAACGCACAAACCGCCTGCGACCATCGAGTACGAATGAGACGATGACGAAGGCCATCTTCGCCGGACCAGACGAACACGCGCTGGTCGCCGCACTGGAAGCCGAAGGTATCGACGTGACGGTCATCCCCGACGTCGCGAACCGCCCCGCGATGGAAGAGGCGGGCATCCTCGACGCCGACCTGTTCGTCCTCACGGACGTCGGGCAGGCGACCAGCATCCCCATCGCGAAGACGATGAACGCGGACCTCCGCGTCGTGGTGTTCACCGACGACTCCCTCCCGGAGTTCGTCAGCGGACAGGAAGTTCTCGCCATCGACCCGGCCCTGCTCGACGTCGAGACGGTGGCCGAGGAACTCGCGGCTTCCTGACGCGGCCAGCACGAACGGCCCAACGCTTTTTCGACCCCGAATCACGCCGGTGTTCCCGATTCGCGCTCGTCTTCTCACCGCGCTGTGGAGAGTAACCGATGCACCACTCAGTGATGTGAGAGACGTAACCACTCCATCCCTCAGTTACCGGAAGGAACCCCTATCTTGTCACGAACCCTGCTAGCGACTCACTATGGCTACGCGCAGGACGGTGGTCAAGTTACTCGGTATCGCGGGGGGAACCGCCGCATTTGGGGGGTTCGACGTGGCGGCACAGGCAGACGACGCCGACGAAGAGGTCGCGTCCCGTGGCTCGGACCCGGCAGCCTTCCGCGTCTTCCACGCGGTCCCCGATGGCCCGGCTATCGACCTGCTCGTCAACGATTTCGAGGTACTCGAGGGGTTCGAGTACGGGCAGCTATCACCGTACGCAGAGGTGCAACGGGGCCGCTTTCGACTGCGCACCGTTCTCGACGTCCAGACGTTCGCTCCCGGCACCGTCTACGGACCGGAGGACACGGTCAGACTGACCGGGGGCGACTACACCGTCGTCGTCGCCGGACGGAGCCTCCCGAGCAGTGACGCGGAACTACTCGTCTTCGAGGACGACAACGCGGCTGTCGAACGGACCGAGGCGACGTTCCGACTCGTCCACGTCTCGCCCGATGCGGGTGCGCTGAACGTGCGAGCGAAGGGAATCGGTCGACTCGCGCGTCAGCTCGACTTCGGGGAAGCGACCGAGTACGAGACCGTCCCCGCCGGGATGCTCGAACTCACGCTCCGGAAGCCGGGAAGCGCAGGGACCCTGGACGTGACGCTGGCGCTCGCGGGTGGCGCGACCTACACCGTGTTCGCCCACGGTTTCCTCTACGACGAGGACGGTGCGTTCTCCATCGGCGGTGAGCGGGGATTCACGCTCCTGCCGGTGGTCGACGACGTTTCCGCGACGACTCGGCTCTCGCTCGCGGGTATCCCGCCGCTCCGAGGGAGGGGTGGGAGTGGTCGCGGACCGTGGGGTCGGGGGCCGTGGGGTCGCGGTGGCTGGCGTCGCCGTCGCCGCCGTGGTATCCACAGTCCTGGGGGACGCGGGCCCGCTCCCGGCACCGGCTGGTTCGGTGACGACACCGACGGGTTCGGTCCCGACCGAGTCGCGTTCGGTCCCCGGCGTGGCGGGTTCGAATCGCCGTTCCAGACCGACGATTGAGGGGAGCCGACGCGAGAGGTCGCCCGCACGCCCACAACGCATTTCGCGGGCCCCACCCATCACTGGACCGTGATGGATACTGGTCCCATCGAGACGTTCGAGGCGGACGCTCGCCCGCTCCTCGTGACGCCGGGGGTGTACCTCCTCGGCGGGTTCCTTGCCGTCGCGTTCGCCATCGTCGGAGGTGGTCTGGTGAAACCGTACGTCGGCCCTGCTGCACCGGTGCTCGTCGGACTCGCGGTCTTCGGGCTGGTCTGGGGGTACTTCGTCCTGCCTGGTGTGTACGAGGCACGCTCGACCGAGATACGGCTCTACGAGGACAGACTGGAGCGTGACCGTGGTGGCGTGGACGAGGCCAGCGACGTGGTCCCGTACGAGTCCATCGAACTGGTCGCCGTGGAGCGCTCGGGAGCGGCCGACCGCTTCGGGGCCGCGACGCTGGTCTGTTTCCGACCGGCCGAGGGCGACCTGCGACTGTGGTTCGTCGAGGACGCAGACCGACTCGTCGACGCGCTCGACGAACGTCTCCGGGCCGCACACGGTGACCACGCTCGCGCGGCCGAGGCGCTCGCTGGCGTCGGTGTCGACCCGGCGGGACTCCCCGAGGGTCGGTACGTCCTTCCGGCGTCGGAGGTGCCGGGGTACGTCGGTGGGGGGTTCGACGGGCCGGCCGCCGCGCACTGACAGACCTGCGAGAATATATGTCAGATTAAAATTCAGTACTAGAAAACTTCGCTGCTGACTGTGTCTGTGTATGTCGGTTCCTTACCTTTCGACAATATGTCTGATTTTGAGTTGTTTCTCACGACGAGCGAACGGGCGCTTACCTAACCGGGTTCCGCACGTCCGTACGGGTGCTATGGTAGCAACCAGACGCACTGTTCTACAGTCGGTCGGTATCGTCGGAGGGACACTCGCAATCGGAGGGGTGGGGGTCGAGGCGGTTCTCGCCAGTTATCACGAGGCGGCCGACGAGGAGGCCGCCGGGGGACTCACAGAGGTCCGCATCATCCACGCCTCGCCGAACGCGCCAGCGGTCGACGTCATCGTCGACGGTGAGACCGTACTCACGGACGTCCAGTTCGGGACGGTGAGCGACTATCTCACCCTCGAAGCCGGTGAACACGATATCGTCGTCACCAGGGCGGGCATGCCGAACGAGGTCGTCCTCAGCCAGACGACGGAACTGGAAGAGGGCAAGTTCACCATCATGGCCATCGGCGAGATTGGGACCGCCTCCTTCGAGCCGAAGGCGTTCGAGGACATGGTGACCGCACCGGCGGAAGACGAGGTCTCCATCCGGGCCATCCACGCGTCGCCGGACGCGCCGGCGGTCGACGTGGTAATCGTCCCACAGAAGGATGACCTGACGGCGGACGACATCACGGTCATCCAGCAGGTCTCGTTCGGGTCGGCCACCGACTATCTCACCCTCGAGCCCGGTCCGTACTTCGTCGACGTGTACCCTGCCATCGACCCTGGGTCACCACCAGAACAGCCACCGAGCCCGGTCGCGACCGCCGAGGTCGACCTGCAGGGTGGGCACGCCTACAGTGGTATCGGACTCGGCTACCTCGAACCGGAGGAGGACCAGCCCGGTCTGGAACTCAAACTCGCAATCGACGCCGTGATCGACGAGGACGCACCTGTGGAAGAGGAGGTGCCGTTCGAGGAGGGCGAAGAGGTGCCGTTCGAGGAGGGCGAAGAGGTGCCATTCGAGGAGGGCGAAGAGGTGCCGTTCGAGGAGGGCGAAGAGGTGCCCGTCGAAAGTGGGGGCGGGATGGGACAGTTCCCAGCCGAGGGCCCCGAGGCGACTGAGTGCCCCGGTGCCACGGCTGGAGACTCGTGTGCGAGCTGCCCCAGTGAGGAAGGAGCCCGGGGCTACTACTCTGACTGAGTAGCCACGCCACGGGCGGCACCCGCCGTCCGTGCTTCATGCGATTCTCGTTTTTCGTTTCTCGTCGAAGACCAGTGACACGGCTCGACCACCATCGGGGTCGGGACGGTTCCGAACCGGAACCCACCAGTCGAACCTCGGTGTCTCCCGACGTTCTTCAGTGGCCTGTGGAGAGTAACCGGTGCAGCACTCAGCAGCCTGGCGGGACTAACCGCTCCTTCTCTCCGGACACCCACGAAATCGTTCCGCCGGTCGGGTCTCTCCGGAGACTCGTCGTGAGTCCCCGACACCGTTCGCGAACCCACACATCCCCTGGCCGTGACACTGGTTCCGGGGTCGTTCGGGCTGGAGTCTCCGCTGCAATAGGTGTATCTGAAAACAGACTATTCGTGGTGAAAACTGAGTATGGATGCGACACAGTACTCCATTTAATAACTCAAAGGGATATGTCTGATACTGGTGCAATCTCTGTGTTCTCCCGAACAGGCGCTTACCTAATCTCGCGCCATCCCTCCGTACGGGTGCGATGGTAGCAACCAGACGCACAATACTGCAGTTGGTCGGAGGAACAGCCGCACTCGGCGGGCTAGGGCTCGTCGTCGCGCAAGAGGAAGAAGGCGAGATGGACGAGGGCGGGATGGAAGAGGGCGGGATGGAAGAGGGCGAGATGCAAGAAGACGAGACGACCGAGCGTATCGCGAGGGTTCGAATCGTCCACGCGCTGGCAGACGCCCCAGCTGTCGACGTCCTCGTCGACGATGAACCCGTCCTGACGAACGTCGAGTTCGGGAGCGGCAGTAACTATCTGACACTCAAGGCTGGTGAACACAGAATCACCGTCGTCGAGGCTGGAGAGCGTAACAACGTCATCCTCAGCAAGACGGTCCAGCTGAAGAAAGGCAAGTTCACCATCGTGGCGATCGGTGAACTCCAGGCCCAGTCCCAGCAACCTCAGGCGTTCGAGGATATGGACACCATGCCGAAGAAGGAGCTGACCGCGGTTCGACTCATCCACGCGTCGCCGGATGCGCCGGACGTCGATGTCGTCCTCGTTCCGCTGAAACGGGACCTCACCAAGGAGGACATCTCGGTCCTCGAGAAGGTCTCGTTCGGGTCGGCTACCGACTATCTCACCATCGAGTCCGGGGCGTACGTGGTCGCGGTCTTCCCGACCCAGGACACCACGGAGACCGAGAAGAAGTTGCCACAGGCGGTCCTGAAGAAGGTAATCAACCTCGAGGCCGGCCAGGCCTACACCGGTATCGCCCTCGGGTACCTCGACGCCGCGGAAGACAAACCCGGGCTGACATTCGCCGTCCTCACCGATACGATGCCAGAAGAAGCGGAGGCAGGTGAAGAGATGGACGAAGAAGCAGGGGCAGCCGAGGAAGGGGAGATGGACGAAGAGGAGACGGCTGGCGAAGAAGAGGAGGCTCCTGCAGAGGAGGAGGCCCCTGCGGAAGAGGAGGCACCAGCGGAGGAGGAGGCTCCTGCGGAGGAGGGAGCACCAGCCGAAGAGGAGACTCCCAGGCCGAGCGGCATAAGGAGTCGCCGGTAGCCTCCCACCTGACTGGGTTCGAGTACCGCTGACCGTGTCGCTCGGGAACGGACCTGCCGTTCCACACTTCGGTGCCCGATTCTTTTCTCACCCACGTCGTTCGACCACCAGCGATAAGACTCGACCACCCGCAGTGTTGGGTATGACACTGAACCGCTATCCGGACCTCGCTCCCGACGCGGGCGAGGTGCTCGACGCCGAGGTCGTGGTCGCTGACGACGTGCTCGTGAAGGCGTTCGCACTCGGCCCTGGTGCGACCCTCGACCCGCACGACCATCCGACGTCGTCGAACGTGTTCCACGTCGTCGAGGGGACCGTGACGGTGATACAGGGCGACACCGAGGAGACGGTCACGGCTCCGGGCGTGGTGTTTCACGACCGTGGCGTCGCCCACGGCGCGCGAAACGACGGTGACGAACCGGCCGTCCTCACCGCGACGCTCGCACCGTTCCCGGGGTAACCGGGCGTTCGACCGCGCTAGTCGGTCACTCTTCCTCGTCGTCCGCCTGGTCTCGCTTCGCCAGTCCGGCGAGGTGCGGTACTTCCGGGAGGATTATCTCTTCGATACCGAGTTCGACCGCCGGCCGACTCCCCGGGAGACAGAACACTGGACATCCGCGTGAGATACCTGCGGTCGCCCGGGTGGCGATGACGGTCGTCCCGATGTCGTCGTAGGAGAGTTGACGGAACAACTCACCGAATCCGGGGAGTTCC